>NZ_CP020042.1:6300017-6601225 GCF_002028425.1 Streptomyces katrae | reverse complement strand
CGGGCCGGACGGCCCCGGCCGTGCGGACGGCGGCGGCGCGGACGGCTGCGTAGTCGAGCTGCTGTTCCATGGCGGGCGGCCTCTCTCGGGTGGGGCGGGACTGGGGGCGGGTCAGGCAGTGGGCCGGGCGGCGGCGATGAGCTGGCGCAGGGCGCCGTAGTAGACCTCGTGGTCGGTCAGCGGGGGCAGCAGCTCGGCGGGAGCGCCGCCGAGTACCGGGAACTCGGCCGGGTCGAGCGCGGCGAGCGCGGCCCGTGAGGCGGCGGTGGCCCCGGCGGGGTCCCGGTGGTCGACGAAGGCGGCGCAGCCCAGGGTGAGCAGGTACATCCGGCGGTAGACGGTCATGGCCTCGACGCGGGTCATGCCGGCGGCGACGCTGTCGGCGAGGGCGGGTTCGACGAGGCGGGCCAGCAGCTGGCGGCCGAGCCAGGGGCGTCCGCCGCGCAGGACGAGCAGCCCGGGGTGGGCGGTGAGGAGCCGGTAGAGGGCGCCGAACCGCTGCTCGGCGGCCTCGGCCCAGTCGGTGCCGGCGGGGATGTCGGGGAGCCGGGCCGCCAGGTGCTCGGTGCACAGGTCCAGCAGGCCGGCGAGGTCGGTGCAGCGGCGCTGGACGGTGGCGTGGGAGACCTCCAGGCGGTCGGCGAGGGCGCGGAAGCTCAGGGCCCCGGGCCCTTCCTCGTCGAGGATGCGCAGCGCGGCGACGGCGATGGCCTCGGGGGTGGCCCGGTCGAGGGCCGCTGATCTTCTCGGCATGAGATACACCGTATCAGCCAGCGTCACATACGGCGTCTCTCCGAGGCCCCCGGTGCTGCGGGGTGACACGGCCGGGCCGTATGACACGACCGCGTGACACGACCGCGTGACACGACTGTGTGACACGACTGTGTGACACGACTGTGTGACACGACTGTGTGATACCGACTGCGGCCATATTGCTGGTCATCGGTCCATAACCACCGACCCCTGTTGACAGTGCGTGGTCACCCCGCTGCACTGAGGCACGATCCCCGTCGGTACGCACCACGCCAAGGAGACCCCGTGCCGCCTCGCCTGCGCGCCTCACTCCCCTGTCTGACCGCGGCCGCCCTGCTCGCCCTCGCGCTCTGCCCCGCCCCCGCGACGGCGGAGCCGACCGCGACCTCGGACACCCCGCTGGCCCTCACCCCGCCCATGGGATGGAACAACTGGGCGCACTACATGTGCGACGTCGACGAGGCGAAGGTGGTCGCCAACGCCGACGCCCTCGTCTCCAGCGGCCTCGCCGCCAAGGGCTACGACACCGTCACGGTGGACGACTGCTGGATGCGCCGGGAGCGCGACGCGCAGGGGAACCTGGTCGCCGACCCGGTGAAGTTCCCGCACGGCATGGCCTGGCTGGGCGGGCATCTGCACGCCAAGGGGCTGAAGTTCGGGATCTACGAGGACGCCGGTTCGCTCACCTGCGAGCGCTACCCCGGCAGCGGCGCCCCCGAGGGCGGCGGCGCGGACCACTACGCCCGCGACGCCCGGCTGTTCGCCTCGTGGGAGGTGGACTACGTGAAGATGGACGGCTGCAACCTGTGGGTGCCCCCGGGGAAGACCAAGGAGCAGGCCTACCGGGACGCGTACAACTCCGTCGCGCGGGCACTGCGCGACAGCGGGCGGGCGATGGTGCTCTCCGCCTCCGCCCCGGCCTACTTCCAGCAGGGCGAGTGGGGCGGCGCCGACTGGCACAAGGTCCTCGACTGGGTGGGCGAGACCGGCCAGTTGTGGCGCGAGGGCAAGGACATCAAGGTCTACAAGCCGACCGCCCCGCAGACTTCCCGCTGGAGTTCGGTGCTGGGCAACTACGGGTACAACCGCTGGCTCGGCCGCTACGCCGCCCCCGGCAACTGGAACGACCCGGACTTCCTGATCGCGGGCGCCCCCGGGCTGACCGACGCGGAGAGCCGCAGCCAGGTGGCGCTGTGGGCGATGATGGCAGCCCCGTTCATCCTCTCCTCGGACGTCTCGGCGCTCAGCCCGGGCGGTCTCGCGGCCCTGGGGAACACCCGTCTGATCGGCCTGGACCAGGATCCGCTGGGGCGGCAGGGCGCGGTCGTCTCCTCCAACGCCACCTTCGAGGTGCTGGTGCGGCCGCTGGCGAACGGGGACCGGGCCGTGGCGGTGCTCAACCGCTCGGCCGCCGACCGCGACGTCTCCGTACCGCTGGCTGACGCCGGACTGCCGGCCCCGTGCGCGGTGGACGCCGTGGACCTGTGGACCGGGAGGCGCACGGAGGCGGGCGACACGCTGACGGGGCGGGTCGCCGCGCACGACACGGCGGTGTGGCGGCTCACCCCGCACGGCTGCGCGGCGCCCGTGCCCACGGGGCAGATCAACGGCCTCGGGGCGAAGTGCGCGGACGGGGCGAGCACCAGCGGGGTCGGTGCGGTCGTCCTGGCGGCCTGCACCGCCGGGGCCGACCAGCGCTGGACCCTGGGCGGCGGTGGACGGCTGAGGCTGGCCGGGCAGTGCCTCACGGCAGGCTCGGGCGGTCTGGTGGAACTGGCCGACTGCGCGCCCGGACGCAGGGCGGGGCAGAGCTGGCGCCACCGGCGGGACGGGTCCCTGGTGGAGGAGGCGTCCGGCACCTGCCTGACCGCCGACGCGGCGGCCGAACGGCTGCGGCTGACCGCCTGCGGTGACCACCGGGCGGACCAGGCCTGGTCCCTGCCGGTGTGACGCCGGAGACGGCTTCACTCTTCCGGGGGAATCGCCTCGCGGGCTGCCCCGTCCGGCGGGGGCACTGGGTTCACTGACCCGGAGCGGCCGAGGGGCGGCCGCCGGAACGATCCGGCGGCCGCCCCTTGCGGCGCGCACGGGCCACGAGAGCCGACAGGAGTGCACCGACATGCACGAGAACGCCCAGGAGCTGCCCCGGACCCCGGCCGCCGCCGGGATCACCGACGGCGTGGTGGAACTCCGCAAGCGCAGACCGGCCGCTCCGGCCCCGTGCGCCGACCGCACCGCCCCGGGGGGCCTTCCCCGGCCGGCCCCGGAACCCGCACCGGACGCCGGGCCCGCTGCGCGGGGCGAGGTCCCCCACCCGCCCTTCGCCCGGTCCCGGGGGCCCCGCCCCTGATCCCCGGTGCGGGCCGGAACGCGCCCAGCGGAGCTCAGCCCCGCCGGCGTTCGAGGCGCGGGCGCGGTGGCGCCGTGACGGAGAAAGGGCGGGGCGGGGAGAAGGCTCCGCGCCCCGGGATGCGGGGCTATGTTGGCGGCAGGGCCCCGACGGGGTGTCCGGCGCGGAGGTGAGCCCCATGACACCTGTACAGGCGGGCCCCGCCCGCCCCTCGGCCGCGGCCGGAGCCGTCAGCGGCGTGGCCGCCGCCTTCTGCGGACTGGCGGTCGGCGAGCTCGCGGCCGCGTTCGTACGCCCGGAGGCCTCCCCCCTCACCGCGGTCGGCGGCGTCGTCGTGGACCGCACTCCGGCGGCCGTCAAGGACTGGGCGGTCCGCTCCTTCGGCACCTCCGACAAGCTGGTGCTGACCCTCGGGATCTGCGCCGTCCTGGCCCTGCTCGCCGCCGGCACCGGGATCCTCGCCGTCCGCCACCCGCGCGCCGGCTGCGCCCTCGCGGCGGCGGTGGGGGTGCTGGGGGCGGCGGCCGCGCTGAGCCGCCCCGAGGCCGGCTGGAAGGACGCGCTGCCCTCCGTGGCCGCTGCGGCGGCCGCCGCTGTCGCGCTGTACCTGCTGGTCACCGTCGTCCGCCGGCCCCACCCGGCGCCGGGCCGGACCGGCGGGACCTGGCCGATGGACCGGCGTGCCTTCGGCCGCCTCCTCACGGCCACCGTGGCCGCCTCGGCGGCCGCCGGATACGCCGGGCGGCGGCTCGGCGCCCACGGCTCGGCCGGTGCCACCGCCTCCCGCGCGGACCTGGGGCTGCCGCCCCCCGCCGAGCCGGCGCCGCCGGTGCCCGCCGGGGCGGACCTGCACGTGCCGGGCGTGGGGCCGTTCCTCACCCCGGGCCCGGACTTCTACCGGGTGGACACCGCCCTGGTCGTGCCCCGCGTCGACGCCCGCACCTGGCGTCTGACCCTGCACGGCGAGGGCGTGTCCCGCCCCCTCACCCTGACCCTGGCGGACCTGCTGGCCCGGCCCCTGACCGAGCACGACATCACCCTGTGCTGTGTGTCCAACGAGGTCGGCGGCCCCTACGTGGGCAACGCCCGCTGGCTCGGCGTCCGCCTCGCCGACCTGCTGGACGAGGCCGGGGTGCGGCCGCCCTCGCGGGGCGGCCCGGCCGACCAGCTGGTGGCGCGCTCGGTGGACGGGATGACCATCGGCACACCGGTGGAGACCGTCATGGACGGCCGGGACGCCCTGCTCGCCGTCGGGATGAACGGCGGTCCGCTGCCGTTCGCGCACGGCTTCCCGGTCCGGATGGTCGTACCGGGCCTGTACGGGTACGTGTCCGCCTGCAAGTGGCTGACGGAGCTGCGGCTGACCACCTTCGCGGCGTACGACGCGTACTGGGTGCGCCGTTCCTGGGCGCAGCAGGCACCCGTCAAGACGCAGTCGCGGATCGACACCCCGCGCGCCTTCGCGAAGCTCGCACGGGGACGGGTCGCCGTGGCCGGGGTGGCCTGGGCGCAGCACCGGGGCATCGCCCGGGTGGAGGTACGGGCCGACGGCGGCCCCTGGCACGAGGCCCGGCTCGGCGACGCGGACGGCACCGACACCTGGCGGCAGTGGGTGTGGCCGTGGGAGGCGGCGCCCGGGGAGCACACCCTGGAGGTCCGTGCGACCGACGGGCGGGGCGAGGTGCAGACGCAGGAGCGCCGCGGCACCCTCCCCGACGGGGCGACGGGCTGGCACTCCGTCACGGTCAGCGTCCACGCGTAGCGGTTCCGGGCCCGTACATTGGATGGGACAGCGGGGAGCGCGGGGACACCGGGCATCCCCGGTGACACGAGGACCCGTGACCGTACGTCAGGAGCCGCCGCCGTGGAGCTGACCAGCACGTCGTTCCTCGTCACGCTGATCGCCGTCACCGCACTGGCCATGCTCCTGGCGCTGCTGCTGTGGAACCGGGTGCCGGGCCCGGGCGTGGTGCGCTGGGTGGCCCGGGTGCTGATGATCGGGGTGTGCCAGCTGACGGCCATCGGCGTGGTGGCCGCCTGGATCAACGACGGCTACGGGCTGTACGCCTCCTGGGACGACCTGCTGGGCACCGGTGCGGACGCCGGCGCCTCGGCGATGACCGGCCCCCCGGTCGGCCGGGCGCGCTTCACCCCCGGGGAGAACGGCACCCGGAGCACCTACTTCCGGGGCAGCCGCTCCAAGCTCGCCGGCCAGGTGGTCGTGTGGACGCCCCCCGAGTACGACGCCCCGGGCGCGCAGAAGACCCGTTTCCCGGTGCTGACGCTGCTGCACGGGTACCCGGGCACGCCGCGCTCCTGGATCGACCTGGGCTCCATGCCGGACGCGCTGGAGCAGCTGGTGCGGCTGGGGGCGGCGCAGCCGTTCATCCTCGTCATCCCGGAGCTGTACCCCGGTGGGGTGAACACCGACTGCAGCGACACCCCGCAGCGCAAGATCGCCACCTGGCTCGCGGAGGACGTCCCGGACCTGGTGCGGAAGAACTTCCGCACCCTGCCCGAGCCGAAGGGGTGGGGGCTGATGGGGGTGTCGACGGGGGCGTTCTGCGCGGTGAAGCTGCCGTTGCAGTACCCGAAGGTGTTCCGTGCGGGCGCGGCCCTGGACCCCGATCCGCTGACCGGGGATCCGCAGGTGCTGCCCGACCCGGTGCTACGGGAGCACAACAGCCCGGTGTGGCTGGTCGGGCAGGCCAAGGGCGAGGACGTCGGGCTGTTCCTGGCCACCTCGGCGCAGGACCGGGACAGCCCGCCGCAGCAGCTGGCCGCCTTCACCCGGGCGGCGCAGGGCAGCGGGGTCCGGGTGAAGACGCTCGTCCGGCCGGCCGGGGGCCACAACTTCCAGACGTGGACCGGGATGTACCCCGACGCCCTGGGCTGGCTGAGCACGGAGCTCTCCCCGCCCGCCGCCCCCGGGTAGCGGTCGTCGTGCCGGCCGGCCTTGCCCGGCCCGGCCGGGGTCTACGGCGTCACGGACGGGCGGCGGAAGAGGGCGGTCCAGAGGAAGGCCTCGCCGAAGTGCGGGGACTCCTGCGGCTGGTCGCGCATCCGGCGGATTTCCCGCTCCTCCAGGCCCGAGAAGATCCAGCGCAGGGATGCGGGGGTGTAGGCGAGCCCGCCGCCCAGGCCGCCCTCGCGGTAGTGCGCGGCGTCGGGGAGCTCGGATCCCATCGCGCCGGACGCGAAGCAGGTGAGGCCGTGGTGGCCGCCGGGGGCGAGGACGCGTTCGAGGAGGGCGAGGTAGCTGACGCGGCGGTGCGGCGGCAGGTGGTGGAAGCAGCCGGAGTCGTACACCAGGTCGTAGGGGCCGCCGAGTTCGCCGGCCGCGGCCAGGGCGAAGGCGTCGCCGCGGTGGAAGCGGATGTCGGCACCCGCCTCCCGGGCCCGGTCCCCGGCCCAGGCGAGGGCCGCCGGGGACAGGTCGACGGCGTCCACCTGGAAGCCCAGGGAGGCGAGGTGGAGGGCGTTGCGCCCGGGGCCGCAGCCCAGGTCGAGGGCCCGGCCGGGGGTGATCAGGCCGCGTTCGAGGTGGGAGACGAGGTTCTCGTCGGGCTTCGCCACGAAGAACGGCACCGGCTTGGAGCGGTCGGCGTAGAAGCCGTCCCACCAGTCCGCGCCGGCGGCCGTCCAGCGGTCCGCCCCCGGTGCGAACAGTCCGTCCAGCAGGCCGAGTACGTCTTCCACCGAGCGTATGTTCCGGTCCATCAACTCCCCTTTCCCGAGGGGGACATCGTATCGAGATCGGTACATCGCCGCAGGTCGGAGCCCATGCGCCGGGCGCCGGTACGGCCGCGTGCACGACGCGGGCCGGGGCCTTGGCCGCCTCCTCCGCCCTCCTGCCGTACGGCTGCGGACACCCCCGCCCCGCCCCCGCGCGGGGCCCTTCCGGCCCGCGGCGGCGCGCTTTTCCGGACGGATGAGCCATCCAGGTGTACGCATCGTGCGTACAGCGTGCGCAGCGCGGTAGGCTGGGGGCATGTCCTCATCAGAGCAGCAGACTTCCGCCCCCGTCCCCTCCGTCTGGGCCCGGCCCCGTCGGCAGAAGGAGCAGCCCGCGCTCAGCCGGGAGCAGATCGTCGCGGCGGCCGTCCGGCTGCTGGACGCCGAAGGCATCGAGGCGCTGAGCATGCGCAAGCTGGGCACCGAGATGGGCACGGCCGCCACCTCTCTCTACCGGCACGTGGCCAACAAGGACGAGCTGATCGAACTGGTCGTGGACGAGGTCTACGGCGAGCTCGAACTCCCGGCCGTCACCGGTGCGGACGGATGGCGCGAGGCCCTGGCGCACAGCGGGCACAGCCTGCGCGGCATGGTCCTGCGCCACCCCTGGGTGGCGTCCGTCCTCGGCCAGGTGGGCCTCGCGCACCTGGGCCCCAACCTGATGCGCATGTCGGAGCGGATGCTGGCCATGGCCCTGGCGGCCGGCTTCCCGAAGGCCGAGGCGGACCTGGCGATGAAGGCCGTCATGTCCTACGTGCTCGGAGCGGCCACCAGCGAGGCCTCCTACCTCTCCCTCCTCGCCCGCAGCGGCAAGAGCGAGAGCGAGTGGCTGGAGTCCCTGGTGCCCGCCTCCCAGCAGGCCCTGGAGGAGCACCCGCTGACGCAGGACCACGCAGCCGCCTGGCAGGGCAAGGACCCGGCGCGGCTGCGTGACGAGAACTTCGACTACGGCCTCCAGCGGATCCTCGACGGCCTGGCGACGCGGCTCGCACGGAGCTGACCCCGGCTCAGGGCCTGTCTGACAATTCGCGCCGGATCAGGCCGGGTCGTTCGGTGCGTGCGGCGAGCGTGCGTGCCGGGCGGCCCGGACGGTCCAGGGTCTGACGCTCTACCAGGCCCTGGACCTCCTCCAACACCTCCTGGCGACCTGGACCGGCACCTGCCCCACCTGCCGACAAACCGTCCCCTGGCAGCCCTACGACACCACCTAACAAAGCACTACTAGGGGAAGGTCAGCTCGCCGCCCTCGCCGAGCGGGGCGAAGAACCGGTCCACCGCCGCCGCGCGGACCTGGACCAGGGCCGCGGGGGACCAGCGCGGACGGCGGTCCTTGTCGATCACCTGGGCGCGGATGCCCTCGACGAGGTCGGGGGCGGACAGCGCGGCGCTTGAGACCCGGTACTCCTGCTCCAGCACCTGCTCCAGCGAGTCCAGCTCGCGGGCGCGGCGCAGGGCGGCAAGGGTGACCTTCAGCGAGGTCGGGGACTTGGCGTGCAGGGTCTGGGAGGCCTCGCGTGCGGCGGGCAGGCCCGTGGCCAGCAGCCGCCGGTGGATCTCCTCGACGGTGTCGGCGGCGTAGCAGTGGTCGATCCACTCCCGCTCGGCGGCGAGCGGGACCGCGGGGGCGGTGGCGCCGTCGAACTTCCCCAGTACCTCGGCGACGGGTGCGAGGGTGAGCTCCCGGGTGAACTCCTCCAGCCAGTCGGACGGCAGGTAGTGGTCGGCGAGCCCGCACAGGACCGCGTCGCCGGGGCCGACCGCCGTACCGGTCAGGGCCAGGTGGGTGCCGAGTTCGCCGGGGGCGCGGGAGAGGAGGTAGGTGCCGCCGACGTCGGGGACGAATCCGATGCCGGTCTCGGGCATGGCGACCCGCGAGCGCTCGGTGACGATCCGGACGCCGCCGTGGGCCGACAGGCCGACCCCGCCGCCCATGACGATCCCGTCCATGAGGGCCACGTACGGCTTGGGGTAACGGGCGATGCGGGCGTTCAGCCGGTATTCGTCCCGCCAGAAGGCGAGCGAACCGGTGGTGCCGGCCTTCGCGTCGGCGTGGATGGCGCGGATGTCGCCCCCCGCGCACAGGCCGCGTTCACCGGCCCCGCGGAGGAGGACCTGGCGGACGGCGGGGTCGTGTTCCCAGGCCGTCAGCGCCTCCGTGATCCGCAGCACCATGGGACGGGTGAGGGCGTTGAGGGCCTCGGGACGGTTGAGGGTGATCAGGCCCGTACAGCCCTCGGTGCCGAGCTGAACGGTCTCGTCTTCGGTCTTCACAGGCGTCAGTATGTCGGGTCCGAGGCGCTATGAAGATCCTTTCTGACGATCTTGTCATGTCTGAACGGCTTCGGCCCGAACGTCACCCGAACAGCCGCGCGGGCCGCTCCCCGGGCCGCGTCCCGCCGGCGGACTCAGAGCTGCCCCGCGCGCCCTCCGCCGAGCCCCGCCGGGGCCCGCGACCCGTGCGGGCGGCGGATCTCGGGCGGGCAGGGGACCTCCAGCCAGACGCACTTGCCGACCGCCCCCGGGCGCCATCCCCAGGCCCGGGCCAGGCGGTCCACGATGAGGAGCCCGTAACCGCCCGGCCGTCCGGCGGCCCCGGGGCGGCCGGAGCCGGGCGGGACCGGGGGCGCCGGGTCGGTGTCCGTCACCTCGATCCGGAGCCGGTCGTCCGCGCAGTCCAGGACCAGTGCCCCGGGCCCGCCCCCGTGCCGGCAGGCGTTGGCCACCACCTCCGAGACCAGCAGCAGGACGTCCTCCGCCGCCTGCCGGCTCTCCGGCGTGGCCGCGGGCAGCCAGCTCCAGGCGGTCAGGGCCCGCCGGGTGAAGTCACGGCCGCGTGAGACGGGCTCCGTGAGCCCGTCGAGGACCAGGAGCCAGTTCCGGTTGACCGGCCCGCGCTGTTCCATGGCCCTGCTGCCCCTCTCCTCGCTCTCACCGGCCGGGATTCAGCCCAGTGCCTGCGCCACGTCGTCGTGGACGGGGAAGACCGCGTCCGCCCCGGTGATGCGGAACATCCGGGCGACCGGCCCGCCGAGTCCGGCCAGCTCCAGGGAGCCGCCGGCCTCCTCGATGGCGATCCGCCCGTGCAGCAGGGCGTTCAGCCCGGTGGAGTCGCAGAACCGCAGCCCCGACATGTCCACCACCAGCCGTCCGCCCGCCACGGCCGCCGCCGCCAGGGCCTGCCGGAGGGGCTCGGCCGTGTCGTGGTCCAGCTCGCCGCCGAGCGTGAGGAGGACCGCGCCGTCCACCGTCCGTACCGCAACGCTGAACCGTTCGTCTTCCGTTCCCGGCATCACCATCCGGCATCACCCTTCCCGCGCGCTTCCCTGCGCCTGCCCCGGCACCGGCGCCCTATGCATGCATACCCCGTCCACCGCCGGTCCGCCGGGACCGGCCAGGCCGCGGCGAGCGGGCGGACCGCCCCGTCTCGCCCGAACGGACGCAGCCGCCCCCTAGAGCAGGTCGGCCCGTGCGGGGGCGTCGTCGAGGAAGCCGCCCGACTGGTGCTGCCAGAGCCTGGCGTAGGCCCCCTCGGCGGCCAGCAGCTCCTGGTGCGTGCCCTGCTCCACGATGCGGCCGCGGTCGAGGACGACGAGGCGGTCCATCGTGGCGACCGTGCTCAGCCGGTGCGCCACCACCAGGGCGGTCCGGCCCTCCATGAGCCGCCACAGCGCGTCCTGGACCAGGAGCTCGCTCTCGGAGTCCAGCGCGCTGGTCGCCTCGTCGAGCAGCAGGACCGGCGCGTCGCGCAGGATGGCCCGGGCGAGGGCGACCCGCTGGCGCTGCCCGCCCGAGAGCTTGACCCCGCGCTCGCCGACCATGGTGTCGAAGCCGTCCGGGAGGGCGTCGGCGAACTCGGTGACGTGCGCCGCCTCGGCCGCGCGGCGGATCTCGGCGTCGGTGGCGTCCGGCCGGGCGAAGGCGATGTTCTCGCGCAGGGTGCGGTGGAACATGGCCGGGTCCTGCGGCACGTAGCCGATCAGGCTGCGCAGATCGCTCTGGGAGAGCCGGCTGATGTCCTGCCCGCCGATCCGGATCCGTCCGGCGTCGATGTCCGTCATCCGCAGCAGCAGCCGGGTGAGGGTCGTCTTGCCCCCGCCGGACCGGCCGACGAGGCCGATCTTCGACCCGCCGGCGACGGCCAGGTCCAGGCCGTCGAAGAGCGGCTCGGTACCGCCCGCGTGGGTGAAGCGCACCCCTTCGAAGGACACGTCGGAGGCCTGCGGCCGGAGCGGTTCCGGGCACACCGGGTCGAGCACCTTCGGCGGGGTCAGCAGCAGTTCGGTGAACTGCGCGGCCTCCGTCATCGAGCTCTCCAGACGGCGGTAGATCTGGTTGAACTCGAACATGATGCGGGTGGCGTTGCTGTAGTAGGTGAAGGCGACGACGACCCCCTCCACCCCGTGGCCGCTCCGGGCGAGCGCGACGGCGAGGAACAGGCCCAGCGCGTTGGTCAGCACGGACATCGGCGCGACGAGGGTGTCGATGCGCAGGTTTCCGTAGTCCCAGGAGCGCAGCATGAGCCGGCGCGACTGCGCGACCCGCGAGCGGTGTTCGGCGGCCTCGCGCTCCTCGGCGGCGAACGCGCGCACCGTGTCCATGTTCATCAGGCTGTCGGCGACGTGCCCCGACACCCGGGCGATCGCCTCCTCCCGCTGGTCGACCAGCGCCTGCCGGCGCCTGATCAGGGGTGCCACGCCCAGCGCGGTCACCACGATCATCGTCAGGAGCCCGACGACGAGCAGCGGATCGTACTGCCAGAGCACCACCGACCCGAAGACCAGCGGCACCAGCCGCCCCACGACGTTGAAGGTGAGCGCGTCGACGAACTCCTCGAAGCGGGAGGCGAAGCTCAGGACCCGCTTGGTGAGCGAGCCGGCGAAGTTGTCGTGGAAGAACGCGGCGTCCTTGGCGAAGAGTTCGTCCAGACCGATGACGTACAGCCGCTCGACGCCCAGGGCGTCGACCCGGTTGAGGCAGTGCAGTCCCAGGCGCCACATCCCCTCGGAGAGGAGGAGGACGGCGGCGAAACCGGCCACGTAGGGGAGCATGGCACCCGTGCGGGTGGCGGCGCCGTCCGCGATCCGCCCGACGAGTTTGGCGACGACCAGCGGCGCCACGTAGTTGATGCCGATGTTGCCCAGCGCCGGGAGCAGCATCGCGGGGGCGGTCCAGCGTTTGAGCCGGGCCAGCTCCCGGCCGTAGTAGCGGAGTGCGAGGAACACCGAGCCCTTGCTCGGCGAACTCTTGGACGATTCTGGCATTTCCCGTACCAACCCTGCTGTGTCGGACCGTCAGAGAAGGTTCCGCAGTGTTCCGCAAGGGCGCCCGTACGGTCCATCCGTTTTTCGACCGGTACGGGCATCACGCACTGTAGCGGAACGGGTGCGGGGCGCGACAGGGTGCCTCAGGATCCGGCGCGGTCCAGCTCCTCGTCCAGGGAGAGCGCCGCGGCGATGAGCGCGAGGTGGGTGAACGCCTGCGGGAAGTTGCCCAGTTGCTCCCCGGTCGGCCCGATCTCCTCGGCGAACAGGCCGACGTGGTTGGCGTACGTGAGCATCTTGTCGAAGGCGTACCGGGCCGCCGGGAGGCGGCCGGCGCGGGCGAGGGCGCCCACGTACAGGAAGGTGCACAGGGAGAACGTGCCCTCGTCGCCGCTCAGTCCGTCCGGCGACTCCTCGGGGTCGTAGCGGTGCACCAGGCTGTCGGAGACCAGCTCCGCCTCGATCGCGTCGAGGGTCGACAGCCAGCGGCGGTCCTTCGGGGAGATGAAGCCGACCGTGGGCATCAGCAGCAGGGCGGCGTCCAGCACCTCGCCGTCGAAGTGCTGGACGAAGGCCCCGCGGCGCTCGCTCCAGCCCCGTTCCATGATCTGGTGGAAGACGGCGTCCCGTGCGGCGGTCCAGGTGGCCACGTCGGCGGGGCGGGCCAGGTCCGCCGCGAGCCGGATGCCCCGGTCGAAGGCCGACCAGCACATCAGCCGGCTGTAGGTGAAGTCGCGGCGGCCGCCGCGGGTCTCCCAGATGCCCTCGTCGGGCCGGTCCCAGGAGCGGGCCAGCCAGTCGAGGAGGTCGCTCAGGTTCCGCCAGCCGTCGTACCCGGCCAGCTGGGCCAGGTCCGCGGCGTGGCTGAGGGCGAACACGGCCTCGCCGTAGATATCGAGCTGGAGCTGCCCGACCGCCCCGTTCCCGAGCCGTACGGGTGCGGACCCCCGGTACCCCTCCAGGTGCCCGAGCACCTGCTCCTCCAGACGCGGGTCGCCGTCGACCCGGTACATGATCTGCAGCGGCTCGCCGGTCACCGTCCCGCCCCTGTGCACGCGGGCGCCCAGCCAGCGCCGGAACGCCTCGGCCTCGTCCTCGAGCCCCAGGTCGAGCAGGGCCTTGACCGACAGCGAGGCATCGCGCACCCAGGTGTAGCGGTAGTCCCAGTTCCGCTCCCCGCCGACCCGTTCGGGCAGGCCCATGGTGACGGCGGCCACGGGGGCGCCCGTCGGGGCGTACGTCATGAGCTTGAGGGTGATCGCGGAGCGGTTGACCATCTGCTGCCAGCGGCCTCGGTAGCGGCTGCGGCTCAGCCAGCGGTGCCAGTGGTCGTAGGTGGAACGGAACGCCCGGCGCAGTTCGGCTTCGGTCATCGGCTCGGGCGGCGCGGTGGCGGGGTCGTGGCAGACCGTCAGCACGGCCGCGGCGAGCCCGCCCTGCCCGAGCTCCGCCTCTCCTCGTACGCCCGTCCCGTCCTGCCACATCCGCGCCGGACCGCTGAGCTGGAGGAACGCCGAGACCTCCGGTCCGCCGAACCGCGCCGTGCCTGATTCCACGTCCAGGTGGTGCCCGGCGCGCCCGTAGTCGAAGGCGGGCCGGCAGTCGATCCGGAACCGGACGGTGCCGCGGGTGACGCGCATGATGCGGATGATCCGGTGCCGGTCGGCGGGCGCCTCGGCCTCCCCCAGGGGCATGAAGTCGACGACCTCGCCGACCCCTTCCCCGGTCATGAACCGGGTGACGAGGACGGCGGTGTCGGCCAGGTACAGCTGCCGGGTGACGGGGTCACGCGCCTCGGCCGCGATGGCGAAGTGTCCGCCGCGGTCGTGGTCCAGGAGGGAGGCGAACAGGCTGGGCGAGTCGAAGCGCGGGGCGCAGAACCAGTCGATCACCCCTTCGGAGGAGACCAGCGCGGCGGTCCGAAGGTCCCCGATCAGCCCGTGGTCCCCGATCGGCGGATATCGGCGACGGCGCATGGCGCTCCCTCCACGGGCGGGACCGGTCCCCCTCTCACGCTACGGTCATGGACCCTGCCGGGCACCCCGTGCGACGACGCCTTGTCAGCTTGGCTGTTTGACCGGTATGCGAGGGGCGGCCGAGGACTGACCCACGGCACACCACAGCACGGCAGGCGCACCGCACGCACCGCACGCCCCGGCGGACCACCGGGGCCGAACCAGCGAGGAGTCACCCATGTCCGGCCTCAGCCTCGACCGCCACACCGCCCTGGTCCTGATCGACCTCCAGCAGGGCATCCTGGGCCTGCCCACCGTCACCCCCGCCGACCGGATCCTGGAGCAGGGGATCCGGCTCGCCGAGGCCTTCCGCGCCCGGCAGCTCCCGGTCGTCCTGGTCAGGGTCGCCTGGTCCCCCGACGGCGGTGACCTGCCCTCCGGCCGCACCGAGCGCCCCGGCCCGGCGGCCGCACCGCCGGCCGCGTTCTCCGCGTTCCCTCCCGGGCTCGCCTCCGACGGCGACATCGTGATCACCAAGCGCCACTGGGGCGCGTTCACCGGGACCGAGCTCGACCTGCAGCTGCGCCGCCGCGGCATCACCGGGATCGTGCTGGCCGGCATCTCCACCAGCATCGGCGTGGAATCCACCGCCCGCTCGGCCTGGGAGCACAGCTACGAGCTGACCTTCGCCGAGGACGCCATCACGGACACGGACGCCGACTCCCACGCCCACACCTTCGGCAAGATCTTCCCCCGGCTCGGCCGGATCGGGACCACGGACGAGATCATCACCGCCCTCGACGCCTGACGCCCCCGCGCCGGGCGCCCGGCGGTGCGGTCACCGGGCGCGGGAGGAAGCGTGGCCGCCGGAACGGGGATCAGGCGGCGGCGAGGGAGATCTCGGTGGCCTTGATCAGGGCGACGACGGAGGTGCCGGCGGCGAGGCCGAGGTCCTTCACGGCGTCGGCGGTGATCGCGGCGGTCAGGCCGCCGCCGTTCACGTCGACCTTCACGGAGGCCATGGCCGGGCCGGCGGCCACGTCGACGACCGTGCCGGGGATCTGGTTGCGGATGGAGACGCCGGAGACGGCGCCGGTGGCCAGGGAGACCTCGGTGGCCTTCACCAGGGCCTTGACCGCGGCGCCCTCGGCCAGACCCAGCTCCTTGGCGGCATCGGTGGTGATCACCGCGGTGATTTCCTGACCGCCCTCCAGGCGGACCTTCACCGAGGACATGGCCTCGCCGGCCGTGATCGAGGTGACGGTGCCGGAGATCTGGTTGCGGATGGACAGGGTCATGAACACACGCCTCACTGAAGAGAAAAACGGGGACGGAAAATGCGGGTCCGGTGTGACCTGCCTTACGGCCGACATTACAGGGCGCCGAAAGGCGGCGGAGGCACCCGGTCTCATACCCCAGCCGAACAGCCCTGTCCCGCGGGCCAATTCCGGAAGGACCGGCAGATGCCAAGGATCCGGGGACTCCTGCCTGGCGAAATCCCGTCCAGCCCCCGGAATTCTCGAAATCGCAGGAGTCCTTTCATACTTTTCCGGAGCGAGCGATTACCGAAATCCGGCCCTCACGGTGTCCGGACCAGCATGGCGGCCAGCACCAGGCAGAGCAGGGCGACGTACCCGCGGGCGTGGAGCCGGTCCGTGATGCGCGGGGGTCTGCGGCGCAGGAGGAGGACGACCGGGACCGCTCCGAGGAGGAGCAGGGCGGCGGCGCCGAGGTCGACCGATCCGACGGCCGTCGCCGGCGCCCCGGCCCCGGTCGTGTGGCGGGCGCTGAGGAAGACCGCGCACGCGGGGGCGCTGACGCAGGCGGTGAGGGGGTTGGCCAGCGCCGCCGCGGTGCGCATCGGGAGGCCCGAACGCCGCAGCAGGGGCACGGTCATGACGCTCCCGCCGACGCCGAGGAACGAGGCGACCGCACCGATGGGCACCCCCAGCCCGGCGGACACCGCGAACCCGCCCCGCCGCCCCGCGGCCGCGGTGTCCGGGCGCAGGAACCCCGGGCGGGCGAGCACGTCGACGAGGGTGGCCGCCAGATAGAGCACGAACCCCCAGTGGATCAGCCCGGCCGGCGCGGCGCCCGCGGCGAGCGCGCCGGCCACCCCTCCGGCGCCGAGCAGGACCAGCAGCGGGGCGGTGCCCCGCAGATGCCTCAGGACCGGACGGGGCGTGGCGGCGGTGGCCACCGCCGCGTTGACGACCATCACCACGGCCGAGGTCGCCACCGCGACGGCCGCCGCGGCCGGCCCCGCGGCGGCGTCCGCCCAGACGATGACGGGGACCGCGACGAAACCCCCTCCGAATCCGAACAGCACGGTGGTCAGCCCGGTGAGGACCCCGACGACGACGAGAACGAAAGCACTCATGGGCCCAGTCCAGCCGAGAGGGCCCGCGCCGACGATCGACTGTCGGCCCGGTCCTTTCGAGTTCCGGCCATAGGATCCCGCCATGCGCAACGTGCCCCTCGGACAGGTCGACCACCTCCCCGCCGAGGTGCTGCCGATCGCGACGGACTACCCGCCGGACACCCTCCTCGCCTGGCACGAGCACCGCCGGGCGCAGCTCCTGTACGCCGCGACCGGCACCATGCTCGTGGAGACCGACGACGGGGCGTGGACCGTTCCGGGCGAGCGGGCGGTGCTCATCCCGCCCCGGACCCGCCATCAGGTGCGGATGCTGGACACCCGGACGGCCAGCCTCTACGTGGAGCCGTCCGCCGTCCCGTGGTGGCCCGCGGCCTGCCGGGTCGTGGCGGTCCCGCCGCTGCTGCGGGAGCTGCTGCTCGCCGCCGCAGACCTGGAGGCGGACTACGCCGGGGACGCCCGCGACAGCGCGCTGATCGCGCTGGTCCTGCTGGAGACGGCCGCGCTCTCCGAAGTCCCGCTGTACGTGGCCCTCCCCCACGAGGAGCCGTTCTCCGCGCTGTGCCGCGGCTACCTCGCCGATCCCGGCCTGTCGGTGAGCAACACCGACTGGGCGCGCGCCACGGCCATGAGCGAGCGCATGCTGACCCGGCGCTTCCGGCAGGCGACGGGGACGAGCCCCGCGGCCTGGCGGTCCCGCGCCCGGCTGCTCGCCTCGATCCCCCTCCTGCGCCACAAGAGCGTGACCGAGGTCGCCGTCCTGCTCGGCTACGCCTCCCCGGCGGCCTTCTCGTACGCCTTCACCCGTGCTTTCGACGTGCCGCCGTCCTCCATGAGGCAGCACTGACGGGCGGCATGGGCCCCTGTCGCGCGGGCAGAAGCCCTGCGGCGGATTCCGACGCCGGCGTGCGGGCCACGGGCCGGCCCCCGGCGGGCGGCGATGCCATCCAGGGGGGTGAGGAGGCCTCACATGACTGCCGAATTCGACGTACGGGCGGACCGCGGGGCGGACGGCGGCTTGCGGACGCCGGTCGTCGTCCACGTGAGCGGTGAAATCGACATCCGGCACGCGGGCGAACTCGAAAGCCGGCTCACGGCGGCCCTCTCCCAGGCCGAGCCCGCGGCAGCGGTGATCGTCGACCTGAGCAACTCGTCCTTCTGCGACTCCTCGGGGCTCACCGCGCTGCTCCGGGCGCGCGAGGCCGCGCTGCGCGCCGGCCACACCCTCAGCCTGGCCGCTCCCAGCCACCAGATGCTGCGACTGCTCGACCTGACGGGCACCGCCGAGCTCTTCCCCCTGGAGCCGGCCGGCTGACACCGCGCGGGCACCCGGCGCCCGGCCATTGCCTTCACCGCCACCCGTTGCAACGCACCGTTGCATTCGGCGGCAGGGCCATTGCACCAATTTCCCGGCTTCTACCTGCACATATGCCTGCAATCCGTTGACTGCATGATGAATGCAACGTAGCTTTCGAGGGACAGCAAACGCGTCATATCGCGAGATGAGGAACGCTTCATGAGCCAGTCCCCGCACACCGTCGAGGCGATGCCGACGGAGCGTCGGTCCGGGTGCCCCTTCGATCCGCCGGCCGAGCTGAGCGATGCCCAGCGGCACGGTCCGATCAGCCGTTTCACCCACGTCGGCGGGAAGCCCGGCTGGCTGATCACCGGGTACGACCTGGTGCGGTCGGTCCTGGCGGACTCCCGGTTCAGCTCGCGCAAGGAGCTGATGAACATCGTCGACTTCGAGCTTCCTCCGGCTCCTCCGGGCGAGTTCCTCCTGATGGACGAGCCGCAGCACAGCCGCTACCGCAAGCCGCTGGTGGGGAAGTTCACCGTGCGGCGGATGCGGATGCTGACCGAGCGCATCGAGCAGATCACCTCCGAGTGCCTGGACGCCATGGAGGCGGCGGGGCCTTCGGCGGACCTGGTGACCGCGTTCGCCAAGCCGATCCCCACCATCGTGATCTGCGAGATCCTCGGCGTGCCCTACGAGGACCGTGCGTCCTTCCAGGAGCAGATCGACGCCTTCATGGGCGGGGAGGTGAGCGACGAGGAGCTGATCGCCGCCTACACCGCCACCCAGGACTACCTCGCGCGCCTGGTGGCGGCCAAGCGCGCGAACCCCACCGACGACGTGCTGAGCGAGCTCACCGACAGCGATCTGACGGACGAGGAGCTCAAGGGGATCAGCCTCATCCTGCTGGCGGCCGGCTTCGACACCACCGCGAACATGCTCTCCCTCGGCACGTTCGCCCTGCTGCGCAACCCGGAGCAGCTGGCCGCCCTGCGCGACGACCCCTCGCTCACCGACGGGGCGGTGGAGGAGCTGCTGCGGTACCTGAGCGTCGCCAAGACCTTCCACCGGACGGCGCTGGAGGACGTCGAGGTGGGCGGCCACACCATCGAGGCGGGCACGACGGTCGTCCTGTCGTTCAACACCGCCAACCGCGACCCCGCCCGCTTCACGGACCCCGACGCGCTCGACATCCGGCGGCCGTACGACGGCCACCTGGCCTTCAGCCACGGCATCCACCAGTGCCTGGGCCAGCAACTGGCCCGTGTGGAGATGCGGGTGGCGTTCCGCGCGCTGCTCGACCGCTTCCCCACGCTGCGCCTTGCCGTACCGGCCGACGAGGTCCGTCTGCGCCCGGAGAGCGCCGACATCTACGGGGTGAAGAGCCTCCCGGTCACCTGGGACCCGCGGTGAGCCCGGCCCGTCTCGGCGTCGACCGCGAACGCTGCATCGGCGCCGGGATGTGCGCCATGACCGCGCCCGGCGTCTTCGACCAGGACCCCGACGACGGCCTGGTGGTCCTGCTGCGGACCGACCCGGCCCCCGACCGCCTCGCGGCCGCGCGGATGGCCGCAGGGGTGTGCCCCTCCGGGGCGATCACCGTCACCGGTCCGGAATCCGAGGACGGCCCCGGAGACCGGTCGCCGTCCGGATGAGCGGAGGCCACCGCTTCGAAGCCCGAAGGCGGGCACGGCGTGGACGCTTCCGCTCTGCTTCCCGTGCCGGGGGCGGGGCCGCTGTGCCATGCTGACTGGCGCCCACGGGACGAGCGTCGCGTGGGAGGACGACGGGGATGGCGTCTCACGGGGGTGTGGCATGCAGCCGTTGACCGCGACCGATCCGCGCCAAGTGGGCTCGTACCGGCTGCTGTACCGCCTGGGAGAGGGCGGCATGGGCCGCGTCTACCTCGGCCGGTCGCCGGGCGGCCGGACGGTCGCCCTCAAGGTGGTGCACGGGACGATCGCCGGCGACGCGGGCTTCCGGCAGCGCTTCGCCCGAGAGGTCAGGGCGGCCCAGTCGCTCCGGGGAGCGGGGACCGTGCCGGTCCTGGACGCCGACCCGGAGGCTGAGGTGCCCTGGCTCGCCACGGCGTACGTTCCGGGGCCCGCGCTCGCCGACGCCGTCGTCCTCCACGGGCCGCTGCCCCAGGAGGCCTTGTGGCGGCTGCTCTCCGGACTCGCAAAGGCGCTGGCCGGGGTGCACGGGGCCGGTCTGGTGCACCGCGACGTCAAACCCTCCAACGTGCTGCTCTCCCCGTCGGGGCCGCTGCTCATCGACTTCGGCATCGCCCGGTCCGCCGACGAGACGGCGTTGACCGGGACCGGTCTGGTGGTGGGTTCACCCGGCTACATGTCACCGGAGCAGGCGGAGGGCCGGACCGTCGGCCCGACGGCGGACGTCTTCTCCCTGGGAGCGGTGCTGGCCTTCGCGGCGACCGGACGCGGGCCGTTCGGCGGAGGGTCGGTGGCCGAACTGCTGTACCGGCTCGTGCACCACGAACCGGACCTCGACGGGATCGAGGGCCCGTTCGGGGAACTGACCCGGCGCTGCCTGGCCAAGCGGCCCGCGGACCGCCCGACGGTCGCGGAGCTCGCCGCCGCGTCCGGGGAACGGGCCGGCACGGGCCCCTGGCTGCCGGCGCCCGTGGTCGCCGCCATCGCGCAGAAGGCGGAGGAACTGCTCAACGCGGAGGCGCAGGAGCCGGAGGGGCCGCAGGGGCCGGAGGGGCCGAGGAAGGAAGCGGAGGAACCGGAGAAGGAAGCGCAGCGCCTCGTACGGGGGTCGGAGGCCGGGGCGGTGTCCGGACCGGACCGGGTGGCCACCATCACCGCGCTTCCCCCGCGGACCCCGCCGCCCACGGCGGTCATGCCCGGCCGGACACCGGCCGGCCCGGTCCGCGCCCGTGCCGCGTCGTCGGGCGCGTCCTCCCCGCGGGAGGACGCCGTCGGGGCCCTGACCAGGGGTCTCGGCAGGCCGCTCTACGGGCTGTTCTTCCTGATCCCGGTCGTCGCCCTGCTCATCGGAGGGTTCGACCTGCTGGACCGGGCCGCGCGGTACCCGTCGGAATCAGAGCAGCCGAGCGCCGCACACCAGTGGGCCGTGAACGACGACTGGTGGCGCTTCCCCGTGGCCCTCCTGCTCCTCGGCGCGATGGTGGGGCTCCAGGTCTACCGGAAGCGGCTGATGACCGCGCCTGCCGGCAGGGTCCGGCTGTGGTCGGCCGGGATCGGCCTGTACTGGATCGCCCTGATGGCGGGCACGGCCCTGCACCTGGCGTGGTTCGTGATCGTGCAGGAGGACATGCCGTCCGAGGCCGGGGACCACCCCCTCCTGTGGGTGGCCCTGCCGGTGATCGTCATCGGAGGGGCGGTCTCGCCCGCCCTGCTGTTGGCCTCGGTGCTCCGGATCGTGAGGGCCTGAGCCGAGCCGTCGGGGAACACGCGGGGCCGGTCCGTGCCCGCTCGGGGTTGCGGCCCGCCGGGGATCGTTTCTGCATGCCGCCCCTTCACTCGGCCAGGTGGTTTGGGACGCGGATTCCCAGGCCTGGACTGGGCGCGAACCGCCCGGAACGGGAGCCTGTGGAGCAGGTCGGACAGGGCGGCCGCGTCGGGGAGGCGGGAGTCGGCAGATGAAGGTCAACTTCGCGAAATTCCAGGGCTCTCTGCCGTACGCCTCCGAGCTGTACGGCGTCTACCAGCCGCTGCTCGGCTGGCGCTCGGCCCGGCTCGCCGAGCGGTTCGGCACCACGGGCCCCGCCATGCGCCGCTCGCTCGCGGCGGCGCTCACCGAGAACATGCGCCCCTCCTTCACCCTGGCCCCGGCCTCCGCCACGGCCGCCGCGCCCGCCCTGACGATCGAGCCGGGCGCCCCGGTGCCGACGGTCGCCTCCGCCCTCCCCGGAACCCTCGACTCGGTGGTCACCCGGGAACTCCTGGCCCGGCTCAAGAAGGCGGACCTCGCCGATCCGGCCGTCTGGGACCGTCTCGTGGGGCCGGGGCCCGACGGGCTCGCCGCCCTGCTGCGCATCGCGGAGGAGAAGATCGCCCAGGGCGGCGTCATCGTCCACGCCGCGTCCGACGGCCTTCCGGCGGCCGCCGCGGACCCCGCCGCCCTGGCCGCCCAGGAGTCCCGCGTCGCGGGAGCGTTGAAGAACCTGCAGGCCGCCGGCCGGTACGACGTGCTGCACGCGATGTTCGCGACGAGCGGCCACCGGGTGAACGTGCCCGAGGTCGACGCCCTCGCCGAACTGCTGGGGGGCGGGCCGCCCGTGTCGCCGGGAGCACGGGACCGGGCGGCCACCGCCGGCCTGCCCGAGGCGTCGCTGTCCCCGCTCGGTGTCGTCCACCTCTTCCGCCAGTACTTCTTCGAGTTCGACTCGTTCCTCGGCCCCCCGGTCCAGCACATCTGGCTCAGCCCCGGCGCCGCGGTCGAGCTGATCGAGGTCTCCACGCGCCGTACCCTCACCGAACGCACCACCGAGGCCTCCGAGGAGGTCACCCAGCGCAGCGAGCAGGAGAGCCGGTCCGAGGACGAGCTGTCGGCCTCGGTCAGCGAGGAGAACCAGAGCAGCAGCAAGTTCGGTGTGAGCCTGGAGGCGCGGACCAGTGGCAAGCTGGGGGTTTTCAACACCCAGGCCACCGCCCGTACGAGCTACGACTCGGCCGACGCGCGCAAGACCGCCAAGGAACAGACCCACAAGCAGCTGCGGCAGCAGACGATCAAGCTGTCCACGGAGATCAAACGCAGCTTCAAGTCGACGTTCAAGACGGTCGTGGAGACCACCGACACCTCCAGCAAGAGGTACCTCCTGCAGAACACCACCGACAAGCTCGTCAACTACGAACTGCGGCGCAAGATGCGCCAGGTGGGGGTCCAGGTCCAGGAGATCGGCACCCAGCTGTGCTGGCAGACCTACATCGACCGGCCGGGCGACGAACTCGGGGTCGCCGAGCTGGTCCACGTCGCGCAGCCCCCGCAGGGTCAGGTCCAGCCCGCCCAGCTCGTCCCGATGCCCGAGCAGTACCAGGAGACCGTCGAAGGCACGTACAAGGGGCCGGACGACGACTACTTCGACGACGCGCTGGCGGATCTGCTGCTCTATCCGAAGTACGGATACGAGTACAAGAGCCACACCAACGTGCAGTGGCTGAGCAGCAACGTCGCCGATCTGCGGGTCAGCCAGTTCGCGGAGGGGACCAACCGGCTGAGGCTGCGGATCATCGGGCACAGCGGTGACGACGGCGAGATGTTCCCCTACCGCTTCACCGTCAACTACGGCCCCACCTCGGCCTACGTGGAACAGGTGAACAAGGTCAACGCCGAGCGCCTGAAGGAGGTCGACCAGGAGAAGGAGCGGCTGGCGAAGGAGGCGTTCTTCAAAGCGGCCCAGGAGCGGGTGAAGCTCGCCGCGGGCATCAGCCCCCGGCGCTTCGAGGATCTGCGGGAAGAGGAGCAGATCGTCGTGTACCGCAGCCTGATCCGCCAGCTCTTCAAGGGGAAGGGCCTGTCCGGCATCAGCAGCCAGACCCAGCACATCATGGCCGAGCTGGTCCAGACGTTCTTCGACGTCGACCGCATGCTGTACTTCGTGGCCCCGGAGTGGTGGGTGCCCAACAAGCTGGCCGTGAAGGAGAACCTCGGCTTCGACGGCTCGGGGGCCACGGAGAAGGAATTCGAGAAGAGCACCGTCGTCGGCTGGGGCGGCACCAGCAACACCGGCGAGGACTACTACATCACCGCCGACTCCCGGCCCGCCAGGCTGGGGAGTTCACTGGGCTGGCTGCTCCAGCTCGACGGCGACAACCTGCGCAACGCCTTCCTCAACGCCCCCTGGGTCAAGGCCGTCGTCCCGATCCGCCAGGGGCACGAGTTCGAGGCGCTGCAATGGCTGACCAACGCGGGCGTCGAGGGCACCGACGGCCTCGACTCGCTGTACGCCGAGTCGGTCCCGGGCGAGCGCGGCCGCATGCTGCTGGTGCTCAAGCGGTACGCCTGGAAGGACCCGGAGCTCACCGCCCGCTACCGCGACCTGCCGGCCGATGCGCTGACGGTGCACGACGCGATCCGCTATCTGGCCGTCGTGGTCGGCGGCGACTGGCAGAAGTCGCGGGTGAAGGTCAGCGACCGGCTTCCGGACGGCACGCCCGTGAACTACCTGCCCACCGACAAGGTCTACGAGCGCGGCTTCGATCCGCTCGGCGACGGATTCGAGGCGGACGGCACCGAGCCCTTCCAGGTCTTCGACCAGTGGATCGAGGTCATGCCGACCGATCAGATCGTCGCCACCGAGGTCCACTACGACCCGAAGACCGGGATGCAGCTCTGAGATGGCGACGACCCGCCTCACCTTCGCCGTGGCCGACGTCCTCGGCCGACCGCCGCAGGCCGGGACGGTGGCCGAGGTGAAGCTGACGTGGACCGATGCGCAGGGACCGGTGACCCAGCACATCAGCCTCCCGCTGGACGGCCCCGTCACCCGTGCGGTCCCCGCGCAGGAGTGGAGCCGTATCGACCTCGACGTCGCCCACCCCGACTACGCGCCGGAGTCGGTCACCCTCACCCGCAGCCCCGACGCGCCCGTGTACTGGGACAACCCGGGAGTCACGGTGACCCGTGACGGGGACGACCTGCGGCTCACGATGGAGCTGGGCCGCATCCGCCAGTCACCGGTGACCCCGCCGCCGTACACCGGCACCCAGGCGCACGGTGACCAGCCGGGGGTCTTCTTCCGGGAGGCGACGGGGCAGCCGAGGAGGTACGCGGTGCTGAACACGCCGGCCCCGCCCGCCACGCCGCTGTGGCTGGAGAAGGTGAGCGTCCGCACGCTCACCGACGCGGCACCGGCCCGCGCCGAGCAGGACGGCTGGGACCGGTTTCGCACCACCGACCAGGTGGTGGCACCGGCGGACACCGGGGGTTTCCTCTGGCTGGAGTACGGCGGCAACGACGACGCGCACCCGCCGCAGCCGCGCTTCCTGGTCGCCGTCTGGGCGCCGAAGCGGCCTTCGGCCCCGGTCCCGGCCGACGGCATCGACGTGGTCTGCTACTTCACGCCCTCCACGGCGACGCGCGGCTATCCGCTCTCCGCCTACCCCTTCCGCAGCAACTACCCGTACAGCGTCAAGAGGGACACCACGGCCGACCAGCCGTACGTCGTCGTGGGCTACCGGCACCTGCTGCGGGACCTCAATCTGGTCCAGGCGCAGCACGTTTCGGGCCGTCCGGCGGTGGTCGTCGTTCCCATCCTGCCCGCCCTGCCGCCGGGCAAGGACAACGAGAGGTTCGCCTGGCAGCCGTTCAACTCCCAGGAGGGGACCCACCGTCTCCTGCTGGAGGTGGTGCGCTTCCTGCACCGCTTCGGGTACGGCGGTTCCGGCACCGATTTCAGCCGCTGGCAGGGCAGCACCGCACCGGTCGGCCTGCTGCCCCCGCTGCCCACCGCGCGCCGCGCCGGCTCGGTGCCCACGCCCCCGCCGGCCCTGGGCAGCGTCACCGTCTGCGGGTTCAGCAGCGCGATCATGGGGATCTTCCCGCTCCTGACACGGAAGGAGATCTCCCTCCCCCACCACTTCCCGCGCCACCTCTTCGGCGGCGACGCGGCGGCGTTCGACGCGGTGTGGCGCGAATGGTGGGACCTCGACCTGGAGCTGAAGGCCGAAGCCACGGGCATCAAGGCCGCCGACTACGAGCGTCAGCTCCTGCGGTGGTTCGCCGACGGGAACGACCGCCGCATGCGCCTGTACCACTGCGACCACACGATGGGCGACACCCCGCCGGCCCGGCAGTTCGCCGCCCTCGCCGGGCTTCCCCACAAGGCCGGTGCCCTGCCCGGACTCTCCGAGGCATGGCACTCCGAGGACGGCCGCTGGACGGCCGCGTTCTACCGGGCCGGACTCCTGCGCGCCAGGACCCGGCCCGCCGGCGTCCTCCCCCTCTTCCCCCTGGAAGCCGCCGACGCCGGCCTGATCCACCCGTTCACGGCGGCACTCGGCTTCGGCCACGCGTCGAAACTGCGCGCCGGCTGAGCGGCCGGCCTGAACCCCCTCAGCCGGCCCCGCCCGGCGGCGGCGGACCGGCCTTCCGCGCCCTGCGGGCCCGGGCCCGGGCCTTGCGCGCCTCACCGCCCGCGTTCCACAGGCGCACGGCGAGGACGGCTGCCGAGGCGGCGAACAGGCAGGCGGTGATCAGCAGCCACCGCCCCAGGAACACGTCGGCCGGCAGGCCGGTGCTGCTCGTGAAGTGGCCGACCTGCCCCAGTACCAGCGGCCAGTAGACGAGCAGCAGGACGCCGGAGACGAAGGCGGGCACCCGGACGTGGTTGACGCCGGCCCGCCGCATGCGCGCCCCCTCCCCTTCACCGGGCGCGAGGAGCCGCTGGAGGGCCAGGTCCGCGACCGCGTACAGCGGCAGGAGGACGAGGTCGTGCAGGAGCGCGGCTCCCACGAACCACACGGCCACGCCGAGGGCGTCCCCTTCGAGCAGGCGCAGACCGGCGTAGCAGGCCAGGGCGAAGGACGCGAGCACGAGGAGCAGGTGGAGCGGGGAGGAGCCGTAGCGGTGCCGGAAGCCGGCCGGGGCGGTGTCGGCGGTGGGCGCCCTCATGACGGTTCTCCGAAGGTGAGGCGGGTGACCCACTTGGTGTTGTGGACACCGGGTGCCCCGGGGACGATCACCCGGGCCGGATAGCCGTGGTCGGCGGACAGGACCGCCCCGTTGACCCGAACGGCCAGCAGCGAACGCGCGTCCCGGACCTGGTCGGCGCTCAGCACGACCGAGCTGAACGACCCGCCCCGCTGGACGGACTGGACCAGGAGCTGTGGCGCGTGCGTGCCCAGGCCCACGAGCGCGGCCAGGTCGGTGAGGCGGACCCCGCTCCAGTGCTGGTCGGCGGTCGACCAGCCCTCCACGCAGGCGATGGGCAGCAGCGCTTCGTGCTGCGGCAGGCCGAGCAGCTGGGCGTAGGTGAGGTCGATCTGGCGGCGCCCGCCGCGCACGGTCAGCCGCCAGGCCGGACCGGTGTCGCTGGGGCGGATGCCGACGGAGGCGGCGGTCTTGTTGATCTGGAAGCCGTTCGGGCCGGAGCCCGGGTCCTGGCCGTGCGGCGCCAGGAGGGCCGTCCGGCGGAACCAGCCGCCCACGCTCTGCCCCGCGGTCACCACGAGCAGCGCGAGGGAGCCGAGCCCCACCATGCCCAGCGCGCCCCGCCGGGAGATCGTGGGAGCGGCCGGGCGGGGCGAGACCAGCCCGGCCGCCTCCTCGCTGTCCGGGGCCGGTTGCCGCGGCCCGGCGCGCAGGGCCCGCACGGCCCGTCCCAGACGGAAGACCACATGGACCGCGAAGGCGCCGATGAAGACCCAGGCCCCGTAGAAGTGCAGCGTGTAGAAGGAGCCCGGGAAGATGTAGTGCAGCTGTGTGTTGAGGATGCCGGTGGCGAACTCGAACCCGGCGCCCCCCACCAGCAGGAGGAGGGAGAGCCGCTCCAGGACCTGCGCGCCCGAGCTCACCGGGGGCCAGGCGAAGAGCTTCGGGATCACCGACCACAGCTTGGCCAGGAGCACGGGCACGAGCACGACGCCGAGCGTGACGTGCACGCCCTGGGTGACGCGGTAGAGCCAGTACGGGGAGGTCGGCCAGGAGAAGAGGTAGAAGCCCAGCCATCCCTTGCCGGGGGTCTGGTCGTTGACCGCCGCGAGGTCGGGCTCGTACGCGGCGTACGAGACCAGGCCGGTGACGAAGACGATCGTGATGCCGAAGAGCAGGACGATCCCGAACACCGCCGTCAGCCACGGGCCGCGCAGCGGGCTGCGCCAGAACTCCGGGCGGGACGGGCCCCGTGGCGGGCCGGCCGCCCACCGGGCGCCCAGGGCCGACCGCAGCCGGGCGAGGCCCGCCATGCTGCCGTCGCCGGGTTCCGTTCCCGCCCGCGCCGGACCGCCGGGTGCGGCCGGACGGCCTCCGTTCGCGTTCATGGGGTGCCTCCGTGGATGTGGATGCTGCATGCGTGGGTTCACGTGGCCCTCCCCGCCGAGGGGAGCGTGTCCGGTCCGGCCGTACGGTGCGGGGCGGCGCGCCCGCCGCGGGCTCGCCGGCGCGCCGCCCAGCCGCACGCGACGGCCAGCGCGGCGGCGGCGTAGGCGGCCGTGCCGGCGTGCGGGACGACCCGGCCCGTCAGGTAGGCGGCCGCGCCCGCGACCGCGACGCCGAGCCATTCCCAGCGGCCGTCGAGCGCCACCAGGGCGATCAGGAGGAGGGCGTACCAGGAGTAGCCGGGCGTGGTCAGGAGGAACGCGGTCCCGCTGACCAGGAGGGCACCGCTCCACGGGCGCTGCGGGTCGCCCCGCCGGATCACGTACAGGCTGACGGCGAGCATGCCCGCGACGACGGCGGGCACGGCCCAGGAGTCGGGGAGGAGCAGGCGCAGGAGGGCGTAGCGGTCGCCGGCGGAGGCGTCCTGGTAGCCCTCCTCGTCGGCGTACCCGGCGAGGTAGCCGAGGACGGAGGAGTGGGAGAGCAGGACGTACGGCAGGTAGAGGGCGACGAGGACGGCGGCGGCGGGGAGCAGGACGGCGGCGGCGTCACGGGCGCGGCGTACGCCCGACAGGGCGCCGGGGAGCAGGACGGCGGGCAGGAGTTTGGCCGCGGTGGCCAGGCCGAGCAGGGCGCCGCCCCAGGCCCGGTGGCGCACCGTCAGGCCCAGGGCGAGGACGGACAGCAGGACGGCGAGGACGTCCGCGTGGGCGTTGTTGACGGCTTCGACGGCGACGGCGGGGCACCAGGCCCAGTAGGCCGCGGTCCTGGGGTCACCGCGCCGGCGGAGGATGCGCAGCAGCGACAGCGTGGTGGCGAGGGCCAGTACGGCGCCGCCGACCTGGAAGGCCTTGTGGCGGACTCCGTCGGGCGAGAGGGCGTGGACGAGGAGGAAGTACAGCTCGCCGGCCGGAGGGTAGATGGTGTGGACGCGGGGGCGGTTGATGCGGGTGCAGACGCCCTCGGACACGGCGGCCAGGTCCGGCCTGCCACACGCCTTCCCCGTCGGGAAGAGCCATCCGTCGCGGTACGGCAGGAGGGCGGGGTCGGCCGGGGCGTGGTCGTAGGGGGAGATGCCCGCCGCCTGCACGCGGCCGTCCCAGGCGTACCGGTACGAGTCGGTGCTGGTGCGGGGTGGGGCGGCCAGTCCCGTCAGGGCGACGGCGACACCGCCGGCGAGGACGAGGGCTGCGGCGTGCCGGGCGGGTACCCGGCGCAGGGACCACACCGCCGCCGCGAACAGGGCCCAGCAGGCGGCGTACAGCCAGGACAGGCCGGCCGGGTCGGCGAAGTAGCCGTCCTTGCGCACGGTGAGGACGAGCACGGCGACCAGGGCGGTGACGAGGACGGCGGTGGCGGCGGTCGCGGTCGCGGCGGCCCGTACGGGACCGGCGGCCGGCCGGGTCACGGCGCGGCCCGCAGGGCGGTGCCGGCCTCGGGGCCGCGCGGTGTCCCGGGGACGAGTTCGGCGAAGTGCCGGCCGGCCACCGTCCAGCTGCCGGCAGTGCGCCAGCCGGTGGCCTCGGCGTGGCTCAGCAGGGCCCGGCGGCCGACCCGGGCCCACGGGAAGGGGGCGCCGAGCGTGCCGCGGCCGTCGTCGAGGCGCACCTCGCACCGCTCGTCGACGTCGACGGGCGCGGCCTCGGCGACCAGGCGGCCACCGGGGCCGATCAGGCCGGCGGTGCGCCGCAGGAGGGCGGCGGGATCTCCGCCGATGCCGATGTTGCCGTCGATCAGCAGGGCGGTGTCCCAGCGGCGTTCGCCGGGCAGGGGCTCGAAGACGGAGCGGCACAGGGCCGTTCCGCCGCGGCCCACGGTCCGGGTCACGGCGGCCGGGGTCACGTCGATGCCGAGGGCGCGGCGGCCCCGTTCGGCCAGCGCCACGACGAGCCGGCCGGGGCCGCAGCCGATGTCGAGGACGCTTCCGCGGCAGCGGGCCAGCACGCTCTCGTCGGCGGCGTCGGCCCCGGCGCACCAGCGTTCGACGTCCAGGGGCAGCAGCCAGCCGTCCGTCCGCCGCAGGAAGAGGGGGCCCTGCCCGGTGCGCAGGGCCAGGCTGTAGGGGTCGGCCCGCCATTGCCGGCCCGGTGTGGCGGGCGGCCGGGAGGTGGTGGGGGCGGTCATCGCGCCACCGCCGTCCGGGCGCTGAGCCGCCGGTGGAGCGCGGCGAACCGGCCGGCCGGTGCCAGGGCGGCGACCTCGGCGGCGTCGGCGGCGGTGTCCACGTCCCGCAGCCGCGGCAGCAGCCCGGTGCGCAGGCCGGCCGCACGCAGCCGCTGGTACTGCACCGCCCCGGTCTCGGGCACGGACATGGGGACGCCGAGCAGCAGGGCCGGGTCCGGCGCCGCCAGGCCCAGGGCCCAGAACCCGCCGTCGGCGGCCGGGCCGAACCAGGCGTCGTACGCGTCGAAGGCCAGCGCGGGCGCCAGGAGTTCCGGGGTGACCTGCGGGGTGTCCATGCCGATCAGCAGGGCCGGCCCGGCGCAGCCGGCGAACGCGGCCGCGAGCCGTTCGTCGAGGCCCCCGCCGCCCTGTGGCACGACCTCGAAGCCGGGCGGCAGCCAGGGCCCCGGGGCGCCGTCCAGGACCAGGACGTGCCGGCCGGCCGGGGTGGCCGCCGCGGCCGCCAGGGTGTCGGCGAGCGCGGCCTCGGCCAGGTCCGCCGCCTGCCGGGGGGTGAACGGCGGGGTGAGCCGGGTCTTGACCCGGCCGGGCACGGGCGCTTTGGCGATCACGAGCAGGCTGGTCACCGCGCACCGCCGGCCCGCTCGGAGCGGCCGGCGGCAGGGACGTACGGGGGCTCGGCGAGGACCGCACGCATGTCGCGGACCGCGTTCCAGGTGCCCCGCCAGGTGCCGGTGACCTTGGACTTGCCGCTGCGCGGCAGGTACGGCACGTCCTCCTCACGCACCCGCCAGCCCGCGTCGGCCGCCCGGACGACCATCTGCAGCGGGTATCCGGAGCGCCGGTCGGTCAGCTCCAGGCCCACCAGGTCCTCCCGGCGCATCGCCCGGAGCGGGCCGAGGTCGTGCAGCCGCAGGCCGGTGCGGCGGCGCAGCATCCGGGCGAGCACGAGGTTCCCCGCCCGGGCGTGCGCGGGCCACGTGCCCCTGCCCCGGGGGCGGCGGCGGCCGAGGACCAGGTCCGCCTCGCCCGCGGCCACCGCCCGGACGAATCCGCCCAGCAGACCGGGGTCGAGGGAGGCGTCGCAGTCACAGAAGCAGACGTACTCGGCCTCGGCGGCCATGAGTCCGGCATGGCAGGCGGCGCCGAAGCCGCGCCGCGGCTCCGCGACGACGGTGGCGCCCAGGGAGCGGGCGAGTTCGGCGGATCCGTCGGTGGACCCGTTGTCCACGACCAGGGCCCGCCAGCCGGCGGGGATGCGGGCGAGCACCCAGGGCAGGGCCTCGGCCTCGTTGAGACAGGGCAGGACGACGTCCACGGAGATTTCGGTCACGACTGCCACCGTAGGATTTCTCCGGGGACATACCGGACATCGACTCCTTACGAAACACGGACGTCGGCCCTCCGGGGCCACTCCCCCGCAGACGGCGGCGGCCCGCCGGTGGGAGGCTTGCCGTCATGAGCACGGCCACCAGCACGCCCCCGCCCGCCCCGCCCGCCCGGGTCCTCGTCGTCGACGACGACCCCACGGTCGCGGAGGTCGTCACCGGCTACCTCCGCCGGGCCGGCCACCACGTCCACCACGCCGCCGACGGCGCCGCCGCCCTGGACTCCGCCGCCCGGCACGAACCGGACCTGGTCGTCCTCGACCTCATGCTGCCCGGCATCGACGGGCTGGAGGTGTGCCGGCGGCTGCGCGCCGAGCGCCCCGTCCCGGTGATCATGCTGACGGCCCGCGGCGACGAGGACGACCGGATCGCCGGCCTGGAGCTCGGCGCGGACGACTACGTCACCAAGCCCTTCAGCCCGCGCGAGCTGGTCCTGCGCGTCGAGTCCGTCCTGCGCCGCAGCCGGGCCGCGGCGCCGCCGGCCCCCGGAACGGGGCTGCTGACCGGCGCGGGCATCCGGCTCGACCCGCAGCGGCGCCGGGCCGCCAGGAACGGACGGGAGCTCACGCTCACCCTGCGGGAGTTCGACCTCCTCGCGCACCTGCTCAGCCATCCCGGCCGGGTCCACGGCCGGGAGGAGCTGATGCGGGAGGTGTGGGGCTGGGACTTCGGCGACCTGTCCACCGTCACCGTCCACGTACGCCGCCTGCGCGCCAAGATCGAGGACGACCCCGCCGCCCCCCGGCTCATCCAGACCGTCTGGGGCGTGGGGTACCGGTTCGAGGCGGACGCGGAGGAGGGCACCCGGTGAAGGACGTCCTGCTGATCGCGGCGTTCGCGTTCGGGGGCGCGGCCTGCGCCGGGCTGCTCGGCGCCGTCGCGCTGCGCCTGCTGCGGCACCGGTCCGTCGCCGTGTCCCTGATCGTCGTCGCGGCGGTCGCCGTCACCGCCATGCTCGCCGGGACCCTCGCGGTCGCGCGGGCCATGTTCCTCTCCCCGCACGACCTGAGCGTGGTCACCCTGGTGGTCGCCATGGCCGCCGTCGTCTCCCTGGCCACCGCGCTGCTGCTCGGACGCTGGGTCGTCGCCCGTGGCCGCGACCTCGCCCGCGCGGCCCGCGACTTCGGCGAGGGCGGCAGCTTCGCCGCGCCCCCGGCCCGGGCCACCGCGGAACTGGCCGCCGTCACCCGTGAACTGGCCGCCACCAGTGCCCGGCTCACGGCCTCACGCGAGCGCGAGCGCGCCCTGGAGGCCTCGCGCCGGGAGCTCGTCGCCTGGATCTCCCACGACCTGCGCACCCCGCTCGCCGGGCTGCGGGCCATGGCCGAGGCCCTGGAGGACGGGGTGGCCGCCGAACCCGCCCGCTACCACCGGCAGATCCGCACCGAGGTCGAACGCCTCGACACCATGGTCGGCGACCTCTTCGAGCTCTCCCGCATCCACGCCGGGGCCCTGGAGCTGGCCCCGAGCCGCGTCTCCCTCCGGGACCTGGCGGCCGACGCGCTCCTGGGCGCCGACCCGCTCGCGCGCGAGCGCGGGGTGCGGCTGTGCGGCGAGGACATCGCCCACGTCCCGGTCGAGGTGGACGGCAAGGAGATGACCCGGGTCCTGGCCAACCTCCTCGTCAACGCCATCCGGCACACCCCCGCCGACGGCACCGTGGCCGTACGGGTCGACCGGTACGAGGACACCGCCGTCCTGTCCGTCACCGACGGCTGCGGCGGCATCCCGGAGGAGGACCTGCCGAAGGTCTTCGACACGGGCTGGCGCGGCAACCCGGCCCGCACGCCCCCCGCCGGCGCCGGACTGGGGCTCGCGATCGTACGGGGCATCGTGGAGGCCCACGCCGGCCGGGCACGGGTCCGCAACGTGCGCGGCGGCTGCCGCTTCGAGGTCACCCTGCCCCTCGCCGCCGCCGACGCCTGACCCACACCCCGGGGCCACCCGCACCGGGCACGGGCCACCCGCGCGGGGCACCGACACCGAAGCCGACACCGGCACCCGCCCCGGGGCACCGACGCCCGCACCCGCACCCGCACCCGCACCCGCACCCGCCGGGCCTACCCGACCCGGACCGAGCCCCGCTGCCCCGCCCGGGCGAACTCGGCCATGCCCGCGGCGAACCCCACCTCGGGACGCCAGCCCAGCTCCCGCCGCAGCCGCGACGAGTCCGCCGTGATGTGGCGCACGTCGCCCAGCCGGAACTCCCCCGTCACCACGGGAGCCGGGCCGCCGTGCTCCGCCGCCAGCGCGGCGGCCATCTCCCCCACGGTGTGCGGATCGCCGCTGCCCACGTTGTACGCCGTGTGGCCGCCCTCCGGCAGGCCCTCGAGACCCACCAGGGCGGCCGCGTTCGCCCGGGCCACGTCCCGTACGTGCACGAAGTCCCGCCGCTGCGCACCGTCTTCGAACACCCGCGGCGCCTCGCCCCGGGCCAGCGCGGACCGGAAGAAGGACGCGACACCCGCGTACGGGGTGTCCCGCGGCATGCCCGGCCCGTACACGTTGTGGTACCGCAGCGACACGGCCGTACCACCGGTCGACCGTGCCCAGGCGGCTGCCAGGTGCTCCTGTGCGAGCTTCGTCGTCGCGTACACGTTCCGCGGATCCACCGGCGCGTCCTCGCCCACCAGCCCGGGGACGAGCTCGGCCCCGCAGCCCGGGCAGCGGGGCTCGAACCGGCCCGCCTCCAGATCCGCGACCGCCCGCGGCCCCGGCCGCACCACTCCGTGCTCGGCGCACTCGTACCGCCCCTCCCCGTAGACCACCATGGACCCGGCCTGCACGAACCGCCGCACCCCGGCCTCGGCCATCCCGGCCAGCAGCACCGCCGTCCCCAAGTCGTTGCAGGCGACGTACTCCGGCGCGTCCGCGAAGTCCTTCCCCAGGCCCACCATCGCGGCCTGGTGGCACACGGCGTCCACGCCGCGCAGCACGCGCGCGACCGTCCGGGCGTCCCGGACGTCGCCCCGCACGAATTCGGCGTCCGCCACCTCTGGGGCGTGCGGATGGGCCTTCGGCAACAACGCGTCCAGAACCACGGGCGTGTGTCCCTCGGCTGCCAGGACGGCAACCACGTGTGAGCCGATGAACCCGGCTCCTCCTGTGACGAGTACTCGCATGCCCGGCAGGCTACGGAACCCCACCCGCCGAAGCGCCCTCCCGCACCGCACCGTAAGACTTCCGTCACCCCCCGGCGGCCGGTGGGTCAGCACACCCGACAGGTGGTCAACTCAGGCTTCCCGAACGAACGCCGCACAATCCGAACATTCGTCGAGGTACCGGTGCCGGCACTCGGCGGTGTGCTGCAGGAAGGCGATCGCCTGCTGCCTCCGCTCCACTTCGGCTTCGAGTTCAGCGATCTTCGCCCTCACGACCGCCTGCGCCTGCGACTTCTTCGGCGCCATGGCGGCGGTGACCTCGGGCAGCGAGAGGCCGACGCTCCGCAGCTTCAGGACCGTGCGCGCCTGTTCCACCGCCTTGTCGTCGTACATGCGGTAGCCCTTGCCGTCGCGCGGCACGGCGAGTGCCCCGACGTCTTCCCAGTGCCGCAGCACATGGGCTTCGACTCCCAGTTCCGCGGCCGCTTCTCCGATCGTCTTCACCACTCGCGCCTTGCCTTCATGTCGGCCTGAACCCCTAGCGTCCCGATCATGCCTGATACCCCTCGCCCCACGGGCGCTCCTTTCCGTCCGTCGATCCTGGTCACCGGCGCGGCCGGCAACCTCGGCCGTGAGGTCGTCGACCGCCTCCGCGCACACGGCGCGCCCGTACGAGGCCTCGTGCGCGATCAGACCGGTCCGCACCCCGGAGCCGGGCAGGCGACCGGCGATCTCACGGACGCCGCCGCCGTGCGCGCAGCGCTCGTGGGCATCGACACCGTCTTCCTGATCTGGCCCCTGCTCGATTCGGCACCCGCCCACGACCTGGTCGCGGAACTCGTCGCGGCGGCCCCCCGTGTCGTCTACCTGTCCTCGACGGCCGTGGACGACGAAGCCGCGCGCCAGAGCGACCCCGTCGTTCAGGTGCACGCCGACATGGAAGCGCTGCTCCGCGATGCCGGTCTGCGCCCCCTGGTGCTGCGCAGCGACACACTGGCGTCCAACGCGCGGGGCTGGGCGCAGCAGCTACGGGCGGGCGACGTGGTGTCGGGCCCCGACATGGCTCCCACGGCCGTCGTCGACGAGCGCGACGTCGCCGACGCGGCCGTAGCCGTGCTGCTCGAGCAGCACGGCCAACCGGACGACGGGCCCTACCTGTTGACCGGGCCGGAGGTGCTGAGCCGCACCGACCAGGTCGCCCTCCTGGGTGCCGCGCTCCGGCGCCGTCTGCGCTTCCGGGCGGTCACCACCGACCTCGCACGGTCACAGATGCTCGCAGACGGGCGCCCCGAGCGGCTGGTGGAAGCGCTGATCTCGGCCTCGGTGCACCGGCCGGCGTCACACCGCACCACCGACCACATCGAGCGCCTCACCGGCCGTCCGGCCCGCACCTTCGCGCGGTGGGCCGTCGACCGTGCGGCCGAATTCAGCTGACCGGAGGACCCACGCCGTTTCGCCGGGCGTACCGAGCGGCTTCCGACCGGTACGCCACGCCGAGTTTGCGCAGCACGGCGGCGACGTGGTGCTCTACGGTGCGCCGCGACAGGAACAGCTCGTCGGCGATCTCGGCATTGCAGCCTCGTCCCGGGCCCCGAGGCTGCGGGGACGGCGTCCGGCCGCCCCCGCCATCGGTCCGGGACCCTGACGGGGCCGGGCGGCGGCCGCAGCCACGGCACCGCCCGGCCCGGTACCGGTCCCACCGCGCCCGCCCGCCCGGCTTCGCGCTCGGGTGGGCCCGCACCGCGCCCTTACCCGACTCGCCGGGCTACCAGGAGGACTTGGTGACCCCGGGGAGGAACCCGGCGTGTGCCTGTTCACGCATCCGGACGCGGGAGAGCCCGAACTTGCGGAGGTGGCCCCGGGGGCGGCCGTCGACGGCGTCGCGGTTGCGGACCCGGGTCGCGCTGGCGTCGCGGGGCTGCTTGCGCAGCTCCGCCAGGGCCGCGCGGCGCTCGGCATCCGTCGAGGACGGCCGTCGCAGGACCTCCTTCAACTCGGCGCGCCGGGCCGCGTACCGCTCGACGACCGCCCTGCGCTTCTCGTTCTGCGCGATCTTGCTCTTCTTCGCCATCAGACCCTCCCCCCTCGGGCGCGGATCCGCGCCACGGCAGCCTCGACGCCGATCACGTCGACGGTCTTGATCGCCTTCGCGCTCAGGGTCAGGCGGACGTAGCGGCCCTCTCCGGGCAGCCAGTAGCGCTTGCGCTGGATGTTGGGGTCGAAGCGGCGGGAGGTGCGCCGGTGAGAGTGGGAGATGTTGTTGCCGAATCCCGGCTGGGCGCCGGTCAGTTGGCAGTGGGCGGACATGGCGTGTGGCCTGCCTCTCTCCGAAGGGGAAGGTTATTGGAAACGATTTCCATTCCCGTATAGTAGCGGCATGGCACGCAACGAAGTACGCCCGGTCATCAAGCTCCGCTCCACCGCGGGGACCGGCTTCACCTACGTCACCCGCAAGAACCGCCGCAACGACCCGGACCGCATGGTGCTGCGCAAGTTCGACCCGGTGGTCCGCCGGCACGTCGACTTCCGCGAAGAGCGCTGACCAGGACCCCACAACCGAGAGGCCGCATCCCATGAAGCCTGGAATCCACCCCGCCTACGGCCCCGTCGTCTTCCGCGACAAGGCCGCCGGCTTCGCCTTCCTCACCCGCTCCACGGCGACCAGCGACAAGACCGTCGAGTGGGAGGACGGCACCACCTACCCCGTCATCGACGTCGAGATCTCCTCGCAGAGCCACCCCTTCTACACCGGCACCGCCCGCGTCCTGGACACGGCCGGCCGCGTCGAGCGCTTCGAGCGCCGCTACGGGAGCAAGGCGTGACCCTGCCCGTCGTGATCGTCGGCGGGCTGCACTCCGACGCCCGCAAGGAGGTCGTGGACCGGCTGCTGCACGCCGTGCCGGGCAGCGTCGCCCTCCACCACGACCTGGCCACCGCGCCGACGGGCACGGTGCGGCGCCTGGTACGCGACGCCTCCGGCGAGCTGTCCCGCGGCGAGGCACCCCTGGCCAACGACTGCGCCTGCTGCGCGCTGCGCGAGGACCTGGTCCCCGAGCTGGAACGGCTGGCCGGCAACGGCACGACCCGGCTGGCCGTCGTCGAACTCTGGGATTCCGTCGAACCCAAGGCGATGGCAGAGGTCGTCGTCGCGCACGGCGCCGGGGTACTCGACCTCACGGGCGTGATCACCGCGGTCGACCCCGCACTCGTACTGCCCTACCTCGCCAACGGAGACGACCTGGCAGAGGCGGGCCTCGCCGCGGCCGCCTCCGACCAGCGGACGGTCGCGGACACCTGGGCGCGGCAGCTCGAATACGCCCCCGTACTCGCCCTCGTCGACAGCGAAGAGGCCGATGACGAGGACCGCGCCCTCCTCGCCCAGCTCCACCCGACCGCCCGTCAGGTGCCGGCCGGATCCGGCGAACTCGCCGCGCTGGCCTTCGCCGGTTTCGACCCGGAAACGGCGGCCGCCGCCCAGCACCCGGCCTGCGCCCTGCTGCCGCAGGAGGCCGACGAGGCGGGAGTCACCACCCTCGTCTGGCACCGCCGGCGCCCCTTCCACCCCGAACGGCTCTTCGAGGCCCTGGAAGAGCTGTGCTGCGCCGCCGCCCGCAGTCGCGGCCGCTTCTGGCTCGCCGACCGCCCCGACACGCTGCTGGCCTGGGACGCCGCGGGCGGGGCGCTGTGCGTGGAGAACGCCGGCCCGTGGCTGGCATCCCTGCCGGACGCCGCCTGGGAGCTGGTGCCGCCGATGCGCCGGGCGGCCGCATCGCTCGACTGGCATCCCGAGCACGGCGACTGCTGCCAGCACCTCGTCTTCACCTCACCCGGCCTCGACCGGCACGGGCTCGAACGACTCCTCGAGTCCTGCCTGCTCACCGACGCCGAATACGAGGCGGGCCGGGAGGCATGGAAGAGCCTCCCGGCCGCCTTCGACTCCCTCCTCGACCCCGTCTCCTGACCTTCCGACCACCCCTAGGAGCCCTCATGGCCCGCCGTCAGGCCCCCCACAAGCCGCTGAAGTCCCGCCCCAACCCGCTGGACGCCGCGAAGATCACCTACATCGACTACAAGGACACCGACCTGCTGCGGAAGTTCATCTCCGACCGCGGCAAGATCCGCAGCCGCCGCGTCACCCGCGTCACGGCACAGCAGCAGCGCCGCCTCGCCCAGGCGATCAAGAACGCCCGCGAGATGGCCTTGCTGCCGTACAGCAGCACCCGGTAGTCCCCCGACCCGTTCCGCGCGGAAGCCGGCAGGGGCGGCGTGCGATGCCGCACGCCGCCCCTGCCTGGTCCCCGCCCCGGGCCGGTCAGCCCGCCAGCAGCTCGGTGACCAGCCGGACCGCCTCCGGTACCTCGACGTGGTCGTCCGGGGTGGCACCGAAGTGCGCTCCGGTGGGCGTCACCACCGCGGTCGCGCCGAGGCCGTCGACCAACAGCCTGACGTGCTCGGTCGGGTCCGGCTGGTTGACCGGGTCGTCCATGGCCTGGAGCACCCGGAACTGCAGCGCCGAGCGGCGGATCCGCTCCCAGTCGAACCCTCCTTCGAAGAACTCGGCGAGCTCGTCGTACCCGACCTCGTGCGCGGAGGTCGCCACCAGCAGCACGCCCGCGAACACCCCCTGGGTCTCGGGATCGTGCTGCTCCAGGAAACGCAGCACGTTCACGCCGCCGATGCTGTGCCCGACCAGCACCGTCGACCCGGCCGGGCCGGCGGCCAGGACGGCCTCGCCGTACGCCTTGCGCCAGGGCTCCAGCCGCGGAGCGGTGGTTTCCGGCAGCCGGGGCACGGTGACCCGGTGTCCGCCGGCCGCAAGCCGTTCGGCCAGATACGGGAACCAGACACTGTCGTCGCTCGCGCCGTAGCCGTGCGACACCACGATCTCACCCATGCTCGTTCCACTCCCCCATCAATCAAAACGCTCCGTAGCGTTTTGATTGAGAGTAGCACGCTGCTAACGTGACGGGGTGCCCTCCCCAGAAACCCACAGCCGCCGGACCGGCGGCCGGATCCGCAGCCAGGAGGCCCACGACGCCGTCCTGGCCGCCGCGGTCGAGCTCGTCGAGGAACTCGGCTACCAGGCCGTCACCATCGAACGGATCGCCGCTCGCGCCGACGTCGCCAAGAGCACCGTCTACCGCTGGTGGAAATCGAAGGCCCTCCTCGTCATGGACGCGTACCGGACGGCGGTCGAGCAGCGCATGCCCGAACCCGACACCGGCTCGCTGGCCGACGACCTGACCGCGTTCACCACCGCCCTGTACGGCGTCTGCGCGCACCCGCTGCGGGTCCGGACACTGCGCGGCCTGATGGCGGAGGCACAGCTCGACCCGGCCTTCGCCGAGCCGTTCCGGGAATGGGTGGAGAGCCGCCGCGCCGTCGTGCTGGCCCTCCTCGCCAGGGGCGTGCAGCGCGGCGAACTCCCGTCCACCGCAGACGTGGAGGCCGCCACCGACCGGCTCTTCGGCCTGTTCTGGTACCGCCTGCTGGTAGGCCACCAACCACTCGAACCCGCCCAGGCCGCAGGCCATGTCGACCAACTGGTGCACGGACTCCGTACGCGCGGGGCGGAGTAGGACCAAGTGCCACCCGCGCTGTCGTGTCCGCGCCGGCCGGAGCAGGCGCCCCTCGGCGGGCTGACGGAGGGTCCGGGGATTCAGCCGACGGTGACGACCATCTTCCCGAGGGCTTCTCCGGCCTCCATGGCCCGATGGGCTTCCACGATCTCCTCGAACCGGAAGACCCGCGAGGGACGGGCCCGCAGGACACCGGCCTGGACCTTGGCGTAGATCTCGTCCAGCGGCACGTCGGCGAGCGGGTACGCCGGGGTGCCCAGCACGAAGGCGCTGCCGAAGAAGCTGAGCCGGACCCCGCTGGGGAGGTCGGCGACCGGGTCGAAGTCGTGTACGGGATCGAAGCCGCCCAGGAAGCCGAGCTGGCAGACCCGGCCGCGCGGCCGGACCAGGGCGAGCGAGTCACGCAGGACGCTGTTGCCGACGACGTCGAACACCGCGTCGACGCCGGCCCCGCGCTCCGCGACCTGGGCGGCGAGCGCTCCGTCGTCGACGAGTACGCCGGCGGCCCCGAGCTCCTTCAGCAGGGGCGCCCGCAGCGGGTCCCGGGTCGTGGCGAGAACGGTCGCGCCGCGGTCGACCGCCAGGTTGACCGCGGCCTGGCCCAGCGAGGAGGTCGCTCCCCTCACCAGGACGGTCTCGCCCGGCCGCAGGTCGAGGTTGCCGAACAGGCCGCTCCACGCCGTCGCGTACACCTCGGGAACCGCCGCGAGACCGGCCCAGTCCAGCGTCGAGCGGACGGCCACCACGTTGGTCGCCGGCACGGTCACCAGCTCCGCGTAGCTCCCGTTGCGGGTCCTGCCCATGCCGCCGAGGATCGCCACGACCCGGGTACCGGCGGCGAGTTCACCTGACGGGTCGGCCTCCACCACCCCGGCGCACTCGATCCCGGGGACGGCCGCGACCTTCCCCCAGGCACCGCTGCGCATGTACGCCTCGGCGTGGTTGAGGCCGAACGCCTTGACCCGGATCAGCACTTCGCCGTCGGCGGGCACGGGGTCGGGCAGCTCGGTGAGGGTGAGGACCTCGGGGCCGCCGTGGGCGGAGATGACTATGGCCTTCATGTCCCGGCTCCATTCTTGAGCACTCATTCAACTATTGGTGCGAGGAAAAGGGCCACCGCGAACGGTGGCCCGTAGCCCTCGCCGTCAGGCGAGAGCGGCGAAGGCGTTGTCGACGATCGCGCGCAGGAGCGTCTCGTCGGGGTTCGCCTTCCCGACGACCATGAGCCCCTGACAGGCGGCCACCAGCAGCTTGGCGCTGCCGGCGCAGTCCAGGGAGGCGCGGACCTGCCCCCTGCGGGCCGCGTTCTCCAGCGCGTGCGTCATGCACCGCTCGAGCCGCGCCAGGTGGCCGCGGACGACGGCCGCCGCTTCGTCGTCCTCGGCCGCGTTCTCGATGGCCGTGTTGACGAGCAGGCAGCCCTGCCGGCCCTCGGGGCTGAGCAGATCGCTCACCAGTCCGTCGAAGTAGCCGCGGACCTCGCCCACCGAGGCGCCCGGGGCCTCCAGTTCGCCCAGCTTCTGCGGGACGACCAGCTTCGAGTAGCGCTCCAGCGACTTCAGGAACAGCGCACGCTTGCCGCCGGGGAACGCGCTGTAGAGGCTGCCGGGCTTGACGCCGGTCGCCTTCACCAGCTCCTCGACGGACACCGCCCGGTAGCCGCGCTCCCAGAACCGCAGCATGGCCACGTTCAGAACGGCGTCGGGCTCGAACTCTCGCGGTCTGGGCATGACAAGAAGATACATGAATGACCATTCAAGAACAACGCCGCCACCGACGAAGCCGAGGTCCCGTCGGATCTCAGCCTTCCGGACCCTGAGGGTCATTTACAGGGCGTGATGCTACGCTACTCACCGTGACAATGGAGCCCGAGGGCATCCCTCGACACCGCACGACCGCGCCCAGCCGCGTCTACTACTTCGACATCGGGACCGGCACCTGGCACGGAAAGGCCACCTTCCGCGTCACCTCCTGGCGTCGCCTCATGCGCAGCCGCATCGGATGGACGAACAAGCTGCTCGCGACCGCCATGCACACCCTCGAGCGGGTCGCCGGTGCGCTACGGCAGAGTTCGACGATCGTGGCGAAGCCGGACGAGGGCGAGTTCGGCCAGGCCGACAACGTGGTCAGGATGACCAAGTTCGGCGTGACCCTGTACCTCTTGGAAGAGCAGTACGTGCTGGACGGCAACGGGACCGGAGTCACTGTCCGCGCGCACGAGAGGCTCGGCCCCGTGCCGGGCCTGCTCACGCGGACCTTCACCTACTCTGCGGAGATCCGCGACGAAGGCATGGCCGCGACCTACCACATGCCGTTGCTCGAAACCCTTTGGACGGCGGACTACCAGGTCTCACCCGACCGCCAGAGCCTCTTCGCGGAATTGGTGTGCGACTGGGGCAGGGCGACCGAGGAAACCCGCCGCGTCAGCGCGCCGGCTTAGCGGGCGGCAGGAACACACTCCCGATGACCGCCGAGTCCATGCTCCCCGCCGAAAAGGTCACCCGGGTCGCCGGATTGCTTGCCGAGCGGGTCAGGCAGTACGACACCACACACGATCGCCGGGCCGCGTTCGCCTACACCTACTACCGCCTCACCACGACGCTCGCCACAGCCCTGGATACGGGCACCCCCGCGTTCACCGACCCGCCGTGGGTCGCCGAGCTGTGCGAGACGCTCGCGTCGGCCTACTTCGCCGCGATGGACGGCATCGACACCTGGCTGGCAGGACGGCCCGGCGGCTCCGCGGACGAAGTCCGGCCCGGTGATCTGCCGGACCTCGTCCCCCCACCATGGCGGGACGCCTTCGCCGCTTCGAGCGTCCGGCGCTCGTACACCCTGGAAGACGTGCTCTTTTCCATGATGGCGCACATCTCGTACGACCTGCCGGGGGCCTTGCGTCGCATGGCGACGTCCACGGGCGACCGCAGCCACATCGCGGACTTCCACCGCATGAACGACGTGCTGGGGTCCTGTATCGACAGGGTCCAGGACGACCTTTCGTCCAGGTACATCTACGGGCTCAGGTCTTTGGACAGGCTGTTCACCCGGAGTGACGAACTGTTGACCAATTACGGGATCCGGGTCGCACGGGGCTTGGCCTGGTTCAACTGCGACAGGCTCCTGGACCCGGATGCGACCGAGGAAGCGTCGCGGTCGATCGGCAGGAGCACCGGCGCCCTCATCTCCGAAATCCGCTCCCCCGGAGACTGGAAGCTGCGCGCCGGCTTGTGGATCCTGCGCAGGCTGATTCCCGAACGTCGGCACTGGCCCGCGGCGAGTACGCCCCTCGCGTAGAAAGCCGAAGCCCGTAACGATCTCGAGGCCGTACCGGATGCTCCGATACGGCCTCTGACCTGCGTATTCGCAAGTCGGGACGACAGGATTTGAACCTGCGACCCCTTGACCCCCAGTCAAGTGCGCTACCAAGCTGCGCCACGTCCCGTTGCCCCTGCGACCTGGGGTTTCCCCCTCGTGCGCCGGGCACATGCAGAACATTACCGCACGCCGAGGGGTGCGTGTGCACGGGTGATCGGGGCACGGGAGGATGGGGCGGTGGACGGTCGGGAGCGGGATCGGGACGGTGCGGGGCGGGCGCGGAGTGCGCGGCCGCGGGACGGGTTGGGGCGGCCGCTGCCCTACGGGGCCGCCGGGGTGGCGCGGCAGCCCGAGGGGGTCGTGCGGGCGCCCGGGGAGACGGTCTCGGAGGCGCAGCGGCTGCTGGATGCCGGGATGCCGTTCCACGCGCACGAGGTGTTCGAGGACGCCTGGAAGTCCGGGCCGACGGGGGACGCCGCCCTGTGGCGGGGGCTGGCGCAGCTCGCCGTGGGGCTGACGCACGCCGCGCGGGGGAACGCCGTCGGCGGGGCGCGGCTGCTGCGGCGCGGGGCGGCTTCGCTCGGCGGGGTGGAGCGGGCGTACGGGATGGACCTGCCGGGGCTGGTCCGGTGGGCCGGGGAGCTGGCCCACCGGGTGGAGGCCGGGGCCGTGGTGGACGCGGCGCGGGAGGCGCCGAGGCTAAGGGCTGTCCCGTAATCCCCGGCGGGCGCACGACGCCGGCTACGGCACCTCGCTGCGTTGTCGGGACGCCCGAATACGCCCAGTATGCGGGCGCCCCTCCGCCTTGCGATGCACCGCATCTGACGCCGTGCGCTGATCCACCGGGGATTACGGGACAGCCCTTAGGCGGAGGCGGGCTGTAGCAGGTCCCAGCGGTTTCCGTAGAGGTCTTCGAAGACGGCGACGGAGCCGTACGGCTCGTGGCGCGGCTCCTCCAGGAAGCGGACGCCCTGCGCGGTCATGCGGGCGTGGTCGGCGGCGAAGTCGGTGGTGTGGAGGAAGAAGCCGACCCGGCCGCCCGTCTGGTCGCCGATGCGGGAGCGCTGGGCGTCGTCCTTGGCACGGGCCAGCAGCAGGGCGGCCTCCTTGGCGCCGGGCGGGCGGACGACGACCCAGCGGGAACCGTCCGGGCGGGGGGTGTCCTCGGCGAGTTCGAAGCCGAGGGCGCGGGTGTAGAAGTCGATGGCCTCGTCGTAGTCGCGGACCACGAGGGCGGTGAGGGCGATGTGGGATGGCATGCGCTCATTGTGCGGGTGTGTCGAGGAGGACCACGTCCAGGGTGCGGGGGCCGTGTACGCCCTCGACCCGGTCGAGTTCGATGTCGCTGGTGGCGGAGGGTCCCGAGATCCAGGTCAGCGGGCGGGCGGGATCGAGGCGTTCGAGGGCCTGCGGAACGGAGTCCACGACCTGGGCCGGGACCCGGACCACGCAGACGTGGTGGTCGGGGATCAGGGTGATGCGGCGCCGGCCCTGATCGGGGCCGCCGTCCAGGACGATCGTGCCGGTCTCGGCGATGGCCAGGGCGCAGCCGGTGACGGCGCTGTCGACGCCGTCCAGGTCGCGGGGGGTGGAGCCCGCGCGGTCGTGGATCCGGGTGGCGTCGGCGGCCGAGAGCCAGTGCGGGGGCAGGCCCAGCGGGACGAGGACCGTGCGGGAGGCGGAGAGCAGGCGGGCGAGGAGGAGCGGGAGGCCGTCCTCGTCGGTGCGGTGGACCCTGGCCCGGTACTCCGTGAGGTGGGCGGCGAGCAGGTCGGCCGTCTCGGCCGGGGTGCGGGTGCCGTGGGTGCGGAGGTAGTCCCGGGGGATGGGTGGGGCGTCCGGGTTCTGGGCGGTGGCCCGCCGGATGCGGGACAGGATGCGGTCCTTGGTGCTCAATGCCGGTTCCCCCGTTCGCGGAGCCACCAGTCGCGGAAGGGTTCCGCCGGGATGTCGGGAAGGGCGCGGGTGTCCGTCCAGGCGCGGCCGGGGCCCGGGAGCCGGCGGGGGCGCAGGCGGCGGGCGCGGGCCAGGAGGCGTTCGGCGGTGCGCAGGGCGCCGGGGTGGTCCAGGAGGAGGCGGGCCGCGCGCATGGCGGCCCGTTCGGCGGTGTGTCCGTGCGCGGGGCGCAGGCGTACCCGGACCCCGGCGCGGGTGGCGGGGCCGCCCTGGACGACGCGTTCGCGCAGGTGGACCAGGACCTCGGGGATGTCGATGGCGACCGGGCAGACCTCGTAGCAGGCCCCGCACAGGGTGGAGGCGTAGGGCAGGGTGGCGTCGATGTCGCTGCCGGTGCCGCGCAGTTGGGGGCTGAGGATGGCCCCGATGGGGCCGGGGTAGACGGAGCCGTAGGCGTGGCCGCCGGCGCGTTCGTAGACGGGGCAGACGTTGAGGCAGGCGGAGCAGCGGATGCAGCGCAGGGCCTGCCGCCCGGTCTCGTCGGCGAGGGTGTCGGTGCGGCCGTTGTCGAGGAGGACGAGGTGGAAGGCGGACGGGCCGTCGCCGTCCGTGGTCCCCGTCCACATGGTGGTGTACGGGTTCATCCGCTCGGCCGTGGAGGAGCGCGGCAAGGTCTGGAGGAAGACTTCCAGGTCGCGGAAGGCGGGGACGACCTTCTCGATGCCGACGACCGAGATCAGGGTCTCCGGCAGGGTCAGGCACATCCGGCCGTTGCCCTCGGATTCGAGGACGACCATGGTTCCGGTCTCGGCGACCATGAAGTTGGCGCCGGAGACGGCGACTTTGGCGCGCAGGAACTTCTCGCGGAGGTGGAGCCGGGCGGCTTCGGCGAGTTCGCGCGGGTCGTCGCCGAGGTCTTCGGGGGCGGGTCGGCCCCAACTCGCCATCTCACTGCGGAAGATGTCGCGGATCTCGTCGCGGTTGCGGTGGATGGCGGGGACGAGGATGTGCGAGGGCCGGTCGTGGCCGAGCTGGACGATGAGCTCGGCGAGGTCGGTCTCGTACGCGGCGATCCCGGCGGCCTCCAGGGCCTCGTTGAGGCCGATCTCCTGGGTGGCCATCGATTTGACCTTGACGACCTCGCGTTCGCCGGTGGCCAGGACCAGGCCGGTCACGATGCGGTTGGCCTCGTCCGCGTCGGCCGCCCAGTGCACGGTGCCGCCGGCCGCGGTGACGGAGGCCTCCAGCTGGAGGAGGTAGTGGTCGAGGTGGCGCAGGGTGTGGTCCTTGACGGCCTTGCCGGCCGCGCGGAGCCGGTCCCAGTCGGTGAGTTCGGTGACGGCGCGGGCCCGTTTGTCGCGGATGGTGTGGGTGGCGCGGCGGAGGTTGGCGCGCAGGACCTCGTCCCGTACGGCCTCCCCCGCCGCCTCGGGGAAGGGCGGGAAGGAGGGCATGCCCAGGTTCGTGCGGGTCATGGCAGCGGGTCCTCCTCGGCCGACGCCAGGATCTCGGCGAGGTGCAGGGTGCGCAGCGGGGCCCCGGCGTGGCGGAGGGTGCCGTCGAGGTGGGCGAGGCAGGAGTTGTCGGCCCCGCACAGGACCTCGGCGCCCGTGGCCAGCGCGGCGGCGGTCTTGTCGGCGCCCATGGCGGCGGAGACGCCGGGGTTCTTGACGGCGAAGGTGCCGCCGAACCCGCAGCACTCCTCGGCGCCGGGAAGTGCGACGAGTTCCAGGCCCTTGACGGCGGCCAGCAGCCGGCGGGGGCGCTCGCCCAGCCCGAGGGTGCGCAGGCCGTGGCAGGAGGGGTGGTAGGTGACGGTGTGGGGGAAGTACGCGCCGACGTCGGTGACGCCGAGCACGTCGACGAGGAACTCGGTGAGCTCGTACACGCGCGGTACGAATTCCTCCGCGAGCCGTTCCAGTCCGCTCCCCCGCCCCTCCCGGGCGGCCTGGCGGGCGATGCGCGGGTAGTGCGCGCGGACCATGGCGGCGCAGGAGCCGGAGGGGGTGACCACGTGGTCGTAGCCGGCGAAGGCCTCCGCGGTGCGGCGCAGCAGGGGTTCGGCCTCGCGGCGGTAGCCGGTGTTGTACTGGGGCTGGCCGCAGCAGCTCTGGGCCGCCGGGAAGTCCACGTCGACGCCGAGCCGCTCCAGGAGGCGGACGACGGCGATGCCCGTACGGGGGTACAGGGCGTCGTTGACGCAGGTGACGAACAGGGCGACACGCATGGTGGGCACAATAGCCCGGTGAAGAAGTTCTCAGTGATCGGTATAGGCGCGGGCGACCCGGACCACCTGACCCTCCAGGCGGTCAGGGCGATCGGCGCGGCGGACGCATTCCTCATCCTGGAGAAGGGGGAGGAGAAGGCGGACCTGACGGGACTGCGGCGCACCATGCTGGAGGCGCACGCCCGGCCCGGTCACCGTCTGGTGGAGGGCCGCGACCCGGACCGCGACCGGACCCCGGCCCAGTACGCGCCGACGGTGGACGGCTGGCGCAGCGCCCGGGCGGAGATCTTCGAGCGGTTCATCGCCGAGGACCTGGCGGACGGCGAGACGGGCGCGTTCCTGGTGTGGGGCGACCCCTCGCTGTACGACTCCACGCTCGCGATCCTCGACGAGGTGCTGGAGCGTGGCCGGGTGGCCTTCGAGCACGAGGTGGTGCCGGGCATCAGCAGCGTGTCGGCGCTGCTGGCGCGCCACCGCACCAACCTGAACCGGGTCGGGCGCCCGGTCCAGATCACCACGGGCCGGCGACTGGCGGAGGGCTGGCCGCAGGACGTGGACGACGTGGTGGTGATGCTGGACGCCCGGCACGCGTTCACCGCCCACCTGGACCAGGACCTGTTCATCTACTGGGGTGCGTACGTGGGCACCCCGGACGAGATCCTGGTCTCGGGCAAGCTGTCGGAGGTGGCCGGCCGCATCGAGGAGCTGCGGACCGAGGCCCGGGCCCGCAAGGGCTGGATCATGGACACCTACCTGCTGCGCCGCCCCTGAGGCGGCAGGCGGGCCGGCGCAGGCAGGCGGGTCAGCGCAGGTAGGCGGGCAGGGCCGCGGCGAGGCGTTCGTACTCCTCGGGCCGGTTGTAGACCTGCCCGCACACCCGCAGCCCGCCGCCGCCCGGCCGGGGCCAGACCAGGACGCGGATCCGGAGCTTCGCGGCCAGTTCCTCGCGCAGTGCCGTGGCCGCCTCGCGGGTCTCGGCGACGCCGGGCGGCAGCAGCAGGGAGCGCAGGGCCAGGCCCGCGGTGTGCGGCAGCGGGGTGAGGCCCGGGACCCGGGCGAGGAGTTCGGCGCCGTAGCCTGCCAGGGCGCTGTTGTGGGCCCGGACCCGTTCGGCGCCGAGGCGTTCCAGGAGGTCAAGGCCCTCGGGGGCGGCCAGCCAGCCGGTGTAGTCGAAGGTGGCCCGGTACTCGACGGAGAGCGGGAAGCCCCGGTGGTCCTCCCAGGAGGGGCTGAGGGAGCGGACCCGGGCGCGGTGGGCGGGGGCCACGGCGAGGAGGCCGCTGCCGGAGGGGGCGTACCCCCATTTGTGCAGGTTCCCGAACCAGAAGTCGGCGCCCGCGGCGACCGGCTCGGCGAGCATGCCGGGGGCGTGGGCGCCGTCGACGACGGTGGTGATCCCGCGCGCGGCGAGGTCGGCGAGGAGCCGGGGGCCGGCGATGAGGCGGGCGGTGGGCGAGCTGACGTGGTCGAGCACGGCCACCCGGGTGCGGGGGGTGACCCCGGCCAGTACGGCCTCCCGTACGGCGTCCTCGTCGGGGAGGCGGGGGTCCAGGGTGACCGTGGTGACCTTCGCCCGGCGGGCGGCGGCGTCCACGACGGTGCCGTAGCCGTGGTCGGTGACCAGGATCTCGTCGCCTTCGGCGAGGGGGATCGCGTCGAGGGCGAGGTTGGCGCCCTCGGTGGCGTTGGAGATGAAGCAGAGGCCGTCCGGGTCCGCCCCCAGGCGCGCCGCGATCCGGCCCCGGGCTGCGGTGAGCCGTTCGGAGACCCCGTTGAAGAACGCGTCGGGGTCTGCGTGGGCCTCGGTGCGCAGGGCTTCCTGGACGGCCTGGACGGGCAGCGGGACCGCCCCGTACGAGCCGTGGTTGAGGTGCGCGACGGCGGGGTCCAGCCGGAAGAGGGCGGGGCCGCCGGGGAAGGCGGACGGGGCGGTCGGAGCGGTCACGGATGCCTCCGGGTCGGGGACGGGCGGGCGCACGCGGCCTCGTGGGCCGGCCCGGGCAGCATGCGACGGGGCCGGGGCCCGGCGAAAGGGCCGCTTGGGCGGGATTGGCCTGGCGCCGCCCCTCCGGCGCCCGCTTTGGCCTGCCTTGCCCCTACCCGGACCGTCCGCTGGTCGCCGCGTAGTACTGGAGGTCCTGCACCGGCACCGTGCGGTCCGCCGGGTAGGGCAGTTCCACCTCCGCCGTGGCCCGGCCGTCGCGGACCAGCCGGGCGGAGCTGATGCCGGGCCCGAGCGGGAGCAGTTCGGCGTGGAGGCCGGCCGGGGCCGCGTACTCGCGCGCGGTGCGGCCGACGGCGGTACGGACGGTCCCGGGGGCCGTGAGGAAGCTGAGCACTTCCACGGTGTCCCGGGCGGCGGCGCTGCCCTTGCGCAGGGACATCAGCTGGGACTGGGCGCCCGTCGGACCGGTGTCCGCGAACTGGGTGCGGGCGGTGAGGTAGAGGGTGTCGCGGACGATGCGCGGCCAGGCGCCGGTCTTGAAGCGGGTCAGGTAGTACGAGGTGAGGTCCAGGTAGGCGTAGCCGTTGTGCAGGGACGGCGCGAACTGGCTGCCCTCGGAGTAGTCGTTCCAGGTGGTGAGCTGGACCCAGTCGGCGCCGTCCTCGATGGCGTGGGTCCATGTGGACCGCAGGGTGGCGGTGTTGCCGGCCTCGTCGTAGATCCCCTGGTTGGGGCGGGCGTCCTGGACGGACACGGGCTGCATCCAGATCCCGCCCAGCTGGCGGGCCCGCCGGACGTCGGCGGTGGCGCCCTCCTGGCCGGCGTAGCTGCGGCTGCCCCACTCGGAGAAGCCGTAGCTGATCGGCGCGAAGGCCTCGGCGTGGGCGTCGAAGTCGAGGAAGAGCGGGACGAGGGCGGTCCGGATCCCGTGCCGGGTCCGGAGGGTGTCGATGACCCTGCCCCACCAGGCGGGGTCCTTCTGCTCGGCCTTGAACGGGGAGAGGACCAGGCGGCCGTCGGCGAGGCGGTGGGCGGCGGGTGACGCGGCGAGGGTGGCGACGGCTCCGGCGAGCACCGCGGGGTCGTCGGTGTCCAGGGCGGTCATGTCGGGCATCAGCATGATCTTGAAGGCGGGGTCCGCCGCGTGGGCCGCCTCCATCAGCCGCCGGGCGCGCTCCCAGTTCTTGCCGGAGAGGGAGAGCAGGTCGAGGGTGAAGCCGTCGATGCCCGCGTCCCGGGCGGTGCGCACCTCCTGCCGGAGGTTGGCGTACTCCCAGTCCCCGGCCTTCGGCGGCATGGGCAGGGGGCGGTCGCGCAGCAGGCCCCCGTAGCGCTGGTGCTTGCCGTTCTCACCGCCGGGGTCGAGGTAGTTGCGGGTGTAGTAGTCGGAGTCGGCGCTCGCGTTGTCCAGGGAGAGCGGGTACGGGGTGAAGTAGTGGGCGAACACGAGCTTGCGGCCGGCCTCGCCGGAGCGCAGGGCGCCCGGGCCGGGCAGGTCGAAGGGGAGGGCGCCGGCGGGGCGCGGGCCGCCGGTGTCCTCTTGGCCGCGGGTGGCCGGGGGCGGCGTCGCCCCGCCCTTGGCCGCGCCCTGGTCCCCGCCCGCGGGCTTCGCGGCGGAGGGACCGGCGGACGCCGGCGCCCCGGTCGCGGGGGCGGCCGCCGGGGCGGGGGCACCGGAGGGGAAGGGGTCCCAGGCGGTGCCGGTGGCGGCGCCGGCACCGACCAGCAGGAACACCGCGAGCAGCAGAGCCGCCAACGCCCCGCTCCCCCGCAGCCGCGGGCGGCGCCGGTGCGAAGAGGGTCTGCGCGCAGGCCCGTTGGTCCGCCGGTCCGCTGTCATCGCCGAGCCCCTTCCTGGCACGCGCCCCACCGGGGGCTGCACAGCAGTAGAGCCGATGTCCGCGGTGCGGACAACCGTTCCCCGGGGCGGGTGGCGGCACGTACGTCACGGCGACCTCAGGAACCACGAAGACCGCTTTGCCGGGGCTAATTTGGCGTGCATGCCGATGACCGTGGTGCGGCGCCGCCGAGGGGTGCTCCCGAGGCTGCGCAAACGCATGCGCAACTCCTTCCTCTTCGTGCCGTTCGCGGGCCTGCTGATCGGCTGGGTGCTGGCCACGGTGGTGGTCCGGGCGGACTCCTTCATCCACGACCTGGACGCCCGCTGGACCGGCGTGGACCTCTCCGGGCTGTGGTTCCTGCGCACGGCCGCGGACTTCGGGTCGGCGGCCAAGACGGCGGTGGCCGCGGTCAGCTCGGCGATGCTGACGTTCATCGGCGTGGTCTTCTCGATCACCCTGGTCGCGCTCCAGATGGCGGCGGGCCAGTTCTCGCCGCGGGTGCTGCGCATCTACGTGGAGAGCCGGGTCACGAAACTGACCCTGGGGACCTTCCTGTGCACCTTCCTGTACACCCTGCGCGTGCAGAAGGAGTACGGCTCCTCCACCGACGACAGCGATGCCGTCGTGCCCTACCTGGGCTCTTCGCTCGCCATGGGGTTCCTGCTGCTGAGCCTGGTCCTGTTCGTCGTCTACGTGCACTCCACCATCCGGCTGATGAGGGTGACGTACGTGATGGACCGGGTGTGCCAGGAGAGCCTGCGGCTGATCCGGGACAGCGCCGGGCCCGCGCGCGCCTTGGCCGGGGACGCCGGGGAGCGGGGCGCGGATCCGGGCGGCACGGCGGTCGGGCACGTGTGGCGGCCCGGTGTGCTCCAGGCCGTGGACGTGCCGCGGCTGGTGGCCCTCGCCGGGCGGGACGGGCTCGTGCTGCACCTCGTCCCCCGGATCGGGGACTACCTGGTGCCGCACACCCCCCTGTTCCGGGTCGCGGGCGGGCCGGCGCCGTCCGACGCGGAGCTCCAGGCGGCACTGGAGCTGGGTGTGGAGCGGACCACCGAGCAGGACCTGGCCTTCGGGATCCGCCAGCTCGCCGACATCGCCTCGCGCGCCCTGTCCCCCGCGGTCAACGACCCGACGACGGCGGTACAGGCCCTCGACCGGATCCAGGTGCTGCTGACCGCCTTCGCCCTCCAGCCCCTGGGGCGGGCGTACCACCAGGACGCGGACGGCGCGGTGCGGCTGGTGGAGACCCTGCCGAGCTGGCCGGAGCTGCTGGACCTGGCCCTCACCGAGGTGCGGGACTACGGGATCGGCTCGGCCCAGGTCACCCGGCGGATCGCGGCCTGCCTGGACGACTTGGAACGGCTCGCCCCGCCCGACCGGCGCGAGCCGGTACGGCGCCACCGGGACCTCCTGGAGGAGGCCGTCCACACCACGGCGGCGAGCCCGCAGCGGTCGGCGTTCGCCCTCCAGCCGGACCGGCAGGGCATCGGCTGAAACCCACGGCCGCGGAATACGACATTCCCCTAGTCATCCGTGTGAAGTGGCGCATAATCGTCGTCACGCGGCTCGAACCATCCCAGCTGCCGCACCAATCACGCGTGCGATGGGGGGCATCGTGATGATGGGGGACTCCAGACCGGCACGGTCGGACGGCGCGGCCGGGACCTTACCGGCCACCTCGACCGAGTTGTCGGTCCTGCTCACGACCGTACGGCGGGGCCGGGTGCTGACCGTGACGGGCCGCTTCCGCGAGCCGCGCGGCCTGCTGGTACGGGACATCGCGCGGCGGATCTCGTCCAATTTCTGCGACGGCGCCTCGGTGGTCTCCGTGTCCGGGGACGGCGGCGTGCGCGAGCTCGTGGCCGCGCTGGGGTGCCTGCCCGGTATGCCCTTCCTGCCCTGCGGGACCGCCGACGCCGCGTCCTGGCTGGCCGAACGGGACATGCTGCTGGTCCTGGACGACAGTGACCGGCTCTCCCCCGAGGCCCTGGCCTGGCTGCGGCGGCTGCTCGCCGTGGCGCCCGGGCTGCGCATCCTGGCGGCCGGCCGCCGCCCCCTGGCCGTCGGCCAGGGCCGCGTCCACCGCCTCTGAGAGCCTTCCCCCGCCGCGGGGCCGGGCCCCGCGGATACGGGTCCGCCCCGGCCGGCGCCGTGCCGGCCGGGGCGGACCCGGACCACTACCGCCGTGTCAGGGGCGGCGTCAGCCCAGGAGCGCGAGCGCCTGGTTCAGCGTCGCGGAGGGACGCATCACGGCCTCGGCCTTGACCGGGTCGGGCTGGTAGTAGCCGCCGATGTCGGCCGGGGTGCCCTGGACGGCGACGAGCTCGGAGACGATGGTCTCCTCCTGCTCGGCCAGCGTCTTGGCAAGCGGCTCGAAGGCGGCGGCCAGCTGGGCGTCGTCGCTCTGGCCGGCCAGCTCCTGCGCCCAGTACAGGGCGAGGTAGAAGTGGCTGCCGCGGTTGTCGATGCCGCCGAGGCGACGGGTCGGCGACTTGTCCTCGTTGAGGAAGGTGCCGGTGGCGCGGTCGAGGGTGTCGGCCAGCACCTGGGCGCGGGCGTTGCCCGTGGTGGCGGACAGGTGCTCGAAGGAGGCGGCCAGCGCGAAGAACTCGCCGAGGGAGTCCCAGCGCAGGTAGTTCTCCTTGACCAGCTGCTGGACGTGCTTCGGGGCGGAGCCGCCGGCGCCCGTCTCGAAGAGGCCGCCGCCCGCCATCAGCGGGACGACCGACAGCATCTTGGCGCTGGTGCCCAGCTCCAGGATCGGGAAGAGGTCGGTCAGGTAGTCGCGCAGCACGTTGCCGGTCACCGAGATGGTGTCCTCGCCGCGGCGGATGCGCTCCAGGGAGAACTTGGTGGCCTCGACCGGGGAGAGGATCTCGATGGTGAGACCGTCGGTGTCGTGGTCGGCCAGGTAGGTCTTGACCTTGGCGATCAGCTGCGCGTCGTGGGCGCGGGTCTCGTCGAGCCAGAAGACGGCCGGGGCGCCGGTGGCGCGGGCGCGCGTGACGGCGAGCTTGACCCAGTCCTGGATGGGCAGGTCCTTGGTCTGGCAGGCGCGGAAGATGTCGCCGGCGGCGACCTCCTGCTCGATGACCGCGTTGCCCGCGGCGTCGACGACGCGGACGGTGCCCGCGGCGGCGATCTCGAAGGTCTTGTCGTGGCTGCCGTACTCCTCGGCCTTCTGGGCCATGAGGCCGACGTTCGGCACCGAGCCCATGGTGGCCGGGTCGAACGCGCCGTGGGCGCGGCAGTCCTCGACGACGGCCTGGTAGACGCCGGCGTAGCTGCTGTCCGGGAGGACGGCGAGGGTGTCGGCCTCGGCGCCGTCGGGGCCCCACATGTGGCCGGAGGTGCGGATCATGGCCGGCATCGAGGCGTCGACGATGACGTCGGACGGCACGTGCAGGTTGGTGATGCCCTTGTCGGAGTCGACCATCGCGAGGGCCGGGCCCTCGGCGATCTCGGCGTCGATCGAGGCCTTGATGGCGTCGCCGTCGGCGAGGGCGCCCAGGCCGTTCAGGATGGTGCCGAGGCCGTCGTTCGGGGACAGGCCGGCGGCGGCCAGGGTCTCGCCGTAGCGGGCGAAGGTCTTCGGGAGGAAGGCGCGGACCACGTGGCCGAAGATGATCGGGTCGGAGACCTTCATCATCGTGGCCTTGAGGTGCACGGAGAACAGGACGCCCTCGGCCTTGGCACGCGCGATCTGGTCGTTGAGGAAGGTGCGCAGCGCGTCGACGTGCATGACGGACGCGTCCACGACCTCGCCGGCGAGGACCGGTACGGACTCGCGCAGGACGGTGGTGGTGCCGTCGGCGGCCACGTGCTCGATGCGCAGGGTGCCGGCCTCGGCCATGACCGCGGACTTCTCGGTGGAGCGGAAGTCGTCGGCGCCCATGGTGGCGACGTTCGTCTTCGACTCGGGGGTCCAGGCGCCCATGCGGTGCGGGTGGGTCTTGGCGTAGTTCTTCACCGAGCCGGGGGCGCGGCGGTCGGAGTTGCCCTCGCGCAGGACCGGGTTGACGGCGCTGCCCTTGACCTTGTCGTAGCGGGCGCGGATCTCGCGCTCCTCGTCCGACTTCGGGTCGTCCGGGTAGTCCGGAAGGGCGTAGCCCTGGCCCTGGAGCTCGGCGATCGCGGCCTTCAGCTGCGGGATCGAGGCCGAGATGTTGGGCAGCTTGATGATGTTGGCCTCGGGGGTCTTCGCCAGCTCGCCGAGCTCGGCGAGGGCGTCGGCGATGCGCTGCCCCTCCTCGAGGTACTCGGGGAACAGGGCGATGATCCGACCGGCCAGGGAGATGTCACGGGTCTCGACATTCACACCGGCCGTCGACGCGTACGCCTGCACCACGGGCAGGAAGGAATACGTCGCGAGGGCCGGGGCCTCGTCAGTGTGCGTGTAGATGATGGTCGAGTCAGTCACCGGATGCTCCGCTCCACAGTCTGCGTCTCTCGTCTGCAACATTGCTCGACATCAAGATATCTCGTGATCGGCCCGGTCAGGACAGCCCCCTGCCGCAACCCGAGCGAGACGCGTGTCACCCCGGGCACACGCGAGCGCCGTCACCGGCCGTGAGGGGCCGGTGACGGCGCTTCGAGGTGCGGGCCGCCCGGAGGCGGATCAGGCGGCGATCTGCTTGGGGCTGGGGCCGTACGCGTTCGGTCCGGCGTCACCGTCGGTGGCCATCAGGACGATCATCCAGATGAACCCGACGAAGGGGATCAGGCTGATCAGGTACCACCATCCGGACTTCCCGGTGTCGTGCAGCCGGCGGACCGAGACCCCCAGGGACGGGAGGAACACGGCGAGGGTGTAGATCCAGGTGATGACCGGGTAGCTGCCGAGCGCGTAGTCCAGGATCGTCAGGACGATCACGATCGGGATGTTCCACAGGAGGAACATCCAGTACTCCTGGCGGCGGGCGCGGCCCTGGAAGTCGGCGTACCGCTTGATGACGTCGAGATAGTAGTTCACGAGCCCCCCTTGGGACGGAACCTGCGGCCCCTCCCCTGTAAAAAACGGGGCCGGGCCGGGGTTATGCCCCCGGGGCGACGCCCTCAAGCCACTTCGAGCCAACCGAATAAGGCCAGTACCGTTGGTTTCAAAGGGAGTTGGGCTGTTCAGCGGGCCGGGGTCAGCCGATGTGGTACGAGTCCCCGTACACCTTCCAGTCAAGCGGGGTGTTCAGGGCGAGGTTGCCCTTCTTGAGGAAGACGCGCTGGGCGGTGTCGACGCGGCTGGTGTCGCTGTGCGCCTCCTCCTGCTTCATCGCCCAGACGCGGGCGTCGAGGAAGGCGTTCAGCCATGCGGTCTCGCTGCCGCCCTGGGCGGGGGGCTTGGCCTTGGACAGGGCGCGCTTGCGGATGCTGCGGAAGCTGGTGGGGTCGGTGCCGTCGCCGTGCATGACGATGGCGTCGTAGTAGACGAACTGGCCGAGGGTGCCGACACCGTCGGACTTGCCCTGCCTGACGGCGGGGTCGAAGTAGACCCGGTCGCGCTCGTGGTCCTGGGCCTTCTTGAACTCGGCGTCCTGGGCGGCCTTGGCCCAGTCCCTGGTGAAGGCGGGGCCGAGGCCCGCGTGGGAGTCGCTGCCGTTGACCTTGCGCAGGGCCGGGAGGTACTTGGCGAGCACGTTCCCGGGCTTGACCTGGGTGTAGTACTCGACGAGGTCGAGCATGTCGCCGGTGCCGGAGCAGAAGCCGATGATGCCGGCGGTGTAGCCGCGGCCGTCGCCTATGTCCTCGATGTACTTGTACTGCGCCTTCCAGTCGAGGGAGGAGTTCTCGGCGCTGGAGACGATCTGCATGGCGATGTCCTTCTTCGCCGGGTCGTCCAGGCCCGCCGCCGCGCGGGCGGCGCGGGGGGCGGGGGCGGCGGGCGCGGCCTGGGCCGCGGCCGGGAGTGCGAGGAGGGTGGCGCCGAGGAGGGCGCCGATGGCCAGGGTGGTGCGACGAGGGGTGAACACAAGGCCTCCGTAGGGGGGTTGAGCCTTCCCTGTTCCGTTAGGAAACTTTCCTACCAGATACGGGAACCGGAGGACACCCCCTCGGGCACAGCCGTCCGGCACCCGTCCGTCCGCGCACCGGCGCGGACGGACGGCTCAGAGCCAGCCGTTGCGGCGGAAGCCCCGGTGGATGACGTAACAGGCCACCGCCATGACGGCGAGGACCAGCGGGTAGCCGTACGTCCAGTGCAGCTCCGGCATGTGGTCGAAGTTCATGCCGTACACCCCGCACACCATCGTCGGCACCGCCACGATCGCCGCCCACGCCGTGATCTTGCGCATGTCCTCGTTCTGCGCCACCGTCACCTGTGCCAGGTGCGCCTGGAGGATGGAGTCGAGGAGCCCGTCGTAGGCGGCGATCTGCTCCGTCGACCGCGTCAGGTGGTCGGCCACGTCCCGGAAGTACGCCCGGACGTCCGGCGGGATCACCGGTATCGGCTGCGTGGCGAGCTGTTCCAGCGGCCGCCCCAGCGGGGCCACCGCCCGGCGCAGTTCGAGGAGTTCGCGCTTGAGCTGGTAGATCCGGCCCGCGTCGCCCCGCCCGCCGTGCTCGCTGAAGACGGCCGTCTCCACGGCGTCCATGTCGCTCTGCACCGCGTCCGTGACGGCCACGTAGTCGTCGACCACATGGTCCGCCATGGCGTGCAGCACGGCCGCCGGACCCTTGGCCAGCTGCTCCGGCTCGGCCTCCAGCGCCTCGCGGACGGGACCGAGGGTGCCGTGGCCGCCGTGCCGGATGGTGATGACGAAGTCCTCGCCGACGAAGGCCATCAGCTCGCCGGTCTCCACCACCTCGCTGGTCGCCGTCAGTTCCTCGTGCTCGACGTAGCGGACGGTCTTGAACACCGCGAAGAGGGTGTCGTCGTAGCGCTCCACCTTGGGCCGCTGGTGGGCGTGGACGGCGTCCTCGACGGCCAGCGGGTGCAGCCCCAGCAGCTCCGCGAGCCTGGCGAGCTCCAGCTGGGAGGGCTCGTGCAGCCCTATCCAGACGAAGCCCTCGCCGGTCTTGCGGACCCGGCGCAGCGCCTCCTCGACCTCGCCGCAGCCCTCCTGGCGGATGCCGTCCTGGTAGACCACGCAGTTGACCACGGCGCTGCCGAGCGGCGAGCGGGCCGGGTGGCTGAGGTCGACGGCCCGCCGGTAGCCGCGGCGTACGGCCCGGCGCAGATTGCTGAACATGGACAACGCGGTACTTCCCTTCGGCGGATCAGCGGCCAGTCTGCCACCGCCGCGCCCGGGAACCCGCGGGAGGTCAGCCGCGGTCGACGAAGACGCTGGTCGACTTCACCCGCGCCGTGGCCCGCGAGCCCACCTCCAGGCCCAGCTCCTCCACGGCCTCCCGGGTGAGCAGGGAGACGATGCGGTGGGGGCCGGCCTGGATCTCGACCTGGGCGTCGACGGTGCCGAGCTTGACGCCGGTGACGATGCCGGGGAAGGCGTTGCGCGCCGAGGTGTAGGACTCCTCGCCGTCGGCCCCCTCCTGCGCCGCCTCGACGCAGAACGCGGCCAGGTCCGGGCCGTCGACCATGCGGCGGGTGCCCTCGCGGCGGGTGGGGAAGCGCTCGGCGTCGGCCCAGCGCCGGGCCGTGTCGACGCTGACGCCGAGCAGCCGGGCCGCCTGGCCGATGGTGTAGGACTCCATGGGCGCAGCTTAGGCCGGGGCGTCGGGGCGGGCTAACACGCGGGGGACGATCCCTTCTGCCCGGTGAGGTCGCGGTTGTAGAGCCAGCCGGTCTGGTTGGTGCCGTCCACGCGGACGAACGTCCACTGGTTGCCGTACGAGTTGATGATGTAGCAGTGGTACCAGAGCTTCGTCCCGCTCTTGACCAGGCTGCCCTGGGCGCACTGCTGGTAGGGCGCGGCCAGCAGGTGGTGGTCGCCGGATATGTAGCCGTAGGTGCCGGGCTTGGGGTCCTTGTGGGTCCAGCCGGCGCAGCCCGTCGGGGTGGGGCTCGGCTTGGCGGCGGCGGGCGAGGGTGCCGACGCGGAGGGGGACGCCGTGCCGGGCGTCCTCGAGGGGGTGGCGGAGGGGCCGGACCTGGACGGGGAGGGGGACGGGGCCGGGCTCGCCGTGCCGTGCAGGTCGCCCGGGGCCGGGGAGGCGGTGGCGGAGGCCGGCGGTCCGGCGGTGGTGCGCGCCTTCTTGCCGCCGCCCGAGGAGGTCAGGGCGTACGTGGCGCCTCCGGCCGCGAGTACGGCGACCACGGCGACGGCGACCGCGATCCGGCCACGCCCGCGCCCCCGGCCCCCGGCCCCGCCGGCGCCCGCGGGCGGCCGCCCCGACGGGGTGCCGTGCGGGTTGCCCTGCGGGGTCCCGTGCGGGCCGCCCTGCGGGGTGCCGTGCGGGGCGCCCTGCGGGGTGCCGTGCGGGGGGAACGGGTCGTAGGGCGACGGGCCTTGGGAGCGCTGCTGCGGAAACGGTACGCCGGCCCCGGCGGCAGCCGGAGGCGGCCCGAACCCGGCCGGCGCCCCGGCGCCGGGCGTGGTGAAGGACACACCGCCGGGCCCGGTGACGGAGCCGGCGGCCGGGCCGGCCGAGGGGCCGGCGCCGGATGACGCGAAGGGCGCGCCGCCGGGCTCGGTGAAGGAGCCGGCACCCGGCGCGGCGGCCGGTCCGGTGCCGGACGGCGGCGGGGCGAGGGGCGACGGGGCCGTGGGCGGCGGCCCGAAGCCGGCGGCCGCGGGCTGCGCCAGGGCGGTGCCCGGGCCCGGGGCACCGGCCGCGCCGGCCCGGTCCGGCGGCACGGCCCCGGCCGGCTGCCCGGGCAGGCCGGCCGGCCCGGCCGGCCCGGCGGCCGTCGCGGGGCCCGTACCCGTGGCGGTCCCGGCCTGTCCCGCGGCGGTCCCGGCGCCCCCGGCCGCCACCGCCTCCAGCAGGGCGCGCGCCTGGTCGGCGGTGGGGCGGGATTCCGGTTCCTTCGCCATCAGCGCCTGCAGCACCGGGCCGAGCGGGCCCGCCCGCCGGGCCTCGGGCAGGGGTTCGGCCACGATCGCGGACAGCGTCGACCACACCGAGGTCCGGCGGAACGGCGAGACGCCCTCCACCGCCGCGTACAGGGTCATCCCCAGCGACCAGATGTCCGAGGCGGGTCCGGGTTCCCGGCCCTGGGCGCGCTCCGGCGGCAGGTAGTCCAGCGAGCCGACGATCTCGCCGCTGCGGGTCAGCTTCGCGAGCTCCTCGTCGTCGGGGCTCTGCATGCTGGCGATGCCGAAGTCGGTGAGGACGACCCGGCCGCCCCGCTCCAGCAGCACGTTGCCCGGCTTGACGTCCCGGTGCAGGACGCCGGCCCGGTGGGCCGCGTCGAGGGCGTCCATCAGCTTCGCGCCGATCGCGGCGGCCTCGTAGGGGTCGAGCGCGCCGCGCTGTGCGACGACCGCGTCGAGCGAGGGGCCGTCGACGAGTTCCATCACGATGACCGGGAGCCCCTGGTCCTCGGTCACGTCGTGCACGGTGACCACACCGGTGTGCCGGATCCGTGCGGCGGCCTGCGCCTCGCGCTGCATCCGGGTCCGCAGGTCGGCCAGTTCGGCGGGGCCGGCGTCGGTGTAGGCCCGCAGCAGCTTGACGGCGACCTCCCGGCCGAGGACCTCGTCGACGGCCTTCGCGACCACGCCCATGCCCCCACGGCCGACCACCGAGGTGACCCGGTAGCGCCCCCCGAGCGCCCTGCCGACGAGCTCTCCGTCGTTCGCCTGCTCCGATGGCACCGGCACCGCCCGCTCCGTTCCCTCACCGGCCGTCCGTCGACGGCCTGCCGGGGCCAAGCGTAGAGGCATGATCGCGTCATGGTTCACCGGGTCGGCGGAGCCGGCTCACCCGGCGTCCTCCCGCGGCAGGTGGGCTTTGGCGTCCTCGTACGTGGCGCTGCCGGGGGCCGTGGCGGGGGCGTAGAAGAGGTTCAGGACGCCGGTCTCGAAGGTCTCGCAGGAAACCAGCCTCAGGGGGAGCGGGGGCCCGTCCTCGGCGAACAGCCGCATGCCCCGGCCGACTGCGAGGGGGTGCACCAGCAGGTGCAGCCGGTCGAGTTCGCCCGCGGCCAGCAGCTGGCGGACCACCGACACCGAGCCGCTGATCGCGACGCGGCCGTCGCCCGGCTCGTTCTTCAGGGCCCTGACCCCCTCGACGAGGCCGCCGCGGAGCAGCTCGGCGTTGCGCCAGCCGAGGTCCGGGGTGCCGCGCGAGACCACGACCTTGCGCGTGTCGCCGAGCCGCTTGGCGAAGGCCGCGTCCTCGCCGCCCGCGGCCTCGCGCTCCGGCCAGGCCCCGGCGAAACCGTCGTAGGTCCGCCGGCCGAGCAGCAGGGTGTCGGCCGTGCCGACGACCGCCTCGACGGCGGCGCCCATCTCGTCGTTGAAGTACGGGAAGTGCCACTCGTGGGGGGCCTCCACGACGCCGTCGAGGGATACGAACAGCTCTGCGGTGATCTTCCTCATCCCGGTGCTCCCCTGCGGTCGGTCGGTGTACGCACGTCCCTCCCAGTAGACGACGCCCGCCGCCGGCCCTCATCCCGGCCGCCTCCGGTCCCGGAGCGGTCAGCGCGGGCGGTCCCCGGCGGCGGGCCCCCGGGAGCCGGGCCGGCCCGGGGGCAGGAGGGCCGCGCGGGCGGTCTCGGCGACCAGCCGGGCCACCGCCGCCAGGGCGGGCGAGTCCAGCTTCCACTGCTGCCAGTACAGCGGTACGTCCAGGGTCCGCCCCGGGGTCAGCCGTACGAGCGCCCCCGCGCGCAGCAGCGGCTCGGCCTGCGGTTCGGGCACCAGGCCCCAGCCCAGCCCGGCGGCCACCGCGTCGCGGAAGCCCTCCGAGGTCGGCACCCGGTGGCGGACGGGCGAGGCGCCGGTCCCGTCGCCGGTGAGGGAGCGGACGAAGGAGTCCTGGAGGTCGTCGCGGCGGTCGAAGACGATGGTCGGCGCCGTGCGCAGGTCCACCGCCGGCTCCCCGGCGAGGTGGCGGGCCGCGAAGCCGGGGGCGGCCACCGGCAGGTAACGGGCCAGCCCGAGCGCGCCCGCGGTGCACCCCGCCACCGGGTCCGGCGAGGAGGTGACGGCCGCCATCACCTGGCCCTCGCGCAGCAGGGCCGTGGTGTGGGACTCGTCCTCGCGGTACAGCTCGAAGCAGACGGGCGGGTCCTGCGGGACCCGGCTCAGCACCGGCAGGAACCAGGTGGCCAGCGAGTCCGCGTTCACGGCGATCGGCAGCCGGACCGGCCCCAGCCCGTCGGCCGTGCCCATGCCCAGCTCGGCCCGGGCGTCGCGCTCCAGCCGGGCGAGCTGGCGGGCGAAGCGGACCACCACCTCGCCGGACTCGGTGGCGCGTACCGGTTTGGTGCGCATCAGCAGGACCCGGCCGGTGCGCTGTTCGAGGGCCTTCACCCGCTGGCTGACGGCGGAGGGCGTCACGTGCAGGGCGGCCGCGGCCGCGTCGAAGGTGCCCTCGTCGACGACCGCGAGGAGGGTCCGCACCTGGTCCAGGGGAAGCTCGTCCATCATGAACGCTAAGGGTACGTAAAAATCTTTAGCTGTACTGAGCGCGGCGCGCTGCCTACGGTCGGAGGCATGAACAACGGCATCACGGCAGCGCTCCTGGCCGGCTTCGGCACCGGCCTCTCCCTCATCGTCGCCATCGGCGCGCAGAATGCCTTCGTGCTCCGGCAGGGCGCGCGCCGGCACGCCGTCCTGTGGGTGGTCGCCATCTGCGCCGTGTCCGACGCGGCCCTCATCGCCCTCGGCGTGGCCGGCGTCGGCGCCTTCGTCACGGCCTGGCCGGCCGCCCTGACGGCCGTGGGCATCGCCGGCGGCGGGTTCCTCATCTGCTACGGGGTCCTGGCGGCGCGCCGGGTGCTGCGCCCGACCCCGGGTGCGGCCCTGACCGCCGACGGGGCCGGCTCCGGGTCGGCCCGCGCGGCCGTGCTGACCTGCCTGGCGATGACCTGGCTCAACCCGCACGTCTACCTGGACACCGTCCTGCTGCTCGGCTCGCTCGCCGCCGACCGGGGGGACCTGCGCTGGGCCTTCGGCATCGGGGCCGGCCTGGCCAGCCTGACCTGGTTCTCCACCCTGGGCTACGGGGCGCGGCTGCTGAGCGGCGTGCTCGCGAAGCCGGGGGCCTGGCGGGTGCTGGACGGGCTGGTGGCCGCGACCATGGTCACGATGGGCGGCATGCTCCTCGCCCGCGCCTGAAGCCGCCCGGTCGCGGCCCCTGCGAAGGCCCCGGTCTTCGGCCACGGCGACCCGCCCGGAGGGCCGGTCCGTGGTGTCCGGCCTGCTCGCGCCGCGGGCGTGGTAGTGATGCGCGGGAATCGCCCCCCAGGGGCGCGTCCCGCCCTCCGGGCCAGCCGGCCCGCCCTATCCCAGGAGCCGTCACCGTGCCCGACCGACCCTCACCCGAGGCCGTGCGCGCCTATTACGCCGCCCAGCCGTCCCCGCTGGTCGCCGCCACCGGGATCGTCCTCGACGCCGGCGGGCGGGTCCTCGTGCTGACCCCTTCCTACAAGGAGGGCCTCGAACTGCCGGGCGGGACGGTGGAGGACACCGAGACCCCGGAGGAGGGGCTTTCCCGGGAGCTGAAGGAGGAGCTGGACCTGGCCGTGCCGGTCGGCCGGCTGCTGGCCGTGGACTCCTGCCCGCCCGGGGCGCTCGGGCGCTCGCTCGTGGTGCACGTGTACCTCGTGGGACCGCTCTCCGACGAACGGGCCGCAGCGCTGTCCTTCCCCGACGGCGAGGTCTCCGAGGCCCGCTGGCTCTCCCCCGAGGACGCCGTGCGGCAGCTGCCCGCCCGGCTGGCGCCCCGGCTGCGCGCGGCGCTGGCCGCGCTGTACTCGGGTTCCCTCGCGCACCTCGTCGACGGCGTTGCCCAGCCCGGCTCCCCGGCCGGGTACGACCCGGCGGACCGCACGGCCCGGGAGCATGCGGGCGGCTACGACGCCGCCGCCCACCGGGCCGCCCGGCCGAAGGCCCTCACGGCGGCGAACGTGCTGTTCACCGACGGGGCCGGCGGGGTGCTGCTGGTCCGGCCCGGCTACGGCGAGCCGGGCCGCTGGCTGCTGCCCGGCGGCGGGGTCGACAGCGACCTCGGGGAGACCCCCCGGGCCGCCGCCGCGCGGGAGGTGCGCGAGGAGATCGGCCTGGACCTCGCCCCCGGCCGGCTCCTGGCCGTCAACTGGTCCCACCGGCCGGGCTACCCGGCGCGGGTGCGGTTCCTCTACGACGGCGGGGTGCTCGACGCGGCGGCGCTGGCCCGGATCCGGCTGGCGCCGGCCGAGCTGCTGGAGTGGCGGACCGTCCCCCGCCGGGAGCTGCGCGGGCTGGTCGGACCGCACCTGCGGCGCCAGATCAAGGCCTGCCTCAAGGCCCTCGCCGAGGGCACCGGCCCACTGGAGCTGCACCGCGGCCGGCCGGTCTGAGGGCCCGCGCCCATACCCCCTACCCCTTTGGAGTATCGGGACGCCTCGCATACGATGCCCGGCATGAGGACGACGCGGGCGGAGCGAGCGGGGTGGGCCGTCGGCCCGGCCGGCTTCCTGGTGCTCGTCCTGGCGGTCCTCACGGGCCTGATCGCCATGCACGGACTGGGCCCGGGCGGCCTCCCGCAGCCCGGCCCGGACGCCATGCCCCACCCGTACGCCGCCTCCGGGGCCGCGACCCCTGCCCGGCACGCCCCGGGCGCCACGGCCGGTGCCCCCGAGGCAGCCGCGTCGGCGCCCGGCGCCTGCGGGCGTACCCACGCGGGCGGTGCCGCGCACGACGGGTGCGGGGGCGGGCACGCGCGGCATGCCGACGCCGCCTGCGCGGCCCCCGGCACCAGCGGCACCCCGGTCCTGCCCGCCCTCGCCCCCGCGCCCGGCGGTGTCCCCGCCGCCACGGCGGCCGCGCACGCGGCGCCGGCCGGGGCGACGGCGCACGGGCGTGCGCCCCCCTCCCTCAGCGAACTGCAGCTCCTGCGCATATAGGCGGCTCCCGCCGGCACACCCGCCGGCCGAGCCCGTTCCGACGTTCCGACACGCCTCAGCACAGGAGAAGCACCACCATGCACGCCAAGCGTTCCCCGATCCGCCGCACCACCGCGCTGGCCGCGGCCGTCACCGCCGCCCTCGTCCTCGCCGCCTGCGGCGGGAAGTCCGACGGCGCCTCCGGACACGGCGGCGGCCACGACACCCCCACCGCTCCCGCCTCCACCGCCCCCTCGGGCACGGCCGCGCACAACGCCGCCGACACCGCCTTCGCCCAGGGCATGCTCCCGCACCACCGCCAGGCCCTGGAGATGGCCTCCCTCGCCGCGACCCGCGCCGAGTCGGCCGAGGTCAGGGCACTCGCCGACGAGATCAGGAAGGCCCAGGACCCGGAGATCAAGACCCTCTCCGGGTGGCTGGCCTCCTGGGGCGAGCAGGTTCCCGCGGAGGGCGGCGGGCACACGGGCCACTCCATGTCCGGGATGATGACGGGCGAGGAGATGGACCAGCTGACGAAGGCCTCCGGCAAGGCCTTCGACACCGCCTTCCTCCAGCTGATGGTCAAGCACCACGAGGGCGCCGTCGCCATGGCGAAGACCGAGCAGACGGACGGCCGGTACCAGCCCGCCAAGGACATGGCGGCGGCGATCGTCACCTCCCAGAGCGCCGAGATCACCCGGATGAACGGCCTCCTCGGCAAGAACTGACCCGGTGGCCGGCGAAGGCCCCCGCGCCGCCCGGCACGACGCGGACGGGCGGGGGCCTTCGCCGCGGGGGGTCAGCCGCCCACCCGTGCGACCAGGAGGGCGATGTCGTCGTCCGCGGCCGCCGGGACCAGGTGCGTGATCAGGGAGTCGCAGACGTGGTCCAGGCTGCGCTGCGGGTCCGCGAGGAGCTGGGCCAGTTCGGCCAGGCGCTCGTCGAGGTCGCTGCCGCGGGCCTCGATCAGGCCGTCGGTGTAGAGGACGAGGAGGCTGCCCGGGGGCACCTCGACCTCGGTCGGGGTGAAGGCGATGCCGCCGACGCCCAGGGGGACCCCGGGCGGGGTGTCGAGGATGCGCACGGTCCCGTCGGGGAGGGCGAGGACGGGCGGCGGATGGCCGGCGCGGGTGACGGTGCAGCGGCCGGCGGCGGGGTCGACGACCACGTAGAGGAAGGTGGCCAGCATCGGCTCGGCGAGGTCGTCGAGGGCGGCCTCCAGCTGGTGCAGCAGCCGCACGGGCGACAGGTCCAGGCGGGCGAGGGAGCGTACGGAGGCGGAGAGCCGGCCCATGACGGCGGCGGCGGCGATGCCGTGGCCCATGACGTCGCCGATCAGCAGCGCGGCCTTGCCTCCCGCCAGGGGCAGCACGTCGTACCAGTCCCCGCCGACCTCGTTGACGTCGCTGGCGGGCAGGTAGCGGTGGCTCACCTCGATGCCCCGGGGCGGGGTGATGTGCTGGGGCAGCATGCTGCGCTGGAGGATGACGGCGGTCTCGTGCTCGCGGTGGTAGAGGCGGGCGTTGTCGATGCTGAGGGCGGCACGGGCGGCGAGTTCGGCGGCCAGGGTGACGTCCTCGGCGCCGAAGGGGCCGCCCGGCCGGGTGCGGTAGAAGACGGCGACGCCGAGGACCCGGTCCCGGGCCACCAGCGGGGCCATGACGAGGGAGTGGACGCCCGCCTCGACCAGTTGGGCGGGTCTGGCCGTGTGCCGGGCCGCCGGGGCGATGGCCTGTGCGTCCAGGCGGGCCACCAGGAAGGGCTGCCGGGAGGCCAGGGCCTGGGTGTACGGGGCGGTCGCGGGGAAGACGAGGGTCCGGCCGAGCGGGGCGAGGATGTCCGTCACCCGGGAGCCGCCGAGCGGGGCCCGGCCCAGCCGCCGCAGGGCCGCGCCGCCGGTGAGGCCCATGCCGGGCTCCTCACCGTGGGCCAGGGCGTCGAGCACGTCGACGGTGACGGCGTCGGCGAGGCGGGGCACGGCGAGGTCGGCGAGTTCCTGCGCGGTGCGCTCCAGGTCGAGGCTGGAGCCCATCCGGATGCTGGCCTCGCTGAGCAGGGCGAGCCGGCGCCGGCCCGCCTCGGCCTCGACGTGGTCGCGCCGCTGCTCGGTGATGTCCACGAGGGAGGCGATGACCCCGATGGGCTTGTGCGCGGGGTCCTCGACCCGGACGTAGGAGCAGGACCACACCCGGTCGTGCTCCGGTTCGGCGGGGGTCCGCCCGACCCGGCGGCGGTCGAGGACCGGCTCCCCGGTCTCCAGGACCTGGAGCATCGCCTCCTCCATCTCGCGGGCGTTGACGGCGGGCAGGATCTCGGCGAGCCGGCGTCCCACGTGCGCCGACTCCGGCAGCCCGTTCATCGCCTCCAGGGCGGCGTTGACCTGGAGGAACCGCAGCTGGGTGTCGAGGATGGCGATGCCGACGGGCGAGCGGGCGAACAGGCCGTCCCACACGGCGGAGGAGCCCCGGATGCGCCGGGCGGCGGGTGCCTCGGCGGCGAAGACCAGCACGGTGGCGGTCCCGTGGCCCTGCCGGTCGGCCACGGGTGAGGCCCAGATCTCCAGCTCCATCGGGTGGCCGTCGCGGTGCCAGGCGGTGACCGTGCCCATCACTCCGCGGCCGGTGGCCACCGTCTCCCACAGGGAGCGGCCCAGGCTGCGGTCGGATCCGGGGTGGAGGAGGTCGGCGATGTTGTGGCCGAGCATCTGCGGCGGGGCGTAGCCGAGGAGTTCCTGCGCGACCTGGTTCCAGCGCACGATGGTGCCGTTGGCGCTGGTGGCCATGAGGGCGACGGGCAGGGAACCCAGCCAGCCGCCCGCGGCCTGCGCCGCGCTGTCGATCAGGTCGTCGACCTGGATGTCCTCGTTCATCCGGCACGCACCCCACGCCGAGCCCGTCCCGCGCTCCGCCTGGCGGCCCGGGCGGACCCGCCGGAACCGCGGCCCGCGCTTCCATCGTCTGCCGCCCGCCATCCGGCCGCCTCCCGGCCCGGCACGCGGCACGTGGTCCGCCCCGCGTTCGAGACCACGGGGCGGCACGTCGGAGTCTGCCCGGGGGCCATAGGGGCAAACGCAGGGGGTAGGCGCACCAGGAGATGGGTGCACAAGGGGAGGAACATGGAGGAGAGGGGGGCGGCGTGGGGGTGAGGAGTGTGCGTCATGGGTGACAGGCGACAGGACGAGAAACAGGTACAGGATCAGGGACAGGGCCGGGGGCAGGGCCAAGGGCGGCGGATCCGGGGCCGGTCGCCGAGTCCCGAGCAGCTGAGGACCGGCGGACGGCCGCGCACCCCCGGTGAGATCGCGCACGAGCGGGGCCGCGAGGACGCGACGATGCGCGACGTGATGCACGACCTGCGGGAGGGGGATCTGGACGACATGCGCGACGACCGCTGACCCGCGGACGCGACTGCGCCCGTGCGGCGCGGGGTATACGCGGAGCCCCGAGCGAGGAGACCCCGATGCACGCGCTGACGATGGGAGTGGAGGAGGAGTTCCTGCTGGTCGACCGGGCCAGCCGGCGTCCGGCCGACCGGGCTCCCGCCGTGATCGCGGCTGCCGCCGTCGAGCTCGGTGAACAGGTGCAGACGGAGTTCTTCGCGGCACAGGTCGAGGTGTGCACCCTGCCCGTCGCCGACACCACCGGCCTGCGGGCCGAGCTCGCGCGGCTGCGGCGCACCGCCGTGGCGGCCGCCGAGGAGTTCGGGTGCAGGCTGCTGGCGACGGGGACCCCCGCGATGCCGCCCGCCCGGCCGCTGACCGTGACCGACACCGACCGCTACCGGCGCATGGCCCGGGCGTTCGACGCGCTCGTCGGCCGCTACGACGGCCTGGTCTGCGGCTGCCACGTCCACCTGGGCACCATGGACCGGGCCACCGCCCTGGACCTGTCCCACCGCCTGCGGCCGTGGCTGCCGGTCCTGCAGTCCCTCACCGGCAACTCCCCCTTCGTCCTGGGCCGTGACACCGGCTTCGACAGCTGGCGCTACAAGCAGTTCTCCCGCTGGCCCACCGTCGGCCCGGCTCCGGTGATGTGCGAGGCCCAGTACGAGGCGTACGTGGGCGCCCTGGTCGAGCACCGGATCCTGATGGACCGGCGGATGCTCTACTGGTACGCCCGCCCCTCCGAGCACGTCCCCACCCTCGAAATCCGCGTGGCCGACTCCAACGCCGACATCGAGACGGTGGTCCTGGTGGCCGCCCTCCTCCGCGGGCTCGCCCAGGACCTGCTCGCCGAGGCCGAGCGCCACCAGCCGCCGCCGGAGGTCTCCGACCGGCGGCTGCGCGCCGCGCACGAGCTCGCCGCGGCCGAAGGGCTGCACGGCTGGGGGCTGGACCCCTTCAGCGGTGAACGGCTGCCCGCCGGCACCCTGGTGGACCGCCTCCTGGCCCGGGCGGCGCCCGGGCTCGAGGCCGCCGGGGACCTGGCCCTGGTGGAGGACCTGCTGCGCCGGCTGCGGCGCGAGGGCAGCGGGGCCGCCCGGCAGCGGGCGGCGCTGCACCGGCACGGCCGCCTCAGCGAGGTCGTCGACGAGCTGGCCGCCGCCACCGCCACCGTCTGACGAGCGCCTTCGGGATCAGGTGCACAGGGCGAACACCACCATCAGCGCGGCCAGTCCGGCGGCGAGCCAGGCGACGTAGTCCCCCACGTGCCCGGAGTGCAGGCGGCGCAGCGGGACGACCGCGAGGACGGTGAGGCGGTCGGCCGCGGTCCGGGCGGCCACGGCTGCCGGGCCCTTCAGCGCGGGTCCCCAGAGCGCGGCGGCGGCCATCGCCACCGCCAGCAGGGTGCCGGCCAGGCCGAGGAGTACCCCCGTGGCCGTCCAGCCGGCCTCGGGCACCCGCGGGCCGGCCGCCGGGACCGTCCGGCCCGTCACGGCGGCGGCGTAGCCGGCCGGGTCGCAGAACCGGGCGGCGGCCTCCGCGATCCGGTGGGCGAGGCCGGGCAGCAGGCCCACCGCGAGCGAGGCGCCCAGGAGCAGGGCGGGGACGACGAGCATGACGCGCGGGACGCGGCGGCTGGGGTCGCGGACCTCCGGCTCCTCCCCGCTGCCCGTGGTCTCGGGGCCCGCGTGCCGCTGCCGGGGCGTCGTCCCGGCGCCGGCGAACACCCGCAGGGCGGCCCGCAGGACGGCGCCCGCGGTGACGGCGGGGACCAGCAGGAACACCGGCAGCAGCCAGGGGGCCTCATGGACCGTGGCGTGCTCGGCGACCGACTTGCCCAGGCCGGTGCCGAACGGCGGCAGGCCGGCCAGGGCCAGGGCGCCCGTCACGGTCAGCGCCCCGGCCGCCACGAGGTCGCGGCCGCGCCCGTACAGCCCGTGTTCGTCCACCGAGCCGAACCGGTCGAGGAGCACGCCGACCAGGGCGAAGAGGGCGGCCTTGGCACCGGCGTGGCCGAGGGCGTACAGGGCGGCCCCGGCGGTGCCCGCCGGGGTGAGCAGGGCGGCCGCGCACAGGAACAGCCCCATGTGGCCGACGGTGGAGTGCGCGAGCAGCCGTTTGAGGTGGCGCTGCTGCCAGCAGAGCACGCCTCCGGTCAGCGCGGTCAGCGCGCCGACCACCAGGAAGGTGGTGCGGAAGGCCTCCGCGGGGATGCCGCCGGGCCCGGAGAAGACCGTCCAGTAGACGCGCAGCAGTCCGTAGAGCCCGAGCTCGACCATCACCCCGGACAGCAGCATGCACACCGGGGAGGGGGCTTCGGCGTGGGCGTCGGGCAGCCAGAAGTGGAAGGGCACGGCGGCCGCCTTGACCAGCATGGCCGTGGCGATCAGTGCGAAGGCCGCGGCGGAGACCGGTCCCGCCGGCTCCCGGTCGAGCACCTCGCCGATCCGGGCGAAGGCCAGTTCCCCGGTGCGGGAGTAGAGCAGACCGATGCCGAGCAGGGCGCAGTACCCGGCGACCGAGCCGGTCAGCGCGAAGGCGAGGGCGCCCTGGAGGGGGCGGGGCTCCTCGACGCGGTAGGCGGTGAGGGCGTACGCGGCGACGCCCATCAGCTCGAAGAAGACGAAGGCGTCGAACAGGTCGCCGGTGAGGGCGAACCCGCACATGCCGGCCTCGAAGAGGAGCAGCAGGGCCGGGAACGCGCCGCCGTGCCCGCGCTCGCTCTCCGGTTCGTCGAAGTAGTGCCAGGAGTAGCCGAGGGCGGCCAGGACGAGGGCGGCCGCGAGGAGCGCCAGCCCGCCGCCGATGCGGTCGGCGGCGAGGACGATGCCGACGCTGTGGCCGTCGACGGGGGTCCAGGCGGCGACCCAGCTGATGATCCGCCCGTCCCCGGCGGCGGACCACAGCCAGGCGAGCAGGGCCAGTTGGGCGGTGGCCCAGGCGCTGGCGAGGGCGTCGGCGCCGAGCCGGGGCAGCCACCGGCCGGGACCGGCCAGCAGGACGGCTCCGAGCAGCGGCCAGGCGACGGTGAGCGGGAGCAGGGCGGCGGCGTGCGTCACGGTGGGTACCGGGCCCTCAGCCCTTGAGGCCGGTCAGGGCGTCGGGGTCGGCGGTGCCGTGCCGTTTGGCGGTCTGCAGGACGAGGGCGAGCAGCAGGGCGCTGACGGCGGCCCCCACGACCACGTCGGTGAGGGTGAGGGCGTGGGCCACGGGGTCGGCCACCGGGGTGGTGGGCGGGATGTCGGTGAAGTAGGGGGCGGTTGCGCCCCGCCGGTAGCCGACGGCCAGCAGCAGGACGTACGTGCCGGACTGGACCACGGTGAGGCAGCCGATGGCGTGCACGGCGTGGCGGCTGGTGACCAGGCCGTGGAGGCCGGCGAGGAGGATCCAGCCGGCGGCGAGGTAGGGCAACGGGTCGGTGGTGGCCTGGCCGGTCGCCGGGGCGGCCGCCAGCAGGGTGGTCGTCATCCGGTCTCGATCTCCAGGGCCTGGTCGAGGAAGGCGGCGAGCAGTACGACGAGGGCGGAGCCGACCTCCACCCCCACGGCGGCGTTGAGCAGGGGCACGGTGCCGCCGGAGACGATCTGGCCCTGCACGCCCCAGGGCAGGACGTTCTCCAGGTAGGCCGATCCCCAGGCCAGACCGGCCAGCCCGAGGGCGGCGAAGGCGCCGGCCGCCATCGCGTCGGCGAGGTCGAGGACGGTCCGGGGGCGGACGTTGCGCAGCACCCGGTAGTCGGCCGCCAGGTAGGCGACGTGCAGTCCGGTGGCGAGGGCCACGCCGCCCTGGAACCCGCCGCCGGGGGTGAGCTGCCCGTGGGCGATGACGTACACACCGGTGACGAGGGCGACCGGCAGGAGCACGGTGCCGGCCAGGCGGACGGTGGGCAGGACGCGGCCGGGGCGGGGGCTGACGGTGTGCTCGTCGCGGGCCCGGCGCAGGACCATCGCGGCGCCGAGGACCGCGGTGAAGAGGATGAACTCCTCGCCCAGGGTGTCGAATCCGCGCTGGTCGAAGTTGACGGAGGCGACGGCGTTCGCGGTGCGGTGCGCCAGGGCGGCCGGGACGGCCCGGTCGGCGTAGGGGTGGAAGGACCCGCCGAAGCCGGGGAGGTGCCCGCAGGAGATCCCGTAGCAGAGGGCGATGGCCAGGGCCGCGCACCAGAACAGCGTGGTGCGCGCGGTGCGGTTCACCGGTTCCCGCCCCGGCCGCGCCGCCCGCCGCCGGTGGCCGATCCGGTCTGCCGGCGGATCTTGCGGACGGTCAGCATGATCAGCAGCGGGGTGACGACGGTGCCCACGGCCAGCTGGGACAGTGCCACGTCGGGGGCCTGGAGGAAGGTGAACAGCAGGGCGAGCAGGAGCCCGAGCTGGCTGAGCACGACGGCCTGGCGGACCGGGTCGTGGGTGCGGACGGCGACGGTGGCGACGGCCGCGACCAGCAGCACGGTGAGGTCGACGAGGAGCCCGACGGGGGTCACGGCGGGGAGTCCCGGGGGACGCGGCCCTCGTCCACGGCGGTGGAGCGGCCCACGGCGAGGGTGGTCAGGGTTCCGCCCAGCACCATGAGCGCGGCCACGACCAGCAGTTTCCCCGCCTCCCGGCCGGGCCCGGCGGCCACCGCCAGGGCGAGGGCGCACAGCGGGGCGCCCAGGGAGGAGGCGGACGACAGGGCGTGCAGCCGTGCGTAGGGCCGGGGCAGCGCCAGCAGCGCGGCTCCCGACAGCAGCAGGACCCCGGTCCCGGCGGCGAGCAGGACGACGGCGCAGACTTCACGGGGATCCACCGTCACCCTCCTTCCCGGGGCGCTCCGGGGACCTCTGGGGGCGGCCCAGGACGCGGGCGAAGACCAGGACGCCGACCGGGCCCAGTACGGCCAGGACCAGGCCGAGGTCCTCGTAGCCGCTGCGGCCGAAGCCGCGTGCGGCCAGGAGCAGTACGACGGTGGCCGTGGTCCCGGTCAGGGCGAGGCCGGCCAGCCGCTGCGGCGGGGTGCCCCGGCAGCCGGCCGCCAGACCGGGCGGCAGGCCGAGGACCAGCAGGACGGCGGCGGCGCCGAGCCAGACGTTCCACTGCTCGCCCGTGCTCCCGCTCATCCGCGGCCGCCGCTGGTCAGGGCGCGTTCGAGGGCGGTGGGGCGGCCGGGCAGGGTGTGGGCGAGGGCGGTGGCGCCGGGCGGCCCGATCTCGACGACGTACAGGCCCGGGGTGGCCGAGAGCAGCCCGCAGACCCAGGCCGTGCCACTGCCCGGGCGCAGCCGTACCGTGTGGAACCGGCCGGTGACCCGCCGGCCGCGCAGGACGCGGGCGGTGGCGGCGGTCAGCCGCCCGGTGTCGGTGAGCAGGGCGCCGGGGAACAGCAGCAGGGCGGTCAGCAGCCGGGCGCGGCCTCCGGTGCGGGCGCCCGCGGCGCGCCGTACCGCCCGCGCGGCCACGGCCGCCAGGGCGGCGCCGGCTGCCGCGACGGCCAGTTCGGGCCAGGACAGGGTGCTGATGAAGAGCACCTGGAGGACGAGGCCGGCCGCCCACCACGCGAACAGCTCCGCCGCCGCGCCCGCGGCCGCCGGGCCCTTCGCCGTACCCTCCATCGCGTCTCCCCGCTGTCCGTCCGCCCTGCCCGCGGCGCCCCTGTCCGTCCGCGGAGCCAGGTCTACCGCCCTCCCGGGCGCGGGGTCCCGGCCGGGCGGGAGGCACGCCGGGCGGGGGCCGCCGCGTCACCGGTACGGAGTAGGGCGGCGGGCGGCGGGCGGCGGGCGGCGCCGGACTCCGGGACGAAGCCTCACGTGTCACAGTGGAGGCGACGGCTCCTCTACGGGACTGGCCATGGACGAGACAGACAGAACGCTGGAACAGCTGCTCGCGGGCCTGATGGCGGTCCGCGACGGCAATCTGGACACCCGGCTTCCGGAGGACGCCGGCGGCCTGCCCGGAAACATCGCGGCCGTCTTCAACGGCATGGTCGCCCAGCTGTCCCTCGTGACCACCGAGGTGACCCGGGTGGCGCAGGAGGTCGGCGGGGAGGGCCGGCTCGGCGGGCAGGCGCGGGTGCCGCCCGTGGGGGGCGTGTGGCGCGAGCTCACCGACGCCGTCAACAGCATGGCGGACAACCTGACCTCGCAGGTGCGCAACATCTCCCAGGTGGCCACGGCGGTGGCCAGGGGCGACCTCACGCAGAAGATCAGGGTCGACGCGCGCGGGGAGATCCTGGAGCTGAAGGACACCATCAACACGATGGTCGAGCGTCTGTCCTCCTTCGCGGAGGAGGTCACCCGGGTGGCCCGGGAGGTCGGCACGGAGGGCAACCTGGGCGGACAGGCGACCGTCCACGGGGTCTCGGGCACCTGGATGGACCTCACCAACAACGTGAACTCGATGGCGGACAACCTCACCAACCAGGTCCGCAACATCGCGCAGGTCACCACGGCCGTCGCCGAGGGCGACCTCACCCGCAAGATCGACGTGGACGCCCGCGGGGAGATCCTGGAGCTCAAGACCACCATCAACACCATGGTCGACCAGCTGGGGTCGTTCGCGGCCGAGGTGACCCGGGTGGCCCGGGAGGTCGGCAGCGAGGGACGGCTCGGCGGCCAGGCCGAGGTGGCGGACGTGTCCGGCACCTGGCGCCGGCTCACCGAGAACGTCAACGAGCTCGCGGCGAACCTCACCAGCCAGGTCCGGGCCATCGCGGAGGTCACCAGCGCCGTGGCCCGCGGCGACCTGACCCGTACCGTCACCGTCGAGGCTCCCGGGGAGGTCGGCGCGCTCAAGGACAACATCAACTCCATGGTGGAGTCGCTGCGCGCCACCACCCGGGCCAACGAGGAGAAGGACTGGCTCAAGACCCAGCTCGCGCGGATCTCCGGCGGGATCCAGGGCCGGCGCGACCTGACCACGGTGGCCCAGCTGATCATGCGCGAGGTGCCGCCCCTGGTGCACGCGCAGTACGGCTGCTTCTTCCTGGCCCAGGACGGCCCGCAGGGCGCCGTGGGCGCCGACCGGGCCGAGGGCCAGGCACCGGAACTCGTCGCGATCGCCTCGTACGGGCTGCCCGACGACCCCTCCTGCGTGCCCCGTCGCTTCCGCGTGGGACAGTCCCTGGTCGGGCAGGCGGCCGCCGACCACCGGGTGGTCGTCGTGGACGAACTGCCGCCCGGGTACGCACCGGTGCTCACCGGGACGGGCTCCGCCGACCCCACCACCCTGATCGTGCTGCCCATCGTCTTCGAAGGGCAGGTGCTCGGCGCCCTGGAACTCGCCTCCCTGCGCCCCTTCGCTCCCCTGCACCGAGATTTCCTGGAGCAGTTCACCGAGCTGCTGGGGGTCAACGTCAGCTCCCTGACCGCCAACGCCCGTACCGACGAGCTGCTGGAACGCTCGCAGCTGCTGACCGCCGAGCTCAGCGCCCGGTCCGGCGAACTCCAGGCCCGCCAGCGCGAACTCCAGCGCAGCAACGCCGAACTCCAGGACAAGGCGGCCCTGCTGGCCGACCGCAACCGGGACATCGAGCGGAAGAACCACCAGATCGAACAGGCCCGCCAGGAACTGGAGGAGCGGGCCCAGGAGCTGGCCCGGGCCTCCCTCTACAAGTCGGAGTTCCTGGCCAACATGAGCCACGAACTGCGCACCCCGCTCAACAGCCTGCTGATCCTCGCCCAGCTCCTGGCGCAGAACGCCGAGGGCAACCTGACCGAGAAGCAGGCCGACTACGCGGCCGTCATCCACTCGGCCGGCTCCGACCTGCTCCAGCTGATCAACGACATCCTCGACCTGTCGAAGGTGGAGGCCGGACGGATGGACGTGCACCCGGAGCCGGTGTCCCTCCAGCGGGTCCTGGACTACGTGGACGTCACCTTCCGGCCCGTCGCGGACGAGCGGGGCCTGGAGTTCACCGTGAGCGGGGCGCCGTCGGCGGGCGAGGGGCTGGTCACCGACGAGGCCCGGCTGCGCCAGGTGCTGCGCAACCTGGTCTCCAACGCCCTGAAGTTCACCCACACCGGCGGGGTCGCCCTGCGCGTCCAGCAGACCGCCCCGCAGGAGGTGCCCGAACCGCTGCGCGGGGCGGGGCCGGTCCTCGCCTTCCGGGTCATCGACACCGGCATCGGCATCCCCGCCGAACAGCTCGAGTCCGTCTTCGACGCGTTCCAGCAGGGCGACAGCGGGACCGACCGGGCGTACGGCGGCACCGGCCTGGGCCTGTCCATCAGCCGCGAGGTCTCCAAGCTGCTCGGCGGGACCCTCACCGCCGAGAGCACGCTGGGCCAGGGCAGCTGCTTCACCCTCTACCTGCCGGAGCACGACGGCAGGACGCAGGCCCGGCCGGCGCCGGCCGGGAGCGAGGAGGAGCAGGACGATGCCATTGCCGCCGCGCTCGCCGCGCCGGTGGACGACGAGGGCCTGCGGGACCGGACGGTGCTCGTCGTCGACGACGACACCCGCAACGTCTACGCCCTCACCGAGGTGCTGAAGTCCGCGGGCATGCAGGTACTGACCTGCGACAACGGCGAGGCCGCGATCCGGATGCTGGCCGCGCACCCGGAGGTCGACCTGGTGGTGATGGACCTGATGATGGCCGGCCTCGACGGCTACGCCACCACCCGGGCCATCCGGGCCATGCCCCGGCTGGCGGAGCTGCCCGTGGTGGTGGTGACCGCGAAGGCGATGCCGGGCGACCGGACGGAGGCCCTGGCGGCCGGGGCGTCCGACTACGTGGTCAAACCGGTGGCCCCCGACCGGCTGCTCACCGCCCTGCGCACCTGGCTGACACCCCGCTGAGGAAGCCTCATGGCCCAGCCCGAGAGCGGACTCGCCTCGACCGTCGCGGACCTGACGGCCGAGGTGGCCGCCCTGCACGCCGACCGGGCCCGGCGCAGTCTCCTGGACCTGGCCTGCGGGGTGCTGATGGCCCAGCTGTCGGTGCCGCCCGCCGAGGCGAACGACCACCTGCTCAGACTGGCCGTGTCGACGGGGCTGAGCGCCACCGACCTCGCGGCGGACATCGTCAACGCGGCGATCGGCCCGGACGCCGTCCACGGTTCCGGCCCGGGGGCGGCGGAGGTGGCGGTGCCGACGGCCGAGGCCCGCCGGATCCGCCGGGGCACCACCGCGGTGCTGACCTCCGACACCGCCGACGCCGCGGCCTCGGCCCTGCTGGAGGGCGGCCTGCGGCGGCTCGGCATCGAGTCCGTCTATCTGTGGCGGCGGACCGAGACCGACTGCCTGGAACTGGCCGGGCATGCCGGAGCGCCCCCGCTGGAGGCCACGCACTGGCGCTGGGTCCCGCCCGAGACCGAAGGACCGCTGCACCGCACGCTCACGATGGGCCTGCCCACCTGGTTCCCCGACGGCCCGGGGGCGGAGGGCCGGCTGCCCGGTCCCCGGGCCGAGGCGGCCCGTGGGCTGGTCCCGCTCCACCGGTCCGGCCAGAGCGCGGGGCTCGCCCTGGTCGTCTGGCCCGGACCCCGGGGCCTCGACGACACGGTGCGCGCCACCGTCGCGGCCCTGTGCCGCCCGGCCGGGCAGGTGCTGGACCTCAGGGACCACGGGCCGGCCGCGCCGCCCCGGCTGACCGCCGTCCTCTCCGAGCTCGTGATGCCGGCGATGCTCGTCAGCGTGACGGTCCCGGCCGGGGGCCAGGCCGTGGGCTTCGGCCGGGCGCACACCGTGGACTACCTCAACCCCGCCGCCGTGCGCTACCTCGGCAGCCTCCCCGCGCCCGTCGGGCGGCCGGTCGCGCAGCTCTTCCCCTCCGTGTACGAGGAACTGGTCGGGCTGCTCGCGCGGGCGAACGCCACCGGTGCCCCGCAGTACGCCCCCGTCCTGCCGGCCGCTCCCCCGAACGCCAGGCCCGCGAAGGCCGGGACGGCGGCGGCCGAGCACGCGATGGCCGAGGTGCGGGTGCTTCCGCTGGGCGGCGGGCGCACGGCGGTGATGTGGCACGCCGACGACCGGCGCGGGCCGCCGTTGACCCGGGCGCTGGCGCGGCTGGAGCAGCTGGCGGTGTTCGAGGAGGACCTCGCGGCCGGTACGACCGTGTGGAGCGCGCACGCGTACCCGGTCTTCGGGCTGCACCCGGAGGATCCGGCCGTGCCCCTGCGCAACCTGGGCGCGCGGCTGCACCCGCAGGACAGGGCACGGCTGGAGGGCCTGCTGGCCTCCCTGACCGACCGGCACGCGGGCGGGCAGGTCCTGGTGCGGGCGGTGCGGCCGGGGGGCGGGGTGCGCCGGGTGCGGGTGGCGGCCGAGCCGGTGCTGACGGGCAGCGCGCTGACCGGGATCGTCGGGGTGTTCCAGGACGTGTCGGCGCAGCACCACACGGAGGTGGCGCTGACCGCCACGTACGACCAGCTGTCGGCCGCGCGGATCGAGGCCGAGCTGCGCGACCACCTGGTGCTGGGCCTCCAGCACGCCATCGTCCCGGAGGCCCCGGCCCTGGAGAACCCGCCCGGTCTGCGGGTGGCGGCCCGCTACCGGCCGGCGGCCGCGGAGTACCGGGTGGGCGGTGACTGGTACGACGTGCAGTCGCTGCCGGACGGGAAGGTGCTGGTCACGGTGGGGGACATCGCCGGGCACGGCATCGACTCCGCCACGGCCATGATCGCCCTGCGCGGGGCGCTGCACGGCCTGGCCTTCACCGGGAACACCCCGGGCCGGCTGATGGAGTGGCTGAACGAGGTGGCCCTGCGCACGCCCGGGCAGCCGACGGCGACGGCGGTGTGCGCCCTGTTCGACCCGGCGGACCGCTCGCTGCACTGGTGCGGGGCCGGCCATCCCCCGGTGCTGCTGCTGCGCGGCGGCCGGGCCCGTTTCCTGGAGGGCATGCACAACATCCTGCTCGGCGCGCTGCCGGGGGCCGGGTACGGGGAGACCGTCACGGAGCTGCGGTCCGACGACACCCTGCTGCTGTACACGGACGGTTTCGTCGAGCGCCGGCACGTGGGCCTGGACGAGAGCCTGGAGGTGCTGCGCCGGGCGGTGGAGCGGCTGCGGCCGGAGCCGGCGGAGGAGCTGGCGGACCGGCTGATGTCGGCGGTCCTCGGGGACACCGACGACGACACCAGCCTGGTGGTGGTGCGGGTCACCTGAGGCGCCCGCCCAAGATGGGTCGTTCTCTGAGGAACGGGTATGAAAGGGATGAAACCCGACATGGGTCGGAGGTCCGTTCCATGACCCGAATCCAGCAGACCCGCACCCGCCCCACCCGCGGAACCCCGCGGAGCGCCTGCCGTACCGCCCCGCCGCAGGACCACCCGGCGACACCGCTGGGGGAGCCCGTGGCGGACCTGCTCGCCGAACCGCTCAAGGCCAGCACCGCCGACGCCCGGACCCTCTCGCGGTCCCTGTTCCGCCGGCTGAACGCCCTGGAGGAGGGCACGGCCGAGTACGCGTACGTGCGCAACACCCTGGTCGAGCTGAACCTCAGCCTCGTCAAGTACGCCGCCCGCCGCTTCCGCGGCCGCAGCGAGCCCTTCGAGGACATCGTCCAGGTCGGCACGATCGGCCTGATCAAGGCCATCAACCGGTACGACGTCAGCCGCGGGGTGGAGTTCACCACCTTCGCGCTGCCCACCGTCACCGGTGAGATCAAACGCTTCTTCCGCGACACCAGCTGGGCCGTCAAGGTCCCCCGCCGGCTCCAGGAGCTCCGGCTGAACCTGGCCAAGGCCTCCGACGAGCTGGAGCAGGACCTGGGCCGCGGCGCCACCGACGCCGAGCTGGCCGACCGGCTCGGACTGACGGAGGCCGAGCTGGCCGAGGGACGCCGGGCCGCCCAGGTGTACGCCTCGCGGTCGCTCGACGCCCCGGCGCAGGACGACGCCGACTCCGGTACGGCCCAGCGCCCGCTGGGCGAGGAGGAGCCGGTCTACGAGCGCATCGAGTGCCTGGAATCCCTCAAGCCGCTGCTGGCGGAGCTGCCCGAGCGGGACCGGGAGATCCTGTCCCTGCGCTTCGGCCAGGAGCTCACCCAGTCGCAGATCGGCGAGCGGCTCGGCATCTCGCAGATGCACGTGTCCCGGCTGCTCACCCGGACCCTCGCGACCCTGCGGACCGGCCTGCTGACGGACCCGCCGCAGGAAGACCCCGAGGACGGTCCGGCCGCTCAGACCAGCTCGGGCTGAGGCTCGCGCCGGGGCTGCGGCACGGCCGCCTGCGGGGCCTCGCGGTCCCACAGCCTCGTGGTCCGCAGGTAGCCGTAGACCACCGAGGCCGCCGCCAGGACGAGCAGCGGCCCGCACAGCCACGGCAGCGCGGCCAGCTCCTGCGACAGGTAGCGGTAGGAGAGCAGCAGCGCGGTGAACACGGCCGTTCCGTACCCGGCCAGCAGGAGCCCCCGCCGGTCCCGGCCCCGGTCGACGGCGCGCAGCGCGGCTTCGATCGTGACCGTGAACACCACGCCGGCGAGGATGTCCGCGCCGTAGTGGTAGCCGAATCCCAGCGTGGCGCCGAGGGTGGCGACCAGCCAGAAGGAACCGAGGAACCGCAGGGCCCGCGGGCCCTTCCGCGAATGGATGAAGATCGCGGTGGCCCACGCCGTGTGCAGGCTCGGCATGCAGTTGCGCGGGGTGAATCCGTCGAAGAGCATCGCCTGCGGGGTGCCGAGCGGCGGCGGCGTGTTCGGCCAGAGGTCGGCCAGGGCCCACTGGCCGCCGTCGGCGCCGTAGGCGAGGACCGGGCCGACCACCGGGAAGATCATGTAGATGCCCGGTCCGAGCAGCCCGACGACCAGGAAGGTGCGCACCAGGTGGTGCTTGGGGAAGCGGCGCTCGGACGCCACGTTGCGCAGCTGGTAGAGGGCGACGAGGACCGCGCCGACCGCCAGCTGGATGTACACCCAGTCCAGGACGTGGGCGCCGACGGCGCCGGTGGCCTGCACGATGCGGCCGGCCACCCATGAGGGGTTGCCGAGCGCGTGGTCGGCGGTCGCCACGTACTGGTCGAGCACCATCGGGCGGGTCTGCGCGGTGATGTCCAGCCAGGTGTAGCCGGTCTTGCGGCCGGTCACGAGCAGCAGGGCCAGTCCGACGCCCTTCAGCAGCAGGGTGCGCTCCCGGCCGGAGCGGCGGGTGACGGCGATGACGGCGCAGGCCAGGGTCACGATCAGGGCGCCGTTGCCGAACATCGTCGGGGCGCCCACCGCCCAGCGCACGAGCCAGAAGACCAGGTCGATGCCGACCGCGGCGCCGACGGCGATGAACCGCTGCCGCCAGGTGAGCACCACGAGCATCAGGGTCATGGCGGCGTACAGCACCGTCCCCGACCGGGGCGGGAAGATCACCTCGCGTGCCTGGGCGGTGATCGGCCCCGGGGAGCCGTAATGGCGCGAGGCGATCTCCAGGGCGACGAGGAACCCCAGGCCGATCAGGCTCGCGGCAGCCCACAGCACCACCCGGGGCCGACGCCACACGGGAGGCTCCGTTCCGCCGTCTTTTCCGGAGAACACTCGCGTTACCGCAGATATCAATTTTTCGGCCGATGTTCATGTTTCGACGTGATCATTGTTAGGCCGAACATGTTATCGGAGCGGCCGTGCCTGTAGATACGGGCGGTACTGCCGGGGCCGGACACCGGGGACCGCGGCGGAGGGCCGGCCGGGGTGGCCGGCCCTCGGGGGTGCGCCCCCTAGCGCGCGGCGCGGCGCACGGTGTTGCGGAGGGTGCCGATCCCCTCGACCACGGCCTCGACGACGTCACCGTCCTGGATGACCCCGGCCCCGGGCGTACCCGTGGAGAGGACGGATCCGGCGTCGAGGGTCATGCCGCCCGAGAAGTGGGCGACCTGCCAGTACGGGTCGCGCATCATGGCGGAGACCTGGTTGGTGGCGATGGTATCGCCGTTGACCACCGTGGAGATGCGGATCGAGGAGAGGTCCGCGACCTCGTCCGGGGTCACGATCCACGGGCCGAGGCTGCAGAACGTGTCGAACGCCTTGGACCACGGGATGTAGCGCGGGTTGACCCGGATCGCGTCCTCGGCGGTCATGTCCAGGATGGTCGTGTAGCCGAAGATGACGGAGGCCGCGTCCTGCGGCGCGACGTCCCGGCAGGTCCGGCCGATCACCACGCCGAGTTCGGCCTCCGCCGTGACGCGGTCCGACTGGGCCGGCAGGACGATCTCGTCGCCGTCGCCGATGACGCAGCTGCTCGGACGCAGGTACGAGCCGGGGGTGCCGACGGGCTGCTCGACGTCGAGGTCGGCGGCGTGCCCCCGGAAGTTCAGCCCGACTCCCCACAGCTTGGGCGGGTGGCGGTAGATCGGCCCGAAGGCCACCTCGGCGGAGTGGACGGCCTTGGCCCTGGCCTGCGGGTCGGCCAGGGCCTCCCGGATGCTGCCCAGCTGGTCGCCGACGACGATGTCGAAGAGGGTCGGACCGAGCGCGGTCCCGGTCAGCTCGGCGAGGACGCTGAGCCGGACGATCCCGCCGTCGACCGCGATGCCGACGTCCTCCCGGCCGTCCACGGTCAGGGTGCAAAGGCGCATGGGTACTCCGTTTCCAGGAACAGATGGCGAAAGGTGGGTCAGCTCGCGCGCAGCGCGAGCCTGGGGGCGAGCGGGGAGCGGCCCCGCGTCGCGGCCCGGACGAGATTGAGGAGGGTGAAGCGGACGGGACCGCCCGGCTTCGAGGGGACCTCGGCGATCAGGCCGGCGTGCAGAAGTGACTGGAGGGCGAGGGCCGCCTGCGCCCTGGGCAGCCCGGACCGCCGGACGACCTGGTCGACGGTCCAGCCTTCGGACCGGCCTGCGAGCCGCAGGGCCAGGTCCTGGATGACGGGGGTCTGCTGGGCGAGTACGTCCTGTGCCGCAGCCACGGGGTCGGTCCGCATCGCGGGGTGGCTGGCCAGGGCCTCCGGCTCCTCCCGGGCCATGGTCAGCAGTTCGTCGGTGGATATCACGGTGGCCCAGGAGGCGGCGGACTCGAGGGCGCTGGGCAGGCCGTCCAGCCGGGCGCAGATCTCCGCGAGCTTGCGCAGCTCGCCTTCGCCGGCCTGGAAGCCGGGCCGCAGGTCGGCCAGGCGCCGCAGGAGGAAGTCCAGGGCCGGCGCGTGCGCGGGAGGGACCTGCGGCGGCTCCGCGCGCCGGGTGGCGAGGGGGGACACCAGGAACCTGTGGTGGTCCGAGACGCCGTGGGGGACGCGGGCGGTCTCCAGGACGCTCAGGCGCGGGCACTCGCGGATGAGGGTCCACACGGTCTCGCGACGGACCAGGCCGTGGTCGTTGCCGTCGAGGACGAGCAGCGAGGCGCGGTCGCCGATCTGCCGGGCGAGCCTGCTGACGCCCGCGCCCTCGCCGACGAGCAGGTCGGCGATGGCGGCCTGCAGCGGGCCGCGGTCGAAGTCCTCCTGTAGCCGGACCCAGAGGACCGCCGCGGAGCCCGTCGCCTCGACGGCACCCGCCGCGGCGGCCGCCAGATGCGTCTTGCCGACGCCCGGGAACCCGGACAGGACCGTGATGCGCTGCTGGTCGTCCAGCAACTGCCGGGTGAGGGAATCGAGTTCGCGGCCACGTCCGACGAGGGGACGGGCCAGGACGCTGATCGGCAGGCCGAGGGCCTCGAAGAGCACCTCGTCGACCTCGCCGCCCGCCGAGAGTTCGAAGGAGAGCCGTTCGTCGGTGGTCAGCGCCAGCGCGTCCGCGAGGAGCCGTACGGTCTCCCGGCGCGGGGCGGCCACCCGCCCGAGCTCCAGGTTGCGCACCGCCCGCACGCTGACCGTGGAAAGGTCGGCCAAGGTCTTCTGGCTCAGCTGAGCTCGCTTCCGATAGCGCTGGAGCTGGACTCCGAAGTCCTCGACATTCGCCCAGTTCATCATCTTCAATTACTCCAGATATGAATACGCGCGCACGCCGCCACATGAGGGGAGTGACGGTGCCGTACGCAGCCGGCAGCCATTCCCTGTAGGGAATTCCCCTGGCCCCCGTCAGCCGGATCGGTACATATCGGCGGATCAGTCGGCGTACCGACTGGCCCGACCCTAACTGGAGTCGGTTGAACCACGGAACCTCGTGCGATCAAGCGTTGAGTTCCGGTTGGAGGCATATCGGCACTTGTGACGGCAGGCAAGTGCCTCGTACCACCGTCCCGGTCGGAAGGGAATGCCTCGTATAGCCGCATGATCCCGGTATCGGTCCTGGCGTTTACCGCCACGGTGGCGTGAACCCTCCGCTTCCGGCGGGATGGTGCGGACATTTCGTGTGAGGCATGTCATGCGGACGCGCGGCGGGCGAGCCGCCCCCGGAGCGCCGCCCCGCGGCGGCCGGCCCGCCGGGGGTTCAGGGCCGCAGGGCGACGGCCAGCTCCTTGACCAGCTGCTCCGTCGGACGGACGCGCTCCACCTCCGCGACGGCGGTCATCAGCTCGAAGACGTCGACGTCGGCCGCCTCGGCGCAGCGCGTGATCAGCGGGAAGAAGCTGGAGTGGGTCTGCGTCAGCCCGCCGAGCACCTGGAAGGTCCGGTCGTCGTGCAGCCGCGGGAGCGGGCGCACGACCGTCTCGCTCAGCTGGGCCAGCGCCCGGTAGTCGTAGGCGGCGCCGGCCCGGTGCCGGGTCAGGATCGCGGCGAAGGCCTCGGTCACGGTGTTGCCCGCACCGCGCCCGATGCCGTCGAGCGTGGCGTCCACGTACCGCGCCCCGCCCGTCGCGGCGGCCAGTGCGTTGGCATTGGCGAGCCCGAGGTTGTCGTGGCCGTGGAAGCCGAGCGGAACGGCCACCTCGGCGCCGACCCGGCGGAACAGTTCCTCGACCTCGTGCGGCAGGAATCCGCCGACGGAGTCGACCAGGTAGACGCTGTCGGCCCCGAAGCCGGCGCAGCGCCGGACCGCCGCCACGACCCCGTCCTCGTCGAGGACGTTGGTCTTCATCAGGTTCACGAACGTGCGCAGGCCCAGTTCCTTCGCCAGCTCGACGAAGTGCCCGGCCGGGGACACGTCGGTGATGTCCACGCCGATGCGCACGAATCCCATTCCGGCGTCGGCGGCGCGCACGAGGTGGTCCGGCTCGGCGAGACCGGGAATGCAGAACATCCCCCAGGCCGCCCGGCGCAGCGTCTCGGCGGCGACGGCGAAGCAGCGTTCGTCACCGACGAGGCTGGGGCGGGAAAGCGCCTCGCCGGCGTTGAGACCGAGGCCGTGACCCATTTCGATCAGCCCCAGTCCCGCGTTCTCCAGGCCGGTCAGGACGGCTCGGATGGTCTCCTCCGTGAACCTGAAGTCCACGGAATAGCTGCCGTCCCGGAGCGTGCAGTCAAGAATCTCGGCCGCAGCCGGAATATTACGGTCGACGGTTTCTTGCAAGACGCCGGTCATGGGAACTCCCTAACCCATAGGAAAGTCGCTCAGGGGTCTTCAAGCTACCCCGGGGCCGAACTGCGGGAGAGGCAACGGAAGAGGCACTTTCACTGCTTCTGGGAAAGCCCAAGATGCCGCCCCGTGAGTGGCGTCGATCCTTGTATGGTCTCCACGTCGGTGCGGGATCGACTACCGCACGCCGCTCACGTGCGCATACGTGCGGACCGGGCCCGGCCGGAGCCGATCGTGACCACCGCGAAGAAGGTCCCTTCACGGGAAATTCCCTCTCCGATAAGCAGAGGGGACCTTCACGGGCAACGGATTCCCGGTCGAGAAACGGCCGGGACCGCGAGGCGGAGTGCGGCCGCCGCTCGCACGAGGCGGACTCCGACGGTCCTGCGATCACCGCCGCGTAGCCTCCGCGTGACGCCTCCGACGACGTCCCGGACTTCACCGAAGGAAGGAACCGCTCATGGACAACACCCACGCATTACCCGCCGCCGCCCGCGTCAGGCGGCCGTAATGCCCACGCAGCTGCCGCTCTTCGTCCTGACCACCTGGCTCCTGGCGATGCTGCCGGGCGCCGGACAGGCGATGATGATGCGGCAGACCCTGGAGGGCGGGCTGGGCGCCGCGCGGGCGACCATCGTCGGCAACGCGGTGGGACTGCTCGTCTGGTCCCTGTCGGCGGCGGCGGGCCTGTCCACGCTGCTGCTGACCAACCCCGGCGTCTACACCGTCGTACGGATCGCCGGCGGCCTGGTGCTCGTCGTCCTGGGGGTCAACACGCTCCGGGCGCAGCGCGGCGGCCCGGCACCACCGGGACGGGACGGCCCGCGCACAGGCAGCTGGGGCGCCTTCGGCACGGGTCTCGCGACGAACCTGGGCAACCCGAAAGCAGGTGTCTTCGCGGTCTCGGTACTGCCGCAGTTCGTCACCGCGCACGGGCCCGCCTTCGCCTCGATCGCACTGCTGGGCGCCGTATGGGCGTTCGTGAACGCCTGCTGGTACCTGCTGTTCACCTGGGGCGTCAGCCGCGGCCGGGCCCTGATGACCCGGCCGGCCGTGCAGCGGGGGCTGCGCGTGGTCACCGGGCTGGTACTCCTGGCGCTCGGGACCGCGGTCGCCGCAGGGGTCTGACGGTCTCCGCCGCCGCGTCGCGCCAGGCCCCCGGGGGCCGGCCCGTGCGGCGGTGGCCGGCCGCCTTGGACGGCGAGGTCCAGCCATCTGATGCCCTGGGCGAGGCGGACTCCGCGACTGGCGGCCGGGCCTTCCTGTTCGACGGCAAGGACCAGTACCTGACGCTGCCCGCGGGCAAGCAGCAGGCGGTCGCCCCGAGCGGCGACCTGACCCTGGAGGCCTGGGTCAACCCCGAGGCGGGAGGGGGCCGGGTCATCTACGAGCTGATCAGGCGCCTCGAACCGTACGTCCGCCCCGCCGCCACGAGCGCCACCGCCCTGGCCACGGCCACCCGCGAGACCCTGGCCGCCCAGTTGCCCGAACTGCTGCCCCACAGCGCCGAGATCATCGACTACTTCGGCCACTACTTCGGCATGGACACCTGACACCCACCCGGCCCTCCGACCCCCCCGAGGGCCGGGCCCCCACCGCCGCGCAAAACGAGCCGTTCGTCACCCTTGGCTTGATTGGCCGTCTTGTCGGGTGTTCGGAGAGTTCCGGAGGATGGCGCAGCCGGGCACGATCCGTGATCGTGCCCGTGACGGCTCCTGCACGTCCTGCCCTTTCCCCCAGTCTCCCTGGAGTGTGCCCGTGCCCGACGCCACGATCGATCTGCCGCTGAGCTTCGGAGTTCCGGAGGACTTTCAGGACATCGACTTCGCGGTATCCGCGGAGGTGAACACGAACCGGCTGATCGACCGGCTGAACATGGTCGACCCGCAGCCGTCGGAGGCGGAAATCGCGCACGCCGTCCTGGCGCAGCAGTCGATGTACGAGATGCTCAGCGCGGCGGGCGCCGTCTACGCGGGCACCCTGCTCTCCGGGCCGACGCGCGAGGAACCGGAGAAGCGGCTGTCGTCCGTGACGCTGACGGTGACCGCGCGCCCCAGTGAGCTGTCGAACGAGCTGACCGTGCACCGTCTGGCTCGCACCATGGGCGCCCTTTACCCGGATGCCGAGGTGGGTGTCGTCCGCCTCGAAGCCGGGCCGGCGGTGCTGCTCACCGAGGAGAGGAAGGTGGAGCGGCCGGTGAACCTCCTGGGCGAGGGAGGTGGCGCCACCGTCGTGCGCCAGCTCCACGTCTTCGTGCCCATCCCGGGCCGGCTGGCGATGGCGGACTTCGCCATCGCCACGGAGAACACCGCCGAGTGGGAGGACTGCGTCGAGATCCTCGCCCAGGTCTGCCGGACCATCGTCTTCGCCGAAGCCGCCTGAGAAGGGATCAGCCCGCGATGCGCATCTCGTACCAGATCAGCGAGCAGCTCTACAGCCTCGGCTTCGACCCGGGCAGCGACAAGTACGTCGGCGCCATCCACTCCGAACTCAACATGTACACCGGCAACGAGCGGGACGCCCTGAGGATCTGGGGCTGGGACCCGAACACGCTCACCGACGCCGACCGGTACAAGATCGACCAGCTGCTGCGGATGTTCGTCTTCCAGGAGAACCAGATCCTCTCCGCCCTACGGCGCCTGGACGAGGAGTACCGGGCCTACCTGGAGTCCAACCCGGAAGCGGCGCGCCAGGCCGAAGCCTTCACGCAGTCCCTCCAGGACGACCTGGAGAAGCAGTACACGCAGCTCCAGGAGTGGGCACCGTCCGCGGAATCGCCCTTCCCGCCCTCAAGCAGCGACCTGGAGTGGCTGCGCTTTTCGGTGCAGGGCGTGATGTCGTTCATGCACCCGGAGATCGCCCGCAACACCGGCCCCAACTACTCCCTCGCCATGGGAGGCATGAGCTTCACCGGGAACTACTGGCGGCTCAAGGACAACGGCTACGCCCGGGACCGGATCCCCGACGGCTACCTCTACGACCTCATCGACACCGCCATCGCCCTCCAGGCCGAGTTCCAGCTCCAGGCCCTGCTCACCGACCGCGAATTCACCCGCATCATCACGACGCGGGGCCAGGAGTTCGAGTGGCTCAAGGCCGAGGCCGCGCGCAAGGCGGCCGCCGAGCAGGGCGGCGGATTCTGGTCGCTGTTCGGTGACATTCTGGGCATCGTCTCCGCGGTCTCCGGCGTTCTGGCCCTCATCCCGGTCTTCACCCCGATCGCGGGGCCGATCGCCGTCGTCACCGCTGTCGCCTCGCTCGGAGCGCACACGGTGGACGCGTCCATCAAGGGCGACTGGGACGCCACGACGTTCGCCGGTCTCGGCGCCGACGCCCTCGCGGCCCTCCCCGGGATCGGTGCGGTCGCCAAGAGCCTGAAGGCCGGCCGAGCCGCCATGAAGACGATCGGCACCGCCGGCAACGCGGTCTCCAAGGCCAGCGTCGTCTCCAAGACCGCCGGCCGCACCTTCCTCGCCACCACCGGCGGCTCCGCCGCCTCCGATGCCTCGGCCGTCTTCAACTACATCGGCACCAAGGGCGCCAAGGTCGTCAGCGGATCCGCCACCTCCGGAAAGATCGCGGGCAAGGTCCTTCAGGGCTCGGTCAACCTCTCCACCCAGGTCCCCCTGGTCGTGGAACTGGCCTCCGGCACGGACATGTCCGACCCGAAGACCGCAGCCACGGGTGCCGCTCTGACGGCCAACTACGGGCAGTCCATCGGCAGCTGGGGCGCCGTCGGCGCGGCTGCCAAGAAGTCCGGCACCGTCTCCCTGGCACTGTTCGCGGGGATCATCGGCCGCCGCTGACACCGACCCCGGCCGCGCCTGCGGCGCTCCACGCGCTGGTCGTCCGGCTGCGCACTTGTTGCTTTGATTCCGCGTTTACGCGGGTAGGCGCGGTCGGCACGGCTGGAGTACGCCGTGTCGCCGCGGGCCCGGCCCGGTCGACTCCGGGGGCGCCCGGGCCCGGCGCGGCCCCCGTTCAGGGCCTGCCTGAACGGGATGAACATCGGGGTGTACCCGCGCCGGCCGGGGCCGGTCAGCCAAACCAAGGGCCGGCGGCGGTAATCCGCCAGCAGATGGAGCTTGCCGGTCAACCCGCCCCGGCACCGTCCCAGGGCCTCACGGCCCTCTGCATGCCCGCCGGGCTCCCCGTCCGCGAGCCCGTCCAGCTGCTTGATGAGGGCACCCGGGTCGACGGGGACACGGGACCTGCGCTCGTCGTCGAGCTGCCCTGCGGTGTAGTCCAGCCGGTGGGCAGCGGCGCGGTAGTGCGCTCGGGTATGTGGCGCCCCAAGTGCCTGCCTGGCCTATGACCGAGCGGACGTGCACGCCAACTCGTGCGACGGCCGCTTCTGTCCCGGCTGATCTCCGCTCGCCGCCCCGGAGCCGGCAAAGAGCGTTCCCACCTCCTCGACGGACAATGGGGAGGCCGGATTATTTCCCAATGCGCCTCCCAATGAGGTGATTCGCCAAGAAGATCACCCGATGGGGTGAGCGCATACGGATCCTGGCCGCTCAGCCCTCCTTCTGGTGGCAGATTCCCCTCTGCACGTCGGTGGTTCGTCACCGTCGTCCGCCTCATGCCGCCGACGGCGGAGCAGGAGCAAGTCGCGAGATGCCCAGGCACCATACGGGGTGCTGTTCGGGCCGATCCTTCTACGGGCGCCGGCAGTCGGATCGTACGGAGCGGAACATGTCGCACTCCCACTGTGAGCGGCCTGCATCCCGCTGGCGCGAGGCTTTGGCCTTCGGGCGCGTGTCACGCTCCCGCAGAGGCAGAGCGTGCTTTTCGCCCGGCGCCTGCCGGGGAAAGGCGACAGTCCCGTGGCCTACAAACGACCCGATGGCGTTTACCCATACATCGGCACCGATACCTGGGCTAAGCACCTGGCTGACGCGGTCGAGAACACCTGCGAGCAGCACGGCGTGGTCCCGCCCCCGCGTATTGCGATCACCGAGGGCCTCGCCACCGCCCTCGGCGACACTGAGATCAAGAAGATCGTGGCCACCGTAGGAGGGAAGAAGGTCCTGCGCCCCAACACGTGTCGGCCGGTGCAGGCGGGCGCCGACACGGTCCTCCTCCTCATCTGTGACGTCCACGGTGCTGCCGTGGTGCCGTGGGACCTCAATGACCGTACGGTCAGCTCCTGGACACCGCCCAGTCCGGAGGCAACGCAACGCGTCTCAGCCCTGATCGCCGCCGAAACGGCGCTGGAGAAGGCCGAGAAGGAACAGAGGATCGCCGAAAAGGAGCGCGACGCCCGCCGCCGCGCACCCGGCGACGAGACCTATGCCGCCGAGGCGCTCGCCGCCGCGGGGGAGAAGTTCGCTGAGGCAGCCCGGAAAGTGAGGGATGCCAAGCGCGAACGTGACGCCCTCCTGGCCGCGCTTGGGCACCGTCGGCCCCGCCCCGTAGTCCAGGCGGTAGACGACAACGGTCAGCCCATGTCAGCCCTGACGCTCGCGGAGCAACCGTATGAGGTGGCGGTACACATCCAGCGTTACGCTGCGGCCAACCTGCGGCGCGCAGGCAAGACTCGAGGCTACGACCTCACTGAGTCCCTGGTTGCCTCAGGGCAGCTCACTCGCGGCATGAGCGTGCTGCAGCAGTGGCAGATCAAGACTGCCGACGGTACGTCCTCCAGCCTGTGGCGGATGGTGGCGGTGACCGCCAACAACCGGGCGCTGGCCCGCCTCGATATCTTCGGACTACGCCCGGAACACCTGGTCACCGGTATGCCCCAGTCTCTGTGTCCGCTGCCGAAGGAGAAGAACGACCCGACTCTGCTGCTGCTCAACCAGCGCGAGATCCTCAACCGTGTCTCGGCCGGCCTCAACGAGGCCAGTGCTGCGGAGGAGACAGAACCCGAGCACGCGGCCAAGCGCGCCTCCAAGGTCGCCACCGTTCCGATGGAGATTGTCATCGGCTGCAGCAAGCCGGAGGCGCTGGAGCACGTGCTTCGGGCGCTGAACGTCAACGACCACCTGCGCGGAATCCAGCCCTACGACGAAGACGCACGGCTGATCGCTCTGTTCGCCACGCTCGTCGACGCGTACGCCAAGGAGGGCCAGCTCGGTGCAGTGCTCGCCGACACCTTCCCCACCGCGCGGGGGGCGGAACTGCTCGACTTGGGGGGCGTGCGCGATGCCTTGACTGCGAATGGGCCGCTCGATCCGCTGGCCTCCCTGCTGCCGCCAGGCGAGGAGGTCTCGCCGGTCACGATGCGGGACGTGGCCATCCGGGCCATCACAGCGCTCGTCTTCCCCGAGGTTCCCTCCGCTCCACCGTCGACGGGGAGGCGTCAGGTCCGTGACACCGGATGGTTCTGGCCGATTGTGCAAGGGGCGCTGCAGGAGCCGGCGTGGAGTCAGATCCGCGCCAAGACCGCCGAGGCCCGCACGAGGCTGTGGTCCGCGGCCATCGCCCAGTTGTACCTGCACCGGGCCAACATTCTCTCCGCGCTTGGCCTGTTCGGAGTGCCGGAGGCAAAGGAAGGGTCCGGGCAGGACCCGAGGTCGCTGAAGGACCTGTTCCTGGGGGCCGAGGCCGGCGATCCCACCGCGTGGGCCGCACTGGTGCGCCGGATGGCACCGAACCTGATGCATGCTCCTGAGCCGCTGATCACACCGGGCCAGGGCAGCGAGGCCGGAGACAGTCGCAAGGGTGTGCGCCGAACCCCGTCCAGTGCGCTCGCGGCCCTGACGCTGGCGTACACCGAGCAGACCCCGCACGTCAGCAGGGCGCTGCTCCTTGCTTTCGCGCGGGCTGTGTTGGCACACCCTGATGCGATGGAGCCACCCGAGACACCCGAGGGGGGTCGGCCGGTCTGTTACGGCGAGCGGTACTGGGACGACACGGCACGAACCGCGATCGTGCCGGGAATGGTGCTCGTCCCGGACATGGACGGCCGCCCCACCTCCTTCGTCGTCGACAAGGCGTGGTTTGACGAGATGTTCCCCGTGGAGTTGGGCCGCGCCACACAGACCCATGCTGCTGGGGGCGCGAGCGGAGGGCCGTCGACTTCCAGGGCCATCGATCCCGCCGACGCCGGCGCCACCGTGCACGAATATGCGCCTGTGGACCCGCGCGATCAGCTGGCCAGCCTCCGAAGGGAGCTGCCGGCCCGCGTCGAGTTGGCCGAGGGAAGCTATCAGAGCGCAGTCGCCGCTGCCGACGCTTTGCTCGCCGATTTCGAGGAGGCCCGCCGTCTGCGCACCCAGCTGGGCGAGGAACCGCTGCCCGCGGACGAGCGGATCACGTGGATGGAGAAGCTCGTGAAGGCGCGCGATGCTGCGCAGACCAGCGTGTCAGCCCTGGAGCAAGTGGAGAGCCTGATCCTGCAGATCTAGGGCGCCGCGGGGTCAACCGTGGACTCCCAGTCTGGCGTGGGTTCGCGGGTCCTCTGGGTGGGCCCCGTTTGGCATGGGCGGCGATGACGGCCGGCGGGCGGTTCAGGGCCTGGCGGGGCGGCGGCCCATGGAGCCCCGCCGGCTCAGGGGCGGGAGGCCGTGTCGTTCGCGGGCGGTTTCGTCGAAGTCGTCGAGGAAGGCGTGCAGTTCCTCGGCGAGGTGGTCCAGGCAGTCCACCGCAAACAGGAGGGGCTGGTAGCCGGTGACCTGGTAGGGCTGGCGGACGAGGTCGAGGATGTTCCATCGGCGGATGCGGGCCCGGTGGAAGCGGTGCAGCTCTCCGTAGGAGGACAACAACGCCGCTCCGTAGGCCTTGACCGTGCCGTTCTCGCGGGCGACGCCGTATTCGAGGCTGTACCAGTACACGCGGCTGATCAGATCGAGGGCGTCGTCGCTGTCCACACGGCGGGCCGCCCTGCCGACGGTGCGGTACAGGTCGGCGAACCAGGGGCTGCTCAGATGGATGCCGTGCCCGAAGACGTCGTGGATGATGTCGGGCTCCGGCGCGTACAGAGGCACAGCCGGGTGCCGCATGTACTGCACGGCGTGGAAGTAGCCGTCGGCCATCGCGCCCAGGAACCGCTTGTTGGGCACGATGCCTCCGGCCAGTGTGAAGGTGAACCCCGACAGCTCACGCAGCCGGTCTCCGACCTCGGCATGCTGTGGCACGCGATCGGAGGGAATCGGCGCCTGTCGGCAGGCCTCTTCCACCACACGGCACACGCGCCCCTCGCGTGCTCCCGCCAAAGCTGCGTGCACCCGCCTCCAGACCCCGTGTTCGGCAGCCGTGTACTCGACGATGGGCGACGGCGCGCCCACCCGATGCCCTGCGGCGCCGGCGGCAATGGCGTCACGGCGGAGCACATACGCAGGGTCGGCGAAGGCGGGATGAGCGTCGGCGCTTCCCAGTCTGCCGTCCTCCCTGACGGGGGTCATCGCCATCACCTCGACCACGGATTCTCCTGTCCGTCCATGTCCGCAGGGGGCGACGCCTCAGCAGTACGCAGCGGTCCGGCCTGCTCGTTACGCTTCGGCACACGGCGGAGTCCCGCCCCGACGGCTGAACCCGGCCCGGAGGGACCATCGGCACCACGCACCTGTCCCGACGTCCCGCGGGTCGGCCATGACGTTCCGGGCCCGGATCGGGATTGCACCGTTCAACGATGCTGCGCCCCAGGTGTCACGCGGGGGCCGACTGGGTTCTAGGACCGGTTGGCAGCAGGTGCGGGGGCTGCTGTCGGGGTCGCGCGCGCAGGAGCGTGTGGGGCGGGCGCTGGCACTGGGCGACTCGGTGCCGATCAGCCGCAAGGACTACGGCATCACGAGCACACGGCACTGCGTGGGAGCCGGGGACCGGATGGAACCCTGAGGTGCGCCTTGAACAGGGTCCGGAAGTTGGCTGGTGTGCCCGGGCCGTTCGGACGGGACGCTGCCGCTGCCGCGACCACTGAGGGCCGGAGGGAGCACGCCCAGACGGATCAGGGCTCGATGACCAGGCGCTCGATCAGTTCGTCGCGGAGGCTGAACTGATAGCGCAGGTCGACGCTGCCTCCGGGGAAGTTGCCTTCGAGGTGATGTGTGGCGACGTAGTGGGCAGGATCGATCTGCTGCGCTTCGGTGAGTTCGATGGTGTAGGTGAACTCGGTGGCGGAGCGGTCCAGCCACCGTTCGATTGCAGTGGCGCCCTGGTACGTCTTGCCGTCATCGGTCACCGTGGCGTCGCTGGTGAAGGCGGTGACTGCGGTCGAGGTGTCGTGGTCCCGGTGGGCCCGCAGGTAGCGGGTGATCGTCTTGGGCAAGTCGCTCGGGGCTATGGTGTGGGGCTGATGGCTCGGCATGACGGTCCTCCTGACTGTGGGGGCTCAGACGGCGGGGGTGGTACCGCCGTCGATGACGTGTTCGGCGCCGACGATGGCCGAGGCGCGGTCGGATACGAGGAAGGCGACGAGTTCAGCGACTTCCTCCGGTCGGTTGGGGCGGCCGAGGGGAATCCCGCCGAGTGAGCCCATGAGGCGGTCCAGGGCGGTTTCCCGGGTGGCGCCGGCCTCCTGGGCGATCTTGGCGACCAGGTTGTCTGCGGCGGTGGTCTGGATGAAGCCCGGTGAGACGGTGTTGACGCGGACGGCGCGCGGGGCGACCTCTGGGGGGTGGGCTACGCCTGCCGGAGTTCGAGCACGGGAATGGTGCGGATTCCAGTAGTCTTTCGTGCGTACTCGGCAAAGCCGGGGTAACGCCGTGCCTGCTCGGCGTAGATGCGGTCGCGTTCGGCGCCGGTCAGTTCGCGCACGGTCACCTGGTAGGTCGCGGTGCCGCGTTCGATGGTGCCCTCACCGGCGGCGGTCAGATTGCGGTACCAATCCGGGTCGGTGGGTGCTCCGCCCTTGGAGGCGAAGACATAGACGATGTCCGGCGCGGTGTCGTGCGGGAGGTACATCATCGGGCTGACGTGCTCCTGCCCACTCTTGCGTCCGCGGTGATGGACGAGGACCAGCGGAGCGCCCTCGAAGACCCCGCCGACCCTGCCCTCGTTCGCCCGGAACTCCGCGATGACCTTCGCGTTCCGGTCGAGTGCTTCGCTCATGTCGAACTCCTGTCGTCCACGAACCCGGTGATGCGTTGGGAGGATGATCTGCAGGAACAGCCGGCGGGCGGCTCAGGCAGCGGCGGCCGAGGCCGTGCGCAGCGGTGCGAGCGCGGCGCTCCAGGCGATGACCTGGTCGAGCATCGTTTCCAGGGCGGTCAGGCTGTGGGCCCCAGGCTTGAAGGCGCTGAAGTTCTCGAATTCGGTGATCATCGAGAGTGCGACCTGCTGTCGTACGTCGGCCATCTGGAGCTCGGCAACGACGAGGCGCAGGTGCTCGACGGCCCGGACGCCGCCGACCCCGCCGTAGGACACGAAGCCGACCGCCTTGTTGTTCCACTCGGCGTACAGGTAGTCGATGGCGTTCTTGAGCACGCCGGGGATGCCGTGGTTGTACTCGGGTGTCACGATGACGAACCCGTCGAACGCCCCGATCTTGGCCGCCCATTGCCTGGTGTGCACGTTCTGGTACTGGCCGGACATCGGCGGCATCGGCTCATCGAAGTGCGGCAGGGGGTGGTCGCGGAGGTCGATGAGCTCGAACGCGGCGTCGTCGCGGCGCAAGGCTGTGTCGAGCACCCACTTCGCGACCTGTTCGCCGTTGCGGTTGGGGCGGGTGCTGCCGAGGATGATGCCGATCTTGAGCATGACGGTTGCCTTCTCATCTGCGGCGCTTCGTCGCGGAAGTGCGCTGTCCGATAGATCGCATGCTGCGCAGACGATCTGTTCAACAATGAATGGGCGGGTATCATTCCTGTTATGAGTGCGGAGACACCGACCACGCCGGTCGCCGGCGGTGTCGACGTCGCGGGGGACTTCGGTCTCTCCCTCCTCGTCCTGATGCGCGCGTACAGGACCGTCGTCGCGTCGGTCCTGTACGGCGTCCCGCAAGGCGCCCGCGGCTACCAGACGCTCGCCGTCGTCACCCGAGGCGACCAGCAAAATCAGCTAGCCCTGGCGACGTACCTGGGGATCGACCGCACGGTCATGACCTACCTGATCGACGACCTCGTCACGGCCGGCCTGGTCGAGCGCCGGCTCAACCCCGCCGATCGCCGCCAGCGCAAGATCGTCGCCACCGACCACGGCGTCAACACCTTCCAGGAGCTGCAGCGGCAGGTACAGGAAGCCGAAGACCGGCTCCTTGGGGCGCTCGATGAGAATGAGCGCCAAGCGTTCCGGACCCTCCTCGGCCGGATCGCCTGCGACGTCCGGGACATGGACTTGTCCACTGCCCCCTGCGACGTCACCCCCGACCCGTGCGAGGTCACCGACCCCGGGTCCTGAACCAGGTGCGCCGTTCGAGGAGGTCGGAGGGTAGTGGCGACAGGGCGGATGGCTGGACGGTGGTTGACAACAATGATCGGCCGGAAGCCAACGGCCCGGTCGTCTCGATCGCCGCGAAGACCTGATGCCGGTCGATGCAGTCAGCCGTGACCCGGTAGCCGGAAATCACCGTGGCGTACGGCCCCTGATAGGCGCTGGACCTCTGCACCAGCGCGGTGAGGCCCTCGGCATCCTGCTCAGCGGCACGCCTTCGTCATGGACTACATGGGCCAAAGTATAGGAGTGTAGAGGAGCTAAGACCGTTACTCCTCACGCTGTGACAGCTTTCCAACTCCCCCTAGTCGGCGACAACTCCCGTGTTCTGGCAGGCGGTCAGCAGCCAGCGGCCGTCGGCTTGCTTCGAGATCACGTACAGCGGGGCGCCCTCGCTCTCCTCGCCCGGGGCCAGGTAACGCTGACGGACCTTGACCGCCGCGACGTCGGGGCGGATGAAGAGCACGTGGTCCACCTGGTAGGTGACCTTGCCGTCCCAGCTCGCTGAGGGGAGGACCTTGCGGGTGAACTCTGCGATCGCGTCGAATCCGATGAGGACCTTCCCGTGGGCCGTCGTCCAGATCGCCTCCGGATGGAAGAGGCCGAGGAACTCCTCGGGGTCCTTGTTCTGCTGTGAGTGCTCGACGGTGGCGACGAGCCGGCCGATCGCTTCGATGTCTGCCGCGCGGACTGTGGATTCCGTGGTCATGTGGATCATCGTCACACCTCAAGCCCGATTGAGGTCAAGCCTCCTTTGCAGGGCGCTCAACCACGGGCGAACGGCCCTCACCCGCCGCGCCACCGAGCTGCGTGCCGAAAACCCGGACTGGGTCTTCCGACCCACAGGCACCCCGTCGGAGCTCGACGACGTCGGCCACCTCGGATTCCACTACGGCCCGGCCGACTAGGCGGCCGTTCCGATGGGCTCGAGGACGGCCTCGACGTCGACCGTCACATCGACCATGGGGCTGACGACCACGCCGCCGTGGTCGACGACATCGTTCCAACTCACACCGAAGTCATGCCGATTGATACGCGTTGTGGCGGCGAAACCGGCGCGTCGCCTGGGCCCGAGGTCCCGCCCCTCCTCCCACCAAGGCGTATCCCACTGTCCCAAGTAGGTGACGTCGAAGGTTACGGGGCGCGTCACTCCACGTACCGTGAGATCTCCGGTCACCTCGAACTCGGTTCCGCTCACCTGGTGAATGCGCGACCCGACGAACGTCCAGGTCGGGTGGTGCTCGACGTCGAAGAAATCGGCGCTGCGGAGGTGGGCGTCGCGCTGGGGCTGACCGGTGTACACCTGGGTCGCGTCGACCGTCGCCTCGACGCGCGCCTTCTCCGGCTCGTCGGCATCGACCTCCAGAAAGCCGTGCACGTTCTTGAGCTGCCCCCGCACGTAGGTGACCATCATGTGCCTGGCACGGAACTCCGCCGCGGTGTGACCGGGCTCGAAGAACCATTTGGTCATGGCCATGTGCGCCCCTGACTTGCCCCTTCGACCAGGACGGATGCGATGGCGGTCACGGAGCGCGTACGGCAGCCCTGGCGGCCGACGTGCTCGTGGTGCGTCACCGGTGTCCGTTCAGGCCCTCGGCGATGAGGGAGATGCCGATGCCCAGCATCCAGACGTCCTTGGCCAGCACGATTCCCTGCTCGGTCGGGCGCAGACTGCCTTCCTTCCGCATCCCCGGTGTACGCAGGTAGAGCCCGACGGTGCCAACGGAGAACGCGGTCAGCGCAACCCCGGCGACAGCGGCAGGGACGACCGGCAGGAGCAGGGTGGCGGCAATGGCGAGCTCCCCTCCGGAGAGCAACCGTACGAACTTCTGGGCGTCGGGCTTGCCCAGGAACGGGTAGGTCGTGGCGGCGAACTGCTGCAGCCTCTCGGCGGTGGCCTCGTCCGCACCGAGTTTCGAGAGCCCGGAGTTCAGGAAGAACGCGCCGACCGTGAGCCTGAGCGGAAGTTGCCGTGCTACGGAACATCGTGCCCCACCGGAAACCATGCCGAGCCTCCCAACACTGGCCCCAGATACAACCCTGCCATCCGTTCGAACCATGTCAAACGGGGGCCGGTTCTCCCCCACCCGCCGGCCCCGCAGCAAGGGAAACCAGCTGGTCACGGCGTTCGCGAGAGGCGCTGTGGTCGCTGGCCTGCGAACACGCCCTGACGCCCTCGGGCTCCTCGCCGGACTGGGCCGCGAACCCCGCCCCCGGCGAGCTCGAACCCTCACCCGGGCGTACTGGGAACACGGCCTGCGCGCCGCCGAGCGCAGCGCCCCCTTCGTCGCCTTCCCCGCCGTCGTCGCCGACATCACCGGCGGCCCCGCCGTGTCCGTACCCCTGTAGTGGTCCGGCAGCGGCCTGCCCATCGGCGTCCACTTCCTCGGCCGTTTCGGCGACGAGGCAACCCTCCTGCGCCTCGCAGCCCAGCTCGAACGCGTCCGCCCCTGGGCCCCCCACTCGCGACCTGGCGCGATCCGTCCGCCGGGGCCAGCCTGGAGGAAGGACATCCGTAGTCCCAGCGAACGGAGAGGGCCATGACGGCGACGACGCGGGATGACACACCGGTCGTGATCGACGGCGGAGGCGTCGAAGTCCGTACGCAGGCGATCGGAGACGGACTGTCCGTTGCCTTCGTTCGGTTTCCGCAGGGCACCGACATGGGGCCTGCCCTGACCGGTCTGCCCGACGGCCTCTGTGCCTGCCCTCACTGGGGCTACATGCTCAAAGGGCGGCTGAAGATGGTGACGAAGGACGGGGAGGAGACCTACGAAGCGGGCCAGGCCTTCTACTGGCCGTCCGGGCACGTCCCCGTGGCCCTCGAGGACTGCGAATACGTGGACTTCTCACCCACCGAAGCCTTCACCGCCGTCATCGACCACATCAAGGCACAGGGCTGACCCGGCCCGCTCATGCCCCACACCAGCCCCGTTCGGTCCAGGCCCGCGCACGCAGCGGGACGCCGGTTGGTAATGGCAGGCCGAATCGTCTGCCCCGGCCTTTCTGCCACCGTGCAACCGCGACCTCACCGCACGCGCTGGCGCAGCCACACGGGCGCCCGGCCTGCGGCCCCGCCGACAGGGGCGGCAGACCAGCCGGTGCCCAAACTGACTTCAGCGGTCGGACGTCTTCCCCGGCCGCTATAGGCGCGTCCCTGGACAGGCCTCATATCCCAAGCTCAGGAGGCACTTTCGCGTTTCCCCTCGGCATCCGGACGCTGCCGCAAGCGAGAGGCGGAGACTAGCGGCCGAGGAACCTTTCGACCACTTCCGCCAGGGCCTGCGGGCTCTCATCCGGGGCGAAGTGGCCGGCGTCGTCGAAGACCTCGAGCTCAGCGTTCGGATACCACTGCAGCCAGGTGGACCGCATGGTGTCAGGGCCCATCGCCGGGTCGTTCGCACCAGCCACGACAAGCACCGGGATCGGATTCCCCTCGATCCGCTCGTGGATGTCGGAGCCGCGAGTCCAGGATTCGAGGTACGAGCGCAGGGCAGCCGACGAGGAGCGTTCCGAGCCGCTCACCCTGGCATCCAGCCATGCATCGTCGTGCCGACCGCCGGTGGTGACGTCAAAGATCGTCCTACGGTTGCCGGAACCCTCCACGGCCCCGACGAACAGCTCCCACATCTCCCCTTCGAGCGGGAACCCGGACGCGGGTACCGGCGAGATGCCGACGATCGAGCGGACCCGCGAGGGGGCGTCCAGCAACATCAGCTGCGCCGCCTTGCCGCCCATGGAGTGGCCGATGACCGAGAAGGTGTCCCAGCCGAGGTCGTCGGTCACGGCGAGGGCGTCCGCCGCGACCTCCTCCATCGTGTACGTACCGGGGGTGTCCATCGCCTCGCCGTACCCACGGCAGTCCACGAAGGCGTAACTGAACGCGCCTCCGTCAAGGTACCGCCGCAGATGGCCGAAACTCGACCTGTCGCTCAGCCAGTGGTGGAGTGCGAGGACCCGCTCCGGACCGTTGCCCTGTACCTCGTACGGAATGACGTGTCCTGCTACATGGCCTGTCACAATGCTGGGTCTCCCCCTCCGGACCGGGCCCGGAATCCCGTCGGCTTGTGGATTCGCTCCAACGGCGTAGCAGCGTGAGCGGGCGACCGAAGGCGTCGCAGGCCAGATGAATCCTGCTGGTCAGGTCCACCCCGGCCCGGGAAGTTCCAGGACGATCCCGTGAGGGCCACCTGGCCGTCCAGCCGCTTGCAGCCACGCAAACACCTCGCTGGTGGCGGCCAGGAAGCACACCAGCCGGTGGAACGCGAAACTGCCCTTGCATGTGGGTGCCGCCGCCCCCTTCTCGGAGGGGCGCCAGCGTGGCGTCGAGCTCCAGGACAAGGCCGGGCAGCATGCGTCCGGCGACCCGGGCGGCGAGCACGCTCCCCCGGTCTGGGTGCCTGCAGACAGGCGCTTCCCGAGCCGAAGCGCGGCCCGAACGCAGACAATTCAGTGCCCGCCTGTCACCGTCGGCGAGCAGCCGCCAGGCCGTCGGTGTCGAGGCGACGGAGCCGCACACTTCGGTCTGGCTCCGCAGCACGGCCAGGTCCGCAATAGTCTCTCCGCTGTCAGCGAGCATCACCGCCAGGATCTCGTCCTCGTCGGCCAATGAAGTTGACGTAACCGCCCTCCTCGGAGTGCGGGGCGGTGTCCCTGACGGAAGCGATGGACGCATTCGCCAGCGCCCATCGCTGCGATCCGCCATCCGCGACATGGCGAGAGCCCCCAGGAGCCGACACCGCCAGGATGCGGACCTTCCCGGACCAGACTGCGGACCTGGGGGCTCCAAGACCAACGTCTCCCGCTGGTCAACGGCACGCGGCTGCCATGAGACGAAGAACGTGCGGACGCTTTCCGGAATGGGGCCCTTGGCGCAAAGACAGGGGGAAAGCGCAGGTCACGGGAGGCGCATGGGTCGTGGCGGTCGCAGGTGGTCACACGAGAACCGTCCGCCGTGGCGGATCCGCAACCACGATGCGGCCGCGGGGGCGCTGCGGAGGTTCCTGGAGGGCGAGGCCGGCGGGTTCAATGCCGACCCGAACCAGAGCGTGGACGACTACCTGAGTACCTGGCCGGCCGCCAAGGCGCTCGTGCTCAGGCCGACCACCATGGCGCGATAGGACATATGCAAGTATTTGAGGGCGGGGGATGTGCGTGAATGCGCGTGTCGTGCACCTGCGGGCAGGGGCGCTGGTCCCCAGCTGGTCCCCAACCAGCCGTCACCCCGGGCGGCCGCTCGGCGGTGTCGCCGCGGATCGAGTGCCACCGCGCATGCCTGCCAGACCTCTGGCCGGTCCCTCAAGGCGGCCTGCCCCCCTCCCGCATGGGACGCCCAGCACTCGCGCTGCCGATCTGAAATCGGGGTGACGACGCAGGCAGGCCGGCGCCCCGCACGGCCCGGCGGGCACGTCAGCGGCGGCGCCATTCCTCGGCCAGGAGACGGTAGGAGCGGACCCTGTCGGCGTGGTCGTGCGTGATCGTGGTGATCAGCAGCTCGTCGGCGCGAGTGGCCTCCTGGAGCCGTTCGAGGTGATCGGCGACGGTCCGCGGCGAGCCGACGAACTGTGTCTCCACCCGGTCGGCCACCACCTTCCGGTCCGCGTCCGTCCAGGTGCCTGTCAGCGCCCGCGCCTCTGCCGGGGACGGGAAGGGGATGGCGCCTTCGGCCGTGCGGATGCTGCGTACCCAGGGCGCGTATCCGGCGGCCAGTTCGCGGGCCGTGGCGTCGTCCTCGGCCACGACCACGTCGGCGGACACGGTGACGTACGGGCGGTCCAGTTCGGCGGAGGGTTTGAACGCGGCCCGGTAGCCCTCGGCCGCCTCCAGCACGCTGGCCGGGCTGACGTGGTAGTTCGCGGCGAACCGCAGGCCGTTGCGGCCGGCCGTCTCGGCACTCTGGCCGCCGCTGCTGCCCAGGATCCACACCTGTACGTCGGCCCCCTCGCCGGGGACGGCGTGCGCCTCGATGCCCTCGCCGGACCGGTACTCGCCGCGCAGCAGCGCGAGGACGTCGTCGACCTGCTCGCCGTAGTCCTGCGGCCGGGCACCGGGCAGGTTCAGCAGCTTCTGCTGGAGCACGAACCGGGGATGGGCCGCCAGGTGCGCGAAGGAGAAGCGCTCCGGGATGCGCAGCCCGTTCGGGGTGTGTCCGACGAAGGGCTCCGCCTCCCCGGCCCGCTGCGGAGGCCGGCCTGCCGAGCGGCCCAGGCCCAGGTCGAGGCGGCCCGGGTGCAGGGCGTCGATCAGGCCGAACTCCTCGACCGTGGACAGCGCCGTGCGGTGGCCGAGCTGTACGGCCCCGGAGCCGATCCGGATCGTGGAGGTGGCGGAGGCGGTCAGGGCCAGCACCACTGCCGGGGAGGTTCCGGCGACGCCGGGATTGAGGTGGTGCTCGGCGAACCAGTAGCGGGCGTAGCCGAGTCGTTCCGTCTGCCGGGCCAGATCGATGCTGTTGTGCAGGGCGTCGGCGGCGGTGGAGCCGGAGGGGATCGGGATGAGGTCGAGGACCCCGAGCGGGATGCCGGACATGGCCAGGTCTCCTTACAGATCGGCGAAGGGGGGATCGGGGATCTCGCGGCGCAGCACCGGCGCGATCTCGGACTGGAACAGCTCCAGCGAGGCGCGGTGGGCGGCCGGCGGGAAACCGCCCGGCTCGGCCTGCAGGTGCAGGACGGTGTGGCCGAACTGCTCGTGGTAGCGGTGCACCTTCTCGATGATCTGCTGGGGGCTGCCGATCAGCGCGGAGCTGCGCTCCACGAAGTCGTCCAGGTGCGGGAACACCGGTTCCGCGCCGGCCTGTTCGTGGAAGGCGAGGTACTGCTCGAAGGCCGGCCGGTACGCCGCCACCGCCTGCTGCGAGGTGCGGGCCGCGTGGAAGCCGGCCGTACCCGCGCCCACCACTGCGAGCGCCGGGTCGTGCCCGTAGTGCTCCCAGCGCTCCCGGTAGTGGCGGATCAGCTCGGCGTACGGGCCGATCGGATGGGTGACGTTCGCGGAGAACAGCGGATCTCCGTAGCGGGCGGCGAGGTCCACGGACTCCCGGCTGGTCGCGCTGCCGTGCCACACCCGCGGGGGCAGCCCACCGGGGCGGGGCAGCACCTCGGCGCCCTCCAGCGCCGGCCGGAACCGGGGCTCCGCCGTCACCCGGTCCTCGCGCCAGAGCCGCCGCAGCAGCTCGTAACCCTCGCTGTTGCGCTCCCACTGGTCCTCGGGCGTGACGTGGAACAGCTCCCGCTGGGCCGTGCCGTTGCCCTTGCCGATCATCAGCTCCAGCCGGCCGCCGGACAGGTGGTCCAGCGTCGCGTAGTCCTCGTACGCCCGGACGGGGTCGAGCAGGCTCAGCGTGGTGACGGCCGTGAAGAGCCGGATCCGGCGGGTCAGCGCGGCGATGTGGGAGAGCACCACCGGCGGCGAGGACGACAGGAACGGCCGCTCGTGCCGCTCCCCGACCCCGAAACCGTCGAAGCCGAGCTCCTCCGCCGCCAGCGCGCTGTCGACGACCTCGCGGAACCGCTTGCGGACGGGGGTCAGCCGGCCCGTGACCGGGTCCGGGGCGTGCACGATCAGCGTGATGGCCAGGAACTTCACGAGGCCGTGGCCTGCCGCTCGCCGGCCGGCCGGACCGCCGGCACGTCGAGTCCGAGGTGGTCGCGCAGGGTGGTGCCGGTGTACTCGCTGCGGAAGACTCCGCGTTCCTGAAGGAGGGGGACGACGGTGTCGGCGAAGCCCTCCAGTCCGTCCGGGGTGATGTGCGGGACCAGGATGAAGCCGTCGGCGGCGTCCGCCTGCACCAGGCTGTTGATGGACTCGGCGACGGTCGCGGGAGAGCCGACGAAGGTCTGCTTGGCGGTGGTGGCGATCACCAGCTCGCGGATGGAGAGGTTCTTGGCCTCGGCGAGCTCGCGCCACTGACGCGCGGTGGCCAGCGGGTCGCGGAACTGCCGTACGCTCGCGCGGCCGAGGGCGATGGTGTTCTCGCCGGGGTCGGGGTCGACGTCCGGGAGCGGCCCGTCGGGGTCGTAGCCGGACAGGTCGCGGTTCCAGACGTGTTCCAGGTACTTGATCGCGGTGGCCCCGCTGACCTGGGAGCGCCGTACCTCGTGGGCGAGTTCGCGGGCCTGGGCGTCGGTGTCGGCCAGGGCGAAGGTGGCGGCCGGCAGGATCAGCAACTCCTCCGGGCGGCGGCCGTACCGGGGCAGGCGTCCCTTGACGTCGGCGTAGAACTCCCGGCCTTCCTCCAGGGTTGCGTACCGGCCGAAGATGGCGTCGGCGGATGCGGCGGCGAACTCGCGGCCTTCGTCGGAGTCGCCGGCCTGGAAGACCACCGGGCGGCCCTGGGGGCTGCGCGGCACGTTGAAGCGGCCCTCGATGTCGAAGTGGCGGCCCTGGTGGGCGAAGGCCCCGGCGCGTGCGTCGCGCAGGAAGGTGCCGGAGACGGGGTCGGCGGTGACCTCGGTGCCGTCCCAGGAGTCGAACAGCTCGGTCGCGGTGGCCAGGAACTCCCGGGCCCGGGTGTAGCGGTCCTCGCGGGGCAGGAATCCGCCGCGGCGGAAGTTCTCCCCGGTGAAGGCGTCCCAGGAGGTGACCACGTTCCAGGCGGCCCGGCCCTCGGAGAGGTGGTCCAGGGAGGCGAACTGGCGGGCCACTTCGTAGGGCTCGTTGAAGGTGGAGTTGATGGTGCCGGTCAGGCCGAGGTGCTCGGTGACGGCAGCCAGCGCGGCGAGCACGGTGAAGGTGTCCGGCCTCCCGACCACATCCAAGTCGTATATCTTCCCGCCTTGTTCGCGCAGGCGAAGCCCTTCGGCGAGGAAGAGGAAGTCGAACTTGGCGCGTTCGGCGGTCTGCGCGAAGCGGACGAAGGAGTCGAACTCGATGTGGCTGCCGGCCGCGGGGTCGCTCCACACCGTGGTGTTGTTGACCCCGGGGAAGTGGGCCGCGAGATGGATCTGCTTGAGCGGCTTGGTGCTCATGGTGTCCTTCCGGTTCCGGATCCGGGGTCAGGCCGTGAGGGCTGCGGCGGCGTAGCGGTTGGCGGGGCGTTCCAGACCCAGCAGCCCGCGCAGCGAGGACGCCTCGTACGTACTGCGGAACACGCCGCGCCGCTGGAGCTCGGGCACCAGCCGGCGGGTGATGGCGGGCAGGTCGTGGGCCATGACGCCGGGACGCAGCCGGAAACCGGTCAGGCCCGTCTCCCGCCACTCCTGAAGCAGGTCCGCGAGCTCGGCGGGGGTCCCGCTGAACGTGGCGGCGTCGGTGGGGGTTGGGGCGCCCGCGACCCGGTCGAGCCGGTCGCGGCGGGCGGCGGCCGCCGGGCCGTCCTCGTCCAGGAACACGGTGAGGTCGGCGAAGACGTGCCGAAGGCCGGGTGGCGGGGGCAGCACGGCGGCCGCGGCCCGTGCCTCGTCCAGGTCGCGCGGGGTGACGTACACGAGGTCGACCAGGGCGGCGCGGGGGGCCACCGTGCCGGCCGAGGCCGTGACAAGGGGCTGTCCCTGCGGCGGACGCGGGGTGATCGACGGCCCCCGGACGCTGAAGTGCGGTCCCTCGAAGTCGATGTAGTGCAGCTTGTCGCGGTCGACGAACCGGCCGGTGGCCACGTCCCGGATCTCCGCGTCGTCCTCCCAGCTGTCCCACAGCCGGCGCACCACCTCCACGTGGTCGGCGGCCTCCTCGGCCAGCTCGCCCACCGGCGCGGGGAACTCGCGGCGCCCGAAGTGCCGGGCTTCGTACGGCAGTCCGGAGGTCTGTACGCGCAGGCCCGCCCGGCCCCGGCTGACGTAGTCGAGCGTGGCGATCGCCTTCGAGATGTGGAAGGGCTCGGTGTGCGTGGCCGTCACGCTCGGGACCAGACCGATGTGCCGGGTCAGCGGCGCGATCCGGGCGGCGGTCAGCACCGCGTCCAGCCGCCCGCGCACCCGGTCCGTGCGCGCGTCGGGTTCCGCCGCCGCGGACGACTGGAGGGCCAGACCGTCCTCGAAGGTGACGAAGTCCAGCAGCCCGGCCTCCGCCTCGGCGACGACGTCGGCCCAGTACCGGGCCGTGAACAGTTCAGCGGGCCGGGCGCCCGGCTCCCGCCAGGCAGCCGGGTGCCAGCCGGCGCCGTCGAGCGCGACGGCGAGGTGCAGTTCGGACACGTCGAACAACGCCTTTCTGATCGACCGTGGTGAAGGAAGGAAAAGAAGGGGTAGGAGGGAAAACGGGTCCGGGAATTCTTCCGGACCGGCTCGGAAAAACGCTACGGCGTACGGAACAGCGGCACAATGACCGCAGTATTAAGGGAATTTGGCAGCCTTGTTGCCCGGTGTCCGGACCGCGAGGAACAGCGGCCGCCTGCGCAACGTGAAGCCGATCGACTCGTACAGCCGGATCGCCGCGGTGTTGGACGCCCCGGTGTGCAGGAACGGCACCTCCCCGCGTTCCCGTATGCCCGCGGCCACCGCGCGCACCAGCCGGGTCGCCAGCCCCCGGCCCCGGTGGCCGGGGCGGGTGCACACCGCGCTGATCTCCGTCCAGCCGGGTGGCCGAAGCCGCTCCCCCGCCATCGCGATCAGCCGGCCCTCGTGGCGGATCCCGAGGTACCTGCCCAGTTCCACGGTCCGGGGCAGGAACGGGCCCGGCTGGGTGAGGGCGACGAGGTCGAGCATCTCCGGTACGTCGGCCGGACCGAGGCGCACCGCCTCGGGCGCCGGTTCGGCGCGCAGTGCGGACCGCAGAGCGAGGCCCAGGCGGGATTGTCCAGGACATGGGGTGGCATCGGTGGCTCAGGAGTTGGTCAGGGGCAGGCCGGGCGGATTGACCTCGGAGGTCTTCACGGCCTCCTCGGACAGGTTCCAGGCCGCCAGCAGCTTCGCGTACTGCCCGTTCTGGATCAGGTGGTTGATCGTGGCCGCGACGGGCCCGGCCAGCCCGCTGTCCTTCTTGGCTGTCGCCGCGATCAGCCCCTGGAGGGTCTCCCCCGCGCCGGAGAACTGGCCCGCGTTACGGGTCGGCGTGCCGCTGTTGGCCGTCTGGGTGATGTGATAGGCGCTGGACGGGTTCGGCACGAAGGTGATGTCGATCTTCCTGCCGCTGAGCGCCAGGTAGGTGCTGTTGCTGTCCGGGAAGTACTTGACGTCGATGTCCTTGCCCTCGGACCGCAGTCTCGCCTGCCACTCCAGGAGGATCTTCTCCTGGTTGGTGCCCCGGGCCACCGCGACCGTCTTGCCCGCGAGGTTGCGGTAGTCACCCCCGAAGTTCCAGGGGTTGTCCTTCAGCACCTCGAAGGCCAGGTTGTCCTGCCGGTACGAGGCGAACTCGTACTTCTTCTTCCGCTCCTCGGTGACGGTGACGTTGGAGAAGGCCACGTCGACCTTGCCGCTGTCGATGCCGACGAACAGGTTCTCCCAGGTGGAGTTCTTCACCACCGGCTTCAGCCCGAGCGTTGCAGCCACCAGCCTTCCGAGGTCCGGCTCCGCGCCGGTCAGGGTCTTCTGGTCGGTGCCGACGTACGCCAGCGGCGGGAACCCGGCGGGCAGCGCGCCCACCCCGATGACCAGTTCCCCCCGATCCCGGACGGCCCCGGGCAGTTTCGCCCGGAGGGACTCCTCCACCGGGACGGTGAGGTCGGTCTGCTGCGCGGCGCCGTTGGACAGGGCGCCGACGGTGACCGTGGCGGTGCCCGCCGGGACACCGGTCCCGCCGGCTGCGGTGGCTGCGCTCTTGCCGCCGCAGGCGGTGAGCCCGGCGACGAGGGTCGCGGCGGCGGCCGCGGTGGCGAGGGCTCTGCGGAATGGCTTCAGGTGGTGCATGGGGTGACGTTCCTTCGACTCGCGGGTCAGGGGGTACGGGGCGGGGTACGCGGTCAGAGCACTTTGCTCAGGTACTCCCGGGTCCGGGGGTGGACCGGGTTGTCCAGGACCTGCTCGGGCGGGCCCTGCTCGACGATCCGGCCGTCGTCCAGGAAGACGATCTCGTCGGCGACTTCGCGGGCGAAGCCGATCTCGTGCGTGACGATCAGGAGAGTGGTCCCGCCGCCGGCCAGGTCCTTGATGACGGCCAGCACCTCGCCGACCAGTTCCGGGTCGAGCGCGGAGGTCGGCTCGTCGAAGAGGATGACGCCGGGCCGCAGCGCGAGCGCGCGGGCGATGGCCACCCGCTGCTGCTGCCCGCCCGAGAGCTGCCGCGGGTAGGCGTCGGCCCGGCTGCCGAGACCGACCCGTTCCAGCAGCTCACGGGCGAGCGCACGGGCCTGCGGCCTGGGCAGCCGTCCGGTCGCCACCGGCGCGGCGGCCACGTTGTCGAGCACGGTGAGGTGGGGGAAGAGGTTGAAGTTCTGGAAGACGAAGCCGATCCGCCCGCGCTGGGCGAGGATCGCGCGTTCGCTCAGCTCCTTGAGCCGTGTCCCGTGCCTCCGTACGCCGACCAGCTCGCCCCCCACGCTGACCTGACCGGCCTCGGGCTTCTCCAGGTGGTTGACGACCCGCAGCAGGGTCGACTTGCCGGAGCCGGAGCGGCCGATCACCACGGTGACCGTGCCCGGCGGGACGTTCAGGCTCACCCCGTCCAGGACCCGCCGGTCGCCGTACCACTTGTGCACGTCGTGCACCTCGATGGCGGCGGGTGGACCCGTCGTGGCGGTGGTGGTCATCGCGCGGTCTCCTTCCGGAAGCGTGCCCGCAGCTCGCGCAGGCCCGCCCGGGCCCGCTGCAGGGGGGTGGGCGGCATGGTCCGCAGTGCCCCGCGCGCGTAGTACCGCTCGACGTAGAACTGCACGACGGACACGACGCTGGTCAGGACCACGTACCAGGCGGTGGCGACCAGCAGCAGCGGCACCACGTCCCCGGGGTAGGTGGCGCCCAGGCTCTGCACCGAGCCGAACAGGTCCAGCAGTGACACGTAGAACACCAGCGAGGTGGCCTTGACGAGCCCGATCAGCTGGTTGACGTAGCTGGGCACGATGGAGCGCAGGGCCTGCGGGAACACGATCCGGGCGAACTGGTAGCGCTTGGGCAGTCCGAGCGCGGCGGCGGCCTCGTGCTGGCCCTGGTCCACGGAGAGCAGCCCGGCCCGGACCACCTCCGCGGCGTACGCCGCTTCGACCAGGCTCAGTCCCACGACCGCCACGGCCATGTCGGTGGCCAGCTTCGACTCGTCGAAGGTGACGAGGGCCGGACCGAACGGCACCCCGAGGCTCAGCGTGGGGTACAGGGCGCCCAGGTTGTAGAGGAAGAGCAGGACGACGATCAGCGGCACGGAGCGCAGCAGCCAGATGTACGTCCAGCTCACCGTCCGCAGTACCGGGCTGGGCGACAGCCTGCCGAGGGCCAGCAGGATGCCGCCCAGCAGCCCCAGGACCGCGCTGGACGCGGCCACTTGGAGTGTGACGAGCAGACCGTCCAGGATCACCGGCCGGGTGACCCAGTACGCGAACCGGTCCCACTGGTAGAAGGGGTTGGTCAGCAGCCCGTGCGCGGCCTGGGAGGCCAGCACCAGCACGACGACGGTGGCGACCCACCGCCCGGGCCGCCGCAGCGGCAGCACCCGCTCTGCCGGAGCGGGCGGACCGGACCGTCCGGAAGGGCCGGACGGCGCGGTCAGGAGAATCGATTCGGTCAAGGACACTCCCGCAGGCTCGGTCATATTCGGAATTCCGGGAACGGGTATCGGGCCGGCTGTAGCGGCGAATTCACGGGCGGGACACACAACGCCTCCGCCGGAAACAATGCACAGCGGTTCATTCGAATGCGGCGGCCGCCTCGCGCAGCGCGCGGGCCACCAGTTCCGGGGCGTACGGCGCCTGCGCGCCGGGCGTGTACGTCACGGATCGCAGGCCGCCGGTGTAGCGGAAGCCCCGGTGGCGCTCGTACACCGGCCAGGAGACCGGCGGTCGTCGGCGGCGTTGGAGGCGGAGTCGCGGGTCAGGTGCCATGTGCCGACCGCGTAGGTGGCGTATCCCGCGTCGTGCGGCACCTCGGCGAGGGTTGGGACGTCCTGGCCGATCTCCATGCCGTAACCGGGAAAGCCCGGGTCGGAGTTGGCGACCGTCGAGTACCCGACGCGGTGCGGGTCGAGGCCCGTGAGGCCGCAGGCCGTTCGCGGCCAGCCCGTCGAGCACGGGGGTGGCGATCTCGGCGCCGAAGGGGCCGATGTCGCTGTAGCCCATGTCGTCGACGAGGACCACGACGATGTTCGGGGCGCCGCCGGGCGTGCGCCGCGGCGGCCAGGCGGGTTCGGACTCGGCAAAGGTGCGGCCCACGTGGCCCGCGAACCCCTCGTACGGGTCGCGACGGTTCGGGATACCGGTCGGCACGGTCACGGGCGGGCCTCACTGCCGCGGCGGTTGAACGGCAGTCGGCCGAGGACCACCGCCATACCGCAGGTGTCGGTGAGCGCGGAGAACACCAAGCCCGCGGCGATCGCCGCGGACAGCAGCTGGAAGACCGGGTGCACGAACAGTCCGAGGAGCAGGCCGAGCAGCACGAGGGCGCCCGCGGTGAAGCGGACCTGGCGTTCCATTCCCCACACGGCCCGGGCCGGGCCGTCCGGGGAATGGAGGCCGTGGCCGGCGGCCGTCCAGGCGCTGGTGCCGCCGGTGAGGCTGGCAGCGGGGACCCCGTGCGCGGCGAGGGCCGCCGCGGCCTTCCCGGATCGGGCTCCGGAGGCGCACACCAGCAACAGGGAGCCCCGCTCGGCGGCCTGCCGGAGCTCGGGCAGGCTCCGCTCGATGCGGTCGAGGGGGACGTTGACGGAGTCCGGCAGATGACCGGAGGTGAATTCGCCGGGGGTCCGGACGTCAACGACGGTCAGCTGGGGCAGGCGGGCCTTCGCTTCGCCGACGCTGAGGGTGGGGGAAACGCTCATGGCGGAACTGTTCCTTGGCTGAGTCGGAACGGGCACGGCCTACCGGGTCCATGGGGCCCAGGCCGTGCCGGGGATGTTAGGCACTTCCGGGCCGCCCGGACGGGAGGCCCGGACGACTGCCATGAGGTCGCCATGCAGCGGCAACAACCGGGGCTCGCCCGGACGTCTCCATGGGGCGTTCACCGTCGATGCCGTGGGACACCGGCGGGGCACGGGGACGGTGGCGGACGTCCGGCTCGACGACGGGTGCGCCAGGGCGAGCGAAGGAAACGGCTCCGCGGCGCAGGGCGCCGACACATGTTCTTCATGCCCCGTGCATGGAACAGGTCTGGTTCGCCGACCCATGATCGGCTGAACACCCGCAGCCGCCATCGAGGAGCAGTCACCCATGCCCAGCCGCCGTACCTTCCTGGCCGGTTCGTCCGCCGTGCTCGGCCTGACCGCCGCCACTACCACCGTCGCCGGGCCGGAGCAGGCAGCGGCCTCGGTGGCGGTCCCGGAGACGGGGGACGGCCAGGTCAGCAGGCCTCCGAACTTCGTCGTCGTCCTTGCGGACGACCTCGGCTACGGCGAACTCGGCGCCTACGGCCAGAAGCTGATCACCACACCCCGCCTGGACCGGCTCGCCGCCGAGGGACTGCGCTTCACCGACGCATACTCCACCGCCGCCGTGTGCGCGCCCTCCCGCTGCTCCCTGCTGACCGGACTGCACACCGGCCACTCCACCGTGCGTGCCAACCCCTCGTCAGGCGGCCAGGGTTCGCTCACCGCCGCCGACACCACCTTCGCCCAGGTGCTCCGGGCCCGCGGCTACCGGACCGCCGTGATCGGCAAGTGGGGCTTCGGACCGGAGACGGCCGGCCAGGAAAGCCATCCGGCCGCCCGCGGGTTCGAGGAGTTCTACGGCTACATCGACCACGGCCACGCCCACGAGTACTACCCCGAGTACCTGTGGCACAACGACGCCAAGGAACCCATCGCCGCCAACGCCGGCGGCGTCAAAGCCGTGTACGCCCCCGACCTGCTGGAGCAGCACGCCCTGGAGTTCATCGACGCGCACGCCGACGAGCCGTTCCTGCTGCTGCTCACCCCGAACGTGCCGCACGCACCCAGCGACATACCCGACACCAGCGCGTACGCCGACCGCGGCTGGACGGCCGCGAACAAGGGGCACGCGGCCCAGGTCAGCTACTTCGACGCGCTCGTCGGCAAGGTGGTCGACCGGCTCCGCGCCCGCGGGCTGGAGCAGGACACCGTCGTCCTCGTCACCAGCGACAACGGCCCCCACGAGGAGGGAGGGGTCAACCCCGACCTGTTCGACGCGAACGGCCCGCTGCGCGGCTACAAGCGCAACCTCTACGAGGGCGGGGTACGGGTCCCGCTCATCGCCTGGGGCCCCGGCCGCGTCAGCCAGGGCACCAGCGATCGTCCGACCCCGCTGACCGACGTGCTCCCCACCCTGGCCGAGCTCGGTGGCGCCCCCTCCCCCACCGATGTGGACGGCCTGTCCGCCGCTCCCCTGCTCTCCGGCAGCGCCGACTCGGCCCTCCACGGACACCTGTACTGGTTCCGCGACGAGTGGGGCGTCACCAGCCGGGCCAACGCGCAGGACAACAAACGCGCCACGTGGCTGGCCGAGGCGGTCCGCCGGGACAACTGGAAGGCCGTCCGCTTCGCCCCCGAGCGGGACCACAGCCTCCCCGACGACAAGTGGCAGGTGGAGCTGTACGACTTGGCCACCGATCCCGGCGAGACGCGTAACGTCATCGACAAGCACTCGTCCAAGGCCGGCGAACTCGTGGCGCTGATGCGCTCCTCCTGGAAGGACACCTATCCCCGCACACCGTTCGGCACGCGGCTGACCCTGCCCAGGCTGGCCGTCCCCGGTGAGGCGTTCACCGTGACCGCCACACTGGACAACGGCTCCGCGCGGCCCTGGACCAACGCCGCGCTCGCCCTGCGCGCCCCCACCGGCTGGACCGTGGCCCCCGCCTCCCCGGCCACGGCGGACCAGCTCGCCGCCGGCGGACGCCTCACCACCTCCTGGCAGGTGACCCCGCCCGCGAACGCCACCCCGGCGACCGCGTGGGCGCTCACCGCGGAAGGCACCGCCGACACTCCGTCCGGGCCGGTCCGCTACCCGGCGACGGGCACCGTCCCCACCCCGCCGCCCGCTCCCGTCCGCGACTCCTACCTCTCCGACCTCACCTGGATCAGCGCCACCAACGGCTGGGGGCCGGTGGAGCGCGACACCTCCAACGGCAAGAACGCCGCCGGCGACGGCCCGCTGATCTCGTTCGGCGGTACGACGTACCCCAAGGGCCTGGGCGTCCACGCGCCCAGCGACATCGCCTACCACCTCGGTGGTGCTGCCGTCCGGTTCACGTCCCTGGTCGGTATCGACGACTTCTCCGCCCAGCAGAGCAGCGCCGGTGCCACCCGGGCCAAGGTCTACGGCGACGACCGCCTGCTCCTCACCACCCCCACGCTCACGGCGGCCACCGGCCCGGTCCGCGTCGACCTGGACGTCCGCGGGGTACGTGTACTGCGCCTCGTGGTCGAGGACGCCAACAACCGCACCTCCTTCGACCACACCTCCTGGGCCCTGGCCCACGTCACAGTGGAGTGAACCCTCCAGCCCACATGCCGGAGAGGCCGTTCCGGAGCGTCGCTCCCGGAACGGCCTCTCCGGCACGCGCCGGACCGGATCAGGCAGGGTGGGCGGCCACCCGGAACCCGATGTTGCCGGTCGAACTGTCGGGCGTATTGGAACTGCGCGCGGCCACCCGGTAACGGTTGCAGTAGGAGTCGTGGCACAAGTACGAACCGCCGCGCATCGCCCGTGCGGTCTCCTCACCCGGTGTGAACCAGTCCGCGCACCACTCCCAGACGTTGCCGACGGTGTTGTAGAGCCCGAAGCCGTTGGGCCGGAAGGACTTCACCGGCGCGGTGCCCGCGTACCCGTCGGCGGCGGTGTTGAGCACCGGGAAGTCGCCCTGCCAGATGTTGCACATGTGGCGGCCGTCGGGCATGAGCTCGTCTCCCCAGGGGTAACGGCACTGCTCCAGGCCACCGCGTGCCGCGTACTCCCACTCGGCCTCGGTGGGCAGGCGGGTCCCGGACCAGTCGCAGTATGCCTGGGCGTCGTGCCAGGACACGTGGACGACGGGGTGGTTCTGCCGGTCGGTGACGTGCGAGCCGGGCCCTTCGGGGTGGCGCCAGCTGGCTCCTTCCACCGCCCGCCACCACGGGACGGCCGCCACGGGCGGGGAGACCGCGGCGACCTCCTCGGCGAGGAAGGCCCCGAAGGTGAAGGAGAAGCCGAAGCGCTCAGCCTCGGTGGTGTGGCCGGTGGCCTTGACGAAGGTGGCGAACTGGGCGTTGGTCACGGCCGTGGCCGCGATACGGAAGGACTCCACGGCCACCTCGCGGACCGGCCCCTCGGCGTCCGCGGGGAAGCCCTCCGGGTCGTCCGTTCCCATGAGGAAGCTGCCGCCGGGCAGGCTGAGCAGCTGCCGGGCCACGCGGGAGAGCGGCGGTGTGGGGGGCGGTGGGGCGAGGGTGAGCGTCGGGGCGTGGGCGTGGCCGGGGGTGCAGCATGCGGGCATGACGGCTCCGTCGGGACGGTAGGCGGCCGGGCGCCCGTGCCTCGCGGTACGGGCGCCCGGCCGGGGGTGCGGGTGTAGGTCAGGCCACGCGGTCGGCGGCGAGCTGGGCGGCCAGAGCGGGTATTCCGAGGGCCTGCTCCTCGGCCGGAGTGGCCTGGTAGAGCTTGTTGATCAGCTGGTACGGGTCGCCCTCCAGGTCGTAGTACTCGCGGAACTTCACCTGGCCGGTACCGGACACGGTGCCGTTCGCGTCGGTGGTCAGGTCGTAGTACTCGGTGTACTGCTTGTCCTTGGCCACGTACGAGGACCAGGTCGGTGCCCCGCCGGTGCCGGTGCCCTGCTTCCACCACTCCACCAGCAAGTGGTCGCGGCTGTAGGAGGAGAGGAGGGAGCGGCCGTCCTGGGGTGCGGCGGGAGTGATGCCCGCCGCGTCGAGGATGGTCGGCGCGATGTCGATGTTGGCGACGATCCGGTTGTCCACGGTCCCCGCCCCTCGGCCGCCGGCCGGCCAGGAGAGGTAGAACGGCACCTCGTGCGCAGGGCGGTACGGCACCGACTTGGCGGTCCAGCCGTGGTCGCCCCAGCTGAACCCGTTGTCGCCGATGTAGATGACGAGGGTGTTGTCGAGCTGGCCCAGGGCCTGGAGCTTGTCCTTGAAGGCCTGCACCGCGTCGTCGACGGAGAGCAGCGTGCGCAGTTGCTCGGCGCGGATGGCCTGACCGTCGGCGAGGGTGCCGGTGGCGTTCCGGATGTACGCCGGTTTGTCGCTGCGGTCGTTCTCGGGGACCGACGGCCGGCCGTTCCAGTCCGGTACGGGGGTGCCCGCGTATTTCGCCTCGGGGGTGCGCGGGCCGTGGGAAGCGTAGGGGGTGACGTACGCGAACCAGGGCCTGGTGTCGGTGGCGGCCTTGTCGAGGAAGTTCAGCGTGCGGTTCTTGATGATGTTCGTGGTGTAGCCGTTGATCGTCTGGACGGTGCCGTTGACGTTCCACTGGGCGTCGACGTAGCCGGGCTGGAGGAGGGCGAACTCCTCGAAGTGCGGCGGGTTGTCCGCGAGGGTCCAGGAGTTGAGGTACTTCCCGAACAGGCCGGTGCGGTAGCCCGCCTGATTGAGGTACTTCTGCACGGTGGTGCTCTGGTCGAGGGCGTGGGAGGCACCGTTGTTGCGGACGCCGTGGTTGTGGGCGTGGCGGCCGGAGAAGACGCTGGACCGGGACGGCGCGCACAGCGGGGTGGTGACGTGGCCGTTGGTGAACTTCACGCCCTGGTCGGCGAGCCAGGCGACGGTCTTGGGCAGGGCCCACTCGGTGTGTTTGGGCTGGTCGTCGGTGACGATCAGCAGGATGTTCGGTCGGCCGACGGCAGCGGCGGGACCGGCTCCGGCGACCTGCGCGAGGGCGGGTACGGCGGTGGCGGCCGCCACGGCGGCGGCACCGCCGAGAAAGCCGCGGCGGCTCACCGGGGATCGTCTGTTCTCGCTGTTCTCGCTGTTCTCGCTCATGATGTCCATTCCTCCTGGGTGCGTCGGCGCATGGAGGCACGGCAGGGCGGGCGGCCGGAAGCCGCCGACTGCGGTGCGGAAGGGGAAGAGACGGGAGTCAGGCAGGGGCGCCAGGTGGGGATCCCGTGGGGAGGAGGCGCGTTCAGCGCGCCGGGACGACCGTACACAGGGCGCTGGCCAGGCGCCCTTGGTCGACGTGGCGGCGCGCAGTGAGGATTCCTGCTGCCATGGCGATGAGACTAGGTGAACCGGAACCGCGGTTCCATGTACAGCAGATGAAATGGGAAGCGGGCCGTGGGGCGCCGGCGCAGCCACGGTACCCACCTGTCGCAGGCCAGGGGTACTCACTTCTCTCCGCGTCACGGAGGTGATCCCTATGCGTACCAGCGTCGGCCGCGGCCGCATCTACCGCCGCTGCGGCTGCAGGAACACGCAGCACCACCAGCTCGGTGCCCGCTGCCCCACGACTGCGGCACCTGGCCGCCACGATCACCATCCCCGCCGGACACATTGCGGCCACCATGGCTCCGGATACACGAAAGGCCGCCCTCTCACGGATGAGAGAACGGCCTCCGACCTGCGAAAACGCTGGTCGGGACGACAGGATTTGAACCTGCGACCCCTTGACCCCCAGTCAAGTGCGCTACCAAGCTGCGCCACGTCCCGGTGCCGCTGACCTGGGGTTTCCCCCGGCTCAACCGGCACGAGAACCATACCGCACTTCCGCGGGTGGTTGCGCGCGCCTTTCCCGGGGCGGCGGGACCTGACGGACGCGACGGCGGGCGCTTGACCTCAAGCGCGCTTGAGGTCACATGGTTCCTGTATGACACACGCAACCGCGGAGCCCGGCTTCCGCTACGAGGACCTGGGCCGCCTGATGGCCCTCATGACCGGGGACGAGAAGCACGGGCCCGCCGCCACCTCCACCCTCGACGTGCTGTGGGTGCTGTACGACCGGGTACTGCGCGTGGATCCCGCGAGCGCGGACGAGCCCGGCCGGGACCGGTTCCTGCTGTCCAAGGGGCACGGGCCCATGGCCTACTACGCCGTGCTCGCCGCCAAGGGCTTCCTCCCCGTGGACTGGCTGCCCGGATTCGGCACCTTCGACTCCCCCCTCGGCCACCACCCCGACCGGGTCCTGATCCCCGGCGTGGAGATCGCCAGCGGCTCCCTCGGGCACGGGCTGCCGCTCGCCGTCGGCAGCGCGCTCGGCCTGCGGGCGCAGGGGCTCCACGAGCCCGCCGTCTGGGTGCTGATCGGGGACGCGGAGCTCGACGAGGGCAGCAACCACGAGGCCATCGCCTACGCCGGCTCGGCCGGGCTGGAGGCCCTGCACACCGTGGTCGTCGACAACGACTCCGCCACGCACGGCTGGCGCGGCGGGATCGCCTCCCGCTTCGAGGCCGCGGGCTGGAGCACGGCCACCGTCGACGGACGCGACCACGCGGCACTGCACGCCGCGTTCACCACACCGCACCCGGGCCGGCCGCACGCCGTCGTCGCCCGGGTCGAGAAGAAGTTCTGAGGGGAAACGTCATGGACACCATGCGGGAGCGGTTCATCTCGGTCACGTCGCGACTGCTCGACGAGGACCCCCGGCTGGCCCTCGTGCTCGCCGAGATCACCATGGACGGGTTCCGGCCCGCGCAGCGGCGCCACCCCGACCGAGTGATCAACGTCGGGATCCGGGAGCAGCTGCTCATCGGCGTGGGCGGCGGACTGGCCCTCACCGGGCTGCGGCCGGTGGTCCACACCTTCGCCAGCTTCCTGGTGGAGCGGCCGTTCGAGCAGGTCAAGCTGGACTTCGGGCACCAGGACACGGGCGGGGTCCTGGTCAGCTCCAGCGCCAGCTACGACTGGCCGGCCGGCGGCTACACCCACATGGCCCCGGGCGACGTGGCCCTGCTGGACACCCTCGACGGCTGGACCGTGCACGTGCCCGGCCACCCCGACGAGGCGGAGGCCCTGCTGCGCCACGCGTACGCCGCCGGGGACGACCGGGTCTACGTCCGGCTCTCCCAGATGTCGAACGCCGCTCCGCGCCCGGGGGCCGACGGGCTGCGGTTCCAGACCGTGCGGGAGGGGCGGGCGGGGGTGGTGCTCGCCGTCGGCCCGATGCTGGACGGCGTCCTCGCGGCGACCGAGGGCCTTGACGTCACCGTGCTGTACGCGGCCACCGTGCGCCCCTTCGACGAAGCGGGCCTGCGCGCCGCCGTGGCCCGGGCCTCGGCCGACGTGGTCCTGGTGGAGCCGTACCTCGCCGGGACCTCCGCGGCCGCCGCCGGGCAGGCGCTGCTCGACGTCCCGCACCGGGTGCTGCCGCTGGGGGTGGGCCGCGCCGAGCTGCGCCGGTTCGGGACCATCGAGGAGCACACCGCCGCCCACGGACTGGACGCCGGCTCGCTGCGGCAGCGGATCACGGCCTTCCTGGGCTGAACCCCCTCCGCGAGCCGGGCGCGGGCGGCCTCAGGCCGGGCGGTCCGCGCGCGCCTGGAGCAGCTCCGCGAGCTCCGCGGCGAGGGCCTTGACCGTCGTCAGCCCCGCCAGCCCCCACCGCCGGGGCACCACGTCCACCGCGCACACCGTGCCGAGGACGATGCCCCGCCGGTCCGTGAGCGGCGCGCCCAGGTAGGAGCGGATCCCGCTCTCGTCCACGACGGCGTTGCCCGCGAACCGCGCGAAGTCCCGTACGTCCTCCAGGACCAGGGCCCGCCGCCGCACCACCACGTGCGGGCAGTAGCCGTGGTCGCGGGGCAGCACCCGGGCGGGGTAGCCGCTCGCGGCCGCGTCCGGGCCGTGGTGCAGTCCGGCGAAGAACTGGCGGTCCTCGCCGACGAAGTTGACCCCCGCGTACGGGGCCTCCAGGGTCTGCGCGACCCGGCGGGCGAAGGCGTCGAGTTCGGCGTCCACCCGGTCCCCCAGGTTCATCTCGCGCAGCCGGACCACCCGTGCGGGCGCCTCCCGGTCCACGGGGGTGAGCAGCAGATGTCCGGTCGATTCATAGCGGTTCATGGCGGTTCCCCCGGTGCGGAGTGGTGTGCGTAGGCGTGCTGGACTGCCGGACGGGGCCCGGCGGAGCGCCGGGCCGTGGTCAGCAGGTGGTGGACGAGGGCGGCCAGCGTCCGGGTCCCGGAGCCCGTCAGGCGCGCGTCGCAGCGGACGACGGGAACCTCCGGGCCGAGCCCCACCGCCTCGCGGACCTCCTCGGCCGTGTAGCGGTGGCCGCCGTCGAACTCGTTGACGGCGACGACGAAGCCGATGCCGCGCCGTTCGAAGAAGTCCACGGCGGGGAAGCAGTCGGCGAGGCGGCGGGTGTCGACGAGGACGACGGCGCCGAGCGCGCCCGCGCAGAGCTCCTCCCACAGGAACCAGAAGCGCTGCTGGCCGGGCGTGCCGAACAGGTAGAGGACGTGGCGGTCGTCGAGGGTGAGCCGGCCGAAGTCCAGGGCCACCGTGGTCGCCGTCTTGGCCTCCACCCCGTCGAGCGGGTCGGCGGCCGCGCCGATCCCGCTCAGCAGTTCCTCCGTGCACAGAGGCTCGATCTCGCTGACCGCGCCCACGAAGGTGGTCTTCCCCGCCCCGAACCCGCCCGCGACCAGGATCTTCAGGGTCGCGGGCAGGGCCGGGGCCTCAGAGCCGCCGGCGAAGGCCATCGAGCACCGCCCTCAGCAGGGTCTGGTCGTCGGCGGCGAAGGACCCCCCGCCGCCCGGGAACCTCGGGGCCTGCGCGCGCACGGCCCCGTACTCCATCAGGTCGGACAGCAGCACCTTGACCACCACCGCCGGCAGCCGCAGGTGGCCGGCGACCTCGGCGACGGTCACCGCCGGAGCGGCCGCGCAGCAGCGCAGGGCGAGGACGTGCTCGGCGCCGAGCGGGACCCTGGGCCGGACCCCGGTGGCGCACACCAGCGACAGCAGGTCGAGGGCGACGGCGGGCCGGGTACGGCCGCCGCTGGCCGTGTACGGGCGCATGACCCGGCCGGCCGAGTCGTCCAGCCAGGGCGTGTCGCGCGGCCCCCCGGCCCCGGGTCCCCGCGCCCCCCTCGCCCAGACCCTCATCGCCCGGCTTCGGTGTCGGCGACGGGGCGGCGCGGCGGGGCCGCGAGGTAGGGCCGGACGCTCTTGACCAGCATGGCCATCTCGTAGCCCAGTACGCCCGCGTCGGCCTCCCGGTCCGCGAGGACGGCCAGGCAGGTGCCGGAGCCGGCCGCGGAGACGAAGACGAGGGCGGTGTCGAGTTCGACGACGACCTGGCGGACCTCGGCGCCGTCGCCGAAGCGGGCGCCGGCGCTGCGGCCGAGGGAGTACAGGCCGGACGCGAGGGCGGCCATGTGGTCGGCGCTGTCGGAGTCCAGGCCGTGCACGCAGGTGACCAGCCCGTCGTTGGTCAGCAGCACCGCGGCGCGCGTGTACGGGACGCGCTGGACCAGTCCGCCGAGCAGCCAGTCGAGGTCCGAGAGGCTGCCGGTCTTCGACAGCGGCTTCGTCTGCGTCTGCGTCTGTGTCTGCGTCGCCACTTCGCCGGCCATGGGGGTGTGCTCCTTGCTGGGGTTCGTGCGGGTGTACACGCGGGGGGTCATGTCTGCTGCTCGGACGACTGGGCGAGGCCGAAGCCCCGCTGGAAGGCCGCCATCAGGCCGGGGTCGTGCACGGGCCGTTCGGCGTCCCCGTCCGGGCGGCGGGGGGCTGGGGTCTCGCGCAGCTGCGGTGCGAGGTGCGTCTGGGCCCGGCGCCGGGGCAGCGCCGGCCGGTCGTCCCGGTCCGCGCGCGCGGCGGGGATGCGGCGCGGGAGGGGCGCCGGCCGTGTCCCGCCGTCCCCGGCTTCCTCGCCGCGGGCCCACACGGGTGCGTGTGCGGTGCCCGGGGCCGCGAACCCCTCGGGGAAGGCGGGGACCAGGCCGAGGTCGAGGGTGTGCCCGGGGTCGGGGATGCGGCCGGCGGCCCCGGTGCCGTGGGCGTCCACGGACCGGCCGGCGCCGGGAGCCGGGCCGGAGGCGGGGGCAAGGGGGCCCACGTCCTCGCCGGGCTCCGCGCCGGAGGCGGACACGGGGCCCGCGTCCCGGGACCACCAGGGATCCGGTGCGCGCAAGGTCTCGGCGGGCCGGCCGGGGCCGGCTGCCGCGGTGCCGCCCGCGCCGGGCGGGGGTGGTGGGGCGGCCCGTCGCGGACCGGGGGCCGGCGGCTCGGTGAGGCGGGCCGGTTCCAGGGGCGGGGTGGTCTCGGCCGTGCCCCAGGAGGTGGCGCGGGAGCCGCCCAGTGCGTCGGCGGCGCCCGGGGCCTCGGCGCCCAGCAGGCCCTGGGGCAGGACCAGGACGGCGAGGACCCCGCCGTAGATGTTGGACTTCAGCTCGACGGCGATCCCGTGCCGCCGGGCCAGTGCCGAGACCACGAACAGGCCGATCCGGCCGTCCGCCAGCAGGTGCCGGACGCTGACCTGGTCGGGGTCGCCCAGCAGGGTGTTCATCCGGTTCTGCTCCTGCGGCGGCATGCCCAGCCCGCGGTCCTCCACCTCCACCGCGATCCCGGCGGTGACCCGCTCCGCGCGCACCACGACGTCGGTGTCGGGGGCGGAGAACACCGTGGCGTTCTCCACGAGTTCGGCCAGCAGGTGCACCACGTCGGCCACGGCGTGCCCGCGCACGGTACCGCCCGCCGGGGGCACCACCTTGACCCGCGTGTACTGCTCCACCTCGGCCACCGAGGAGCGCAGCACCTCGCTCAGGTCGATCGGCCGCGTCCACTGGCGCCGGGAGGCGGCCCCGCCGAGCACCGCCAGGTTCTCGGCGTGCCGGCGGATCCGGGTGGCGAGGTGGTCGACGTGGAAGAGCTGCCGGAGCAGGTCGGGGTCCTCGACCGTGTCCTCCAGCTCGTCGAGGAGGGAGATCTCACGGTGCACCAGCGACTGGAGCCGGCGCGCGAGGTTGACGAAGACCTCCACCTTGCGGTCGCTGTCGCTGGGCGCGGCCGGGGCGGCCAGCCGTACGAGCGCTTCGTGCGCCTGCTCGCGGGCGCCGCGCAACTCCTGTGCCAGCAGCCAGAACTCGTCCACCCGGGCCGGACCCGCGGCCTCCGGCGGCACGGTGCCCCGCCCGGCCCACACGGGGCGCGCCGGCCGCTCGCCCCGTTCCAGGCGCTCGGCGGTCGTACGCAGCTCCTGGCGGCCGCGCATGCTGGAGCGCCGCAGCGCCTCGCACCGGTCCCGGACGGCCTTGGCGGCGCGCTGGGCCCCCAGCAGGGCGGCGGCGAGCGCCCCGACGGCCAGCAGGGCGCAGCCCGCGAGCACCGGCCAGAGCCGCGCGTCCCGGTGTCCGGCGCCGCCGCCGAGCTGCAGGGTGAAGATCACCGCGGCGGTGCCGCTGAGCGCGGCGGCGAGCGTGGGCAGCACGGCGGCACGGACCAGCTGGGGGCGTATCTGCCGGCCGGGACCCGTGGCGGCGTGTCTCGACGGGGCGTGGCGGGCGGCGCGGAGTCCGGACATCGGCGTCCTCGGTACGTGGGGCCCGGCCCCCGGATCCAGTTCCCGGGGCCCGGTGTTGATCACCGGATACCCACGCTAGACCGCACGCTCCCACGACCGTTGCCGAGTTGGGGAACTTCGCCGGGCTGCTTCCCGCTCCCGATGGAGCGCTCGCACGACAGCCCGAATGCGCCGGGAGCGCGCACGCCCCTGCAGGTCGGGGCGTGCGCGCTCCCGGGTTCACGACCCGACGGCCTCCGGTTCCCCTAGTCCGGCCGCCGGCGCCGGCGCCGGATCGAGGACGCCCGCCGCGGCGGGCGTGTCCGGGGTGGCCGGGGTGTCCGCTGGGGTCACGGGGCCCGCGACGTAGGGGCGCCACCAGGGTGCGGCCGGGACGTCGGGGGCGCCCGGTTCGAAGGGCCGGCCGGGGATGGGGAGGGCGATGGCGGCGCCCTGGGCCACGGCGGCGGCCACGGTGCCCTCGCCGGGCTCGTCCCACGGGTGCGGGGCCAGGTTGAAGGTGCCCCAGTGGATCGGCAGCATCGTGCCGGACGGGGCGCCGCCCTGGAGGTCGAGGTGGGCGCGCATGCCTTCCTCGGGGGTCATGTGGATGTCGGGCCAGTACTCCGAGTAGGCCCCGATCTGGATCATCGTGGCGTCGAAGGGGCCGTGTTCGGCGCCGATCTCCTTGAAACCGGGGAAGTAGCCGGTGTCCCCGCTGTGGAAGATCCGGTGCTCCTCGCCCGCCACCACCCAGGAGGCCCAGAGGGTGGACTGCTGGTTGCGCAGGCCGCGCCCGCAGAAGTGGCGGGCCGGGGTGGCCGTCAGGGAGAGGCCCGCGACCTCGGTGGACTCGTTCCAGTCGAGCTCGCGCAGCCGGCCCGGGGCGACGCCCCAGCGCTCCAGGTGCGCGCCGACGCCCAGGGGGACGGCGAAGACCGTGCCGGTGCCGGCCAGGGCCTTGATGGTGGGCAGGTCCAGGTGGTCGTAGTGGTCGTGGGAGATGACCACGACGTCGACCTCGCCGAGGGAGGCCAGCGGTACCGGCACGGGGTGCAGCCGCTTGGGTCCGGCGAAGGGGAAGGGGGAGCAGCGCTCGCCCCAGACGGGGTCGAAGAGCACGCGGCGGCCGTCGATCTCGGCGAGCACGCTGGAGTGCCCCATCCAGGTCAGGCGCAGTCCGCTCGCCGGCGGCTTGGCCAGCTCGGCGAGGGTGGTGGGGTGGACGGGGACGGGCGCGCCGGGGTTGCGCCGGATCCGCTGCTCCTTGTGGAAGTAGATCTTGGCGAACTCCAGCATCGAGCCGGAAGGCCTGGTCCGGGCCCCCACCGGGTTCTGGAAGACGCCGTCGGCGAAGTTCGGCGAGCTCAGGATGCGCTCCAGCCGCGCGCCGGACGGGTCCGCGCCGAAGGCTTCGGGCCGCAGGGCGCGCAGCCGGGGACGCAGGGGAAGGGAGCCGGTCAAGGCGCCTCCTGGGTAGTGCGGGTGGGGTGGGGCGGGTTACGCCCACGACCATCCCAACGCGCACCGGCCTCCCAGGATTCCGCCCGGCCGTTTCCCCCCGGCCGCCGTCCGGATGCCGGGCGGCTTCCCGCGCCCGGCCGCCGGCGTCCTGCTCCCCCGGTCCGGCAGCCGGTCCGGGCGGGACCGGGGCCGCGCCCGGCCGGGACCAGGCCCGGGCCGGGCCCGGGCCGGGCCCGGGCCGGGCGGGACCAGGCCCGGGCCGGGCCCGGGCCGGGCGGGACCAGGCCCGGGCCGGGCCCGGGCCGGGCGGGACCAGGCCCGGGCCGGGCCCGGGCCGGGCCCGGGCCGGGCGGGACCAGGCCCGGGCCTGGTGGGCTACAGCGGGAGCAGGTCGGGGCGCTTGGCCTCGACGTTGTCGCCGGAGGACTCCCCGCGCAGCCGCCGCCCGATCCAGGGCACGAGGTACTCGCGCGCCCACTGGATGTTGTCCCGGGTGACGTCCACGGACCCGCGCGGCGCGGCCGGCGGCCAGGGCTGGTCGGGGTCGGCGGGGACCTCGTACCCGAGGACCTGCGCGGCGCGCAGCGCGACGCGGGTGTGCCCCTCGGGCGAGAGGTGGAGGCGGTCGTCGTCCCAGGCCCGGCGGTCCTGGACGGTCTTGAGCGACCACAGGTCGAGCACCGGGCAGCCGTAACGGTCGGCGATGGCGCGCACGTGGGCGTTGTACGTCGCGATCTTGCCGCGCAGGTGCTTGAGGACGGGCACGCCCCGGGTGTCGAAGCCGGTGGTGATCATGACGAGGCCGACGGCGCCGGTGAGGTCGGCCACGGCCGCCTCGAAGCGCTCCGCCACGTCGTCGGGGTCGCTGCCGGGCCGGATGATGTCGTTGCCGCCCGCACAGAAGGAGACGAGGTCGGGGGCCAGTTCCTTGGCCCGCGGAACCTGCTCCTCCACGATCTGGTCGAGCACCTTGCCGCGCACCGCGAGGTTCGCGTACCGGAAGTCGTGCTCGTCGCGCTGATCCGCCAGGAGTACGGCGAGCCGGTCGGCCCAGCCGAGATACGAATCCCCGGGTCCCGGGTCCCCCACGCCTTCGGTGAAGCTGTCCCCGATCGCCGCGTACGAGCCGATGGTCTTGAGTGTCGTCTTCGTCGCTGCCACGGGAACCCATCCTTCACCCCCGTCGCCAACCTACGCCAACGTAATGAGGGGTTGACGGACCGTGATCTATACCACGCGGGGGATAAGGAATAAGTACACGCGGGGCCGGAACCCCCCTCGGGTCCCGGCCCCGCGCGTGCCGGCGCTCCGCCGCACGGGCGGTCGTCAGACGCTGACGCCCTTCGAGCGGAGGTAGGCCAGCGGGTCGATGTCGGAGCCGTAGGACGGACCCGTGCGGATCTCGAAGTGGAGGTGCGGGCCGGTCACGTTGCCGGTGGCGCCCGAGAGGCCGATGCTCTGGCCGGCGGTGACGGTCTGGCCCGTCGAGACGTTCAGCTGGGACAGGTGGCCGTACTGGGAGTACTTGCCGTCGGCGTGCCGGATGACGACCTGGTTGCCGTAGGCACCGCCCCAGCCTGCGGAAACCACGGTGCCCGCGCCGACGGCCCGGACGGTGGTGCCGGTGCTCGCGATGAAGTCGACGCCGGTGTGGTAGCCGGAGGACCACATGGCGCCCGGGGTGCGGTACTGGGTGGAGATGCCGCCGCTGACGGGGGCGACGAACCCGGCGGCGCTCGCGGGCGCGGACTGGGCGGCCGGCGCGGACTGCTTCATTCCGCGGGACGGGGCGGCGGAGCCCTTCAGCGGCGCGGCGGCGGAGGAGCCGGCGGTGCCCGGTCCGGCGCCGTCGTCCTCGGCCGGGGCGGCACCGGCGGCGTCCGCGCCGGCCGCCGGAGTTCCGCTCGAGGACTCCTCGGCCGGCGCCGCAGCCGGCTTGGGGGCGGGGGCGGCGTCCCCGTCGAGGGTCAGGCGCAGGCCCGGGTGGATGAGGGAGGGGTCGTCACCGACGGCCTCGCGGTTGGCGGCGTACAGCTGCTCCCAGCCGCCGGAGAGGCCGCGCTCGGCGGCGATGGTCGAGAGGCAGTCGCCGGGCACCACCGTGTAGACGGCCGGGGCGGCCTGGGCGGCGGCCGGGGCCGCGGCGGGAGCCGCCGTCCGGAACGCCTCCGTAGCCTGGACGGGAGCGGCGGCCGGGGTCACGGCGGCCGGGGCGGCCGCGTGGGCCCCCGCGGCGCCCATCAGCGGCAGCGCGAGGGCCGCGCCCCCGGTGCCGGCGAAGGCCAGGCCGCGGGATATGGAACGGGACTTCGGACGGCGGTGCTTACCCTTTCCGGGCATGGCGAATTCCTCTCCGGCGCCTGCGAGGTGAGCTGTCGGGTTCGGACTGGAGATGTCCGGCCGTACGGGTACGGCTTCACCCCGAGCCGCGCCGGATTCGGTCCGGCCCGGCGGCCTGCATGGGTCCCCCGCTCCTGCCGCGCGTCTTGGTCGGGTGCGGTTCCCGGGCGGCGGCAGGATTAGGCGGTCCACCCGGATCGCTCGCGAAGGTAATCCAGCGGAGGCACGGGCAACAAGCCGTGAATTCCCTGACGGAATAGCAGGCATGAGGGATCAACGGAATTCCGGTCACCCTGCGTCCATTCCGGAACGGCAACGGCCGCCCCGGCATGGGAATTCGCGTTTCGCGATCAGGCACGCACGGTCACCGTATGATCTGGCTCACGGAGTTCGGCCCGATCTCGCGTCCACCTATGGCAAGTTGGTCTCAACCAGAGCAATTCGGACACGCGGCACACCGCGGAGGAGTACACGTGACCCAGCAGATACCGCAGGACCTTTCCGCGCACCCCGAACCCACGCCCGAGATGACCGGAGTGCGTAATTTCCGTGACGTGGGCGGCTTGCCGACCACGGATGGACGGAGGGTCAGGCCGGGACGACTGTTCCGAAGCGGACATCTGGCACATGCCACCGAAACCGATGCGGAATTCCTCGCCTCCCTCGGCCTGCACACCGTCTTCGACTTCCGCAACGCCGCCGACCGGGCCGTCGAGGGCCCGGACGTCGAACTGCCGGGCGTGCGCAACGTCAACATCCCGCTCTCGGACCCCGCCGACGGCGGGGAGTTCTGGCGGATGGTCCGCGAGGGCGGGATCGACCAGCTCCGCGGGCTCCTGGGCGGCGGCAGGGCGGCCGCCCGCATGGCGGAGTCGTACCGGGAGATGATCCGCGAGCGCACGGCCGAGCACGGCCGGGTGGTGCGCGCGCTCGCCGAGGACAGCGTGCCCGCGCTCCTGCACTGCGCGGCGGGCAAGGACCGGGCGGGCCTGACGGTCGCCGTCACCCTGCTCGCCCTCGGGGTCGACCGCGATGCCGTCGTGGCGGACTACATGGAGTCGAACGCCCCGCACAACCGCTACCGGATGCGGCGCGGCGACGAGACGCCCGAGACCCGTCCCGCCGAGGTGACGGAGCTGCTGGCGCCGCTGTTCGACGCCCGCCCCGAGTACCTGCTCGCCGCGTACGAGACCGTCGACGTGCACTGGGGCGGGCCGGACCGCTACCTCGCCGAGGGCCTGGGGCTGACCCCGGCGACGCTGGAGCGGCTGCGCGACCGGCTGCTGGAGTGAGCCCGCACGGGGCCCCGGCCTGCCGGGGCCCCGTCCCGCCGACTGCGCGAGGGATGGCCTAGCGGTTGCCGACGGCCTGCTTGACCAGGGTCCGGCCGAAGTCCCACATCAGCGAGCCCCCGCCGTGCGCCTCGTCCATGACCTCGCGGAAGGCACCGACGAACCGGTCCACGTCCGCCTCGTCCACGATCAGCGGCGGGATCAGCTTGATGACCTCCAGGTGGTCCCCCGAGACCTGGGTGAGGATCCGGTGCCGGTTCAGCAGCGGCACCACCACCATCTGCGCGAACAGCCCCTTGCGGGCCGCCTGGAGCATCGTCCAGCGGCTGCGCAGGCCCAGCGAGGACGGCCGGCCGAACTCGATGCCGATCATCAGCCCCCGGCCGCGCACCTCGTGGAGCATCTCGTACTCGTCCACGAGCGCGGCCAGCCGCCCGCGCAGCAGGTCGCCCATGGTCCGGGCGTTGGCCACGACCTGCTCGTCCTTCATGACGTGCAGGACCGCGAGCCCGGCCGCCATCGCCTGGGCGTTGGAGCCGAAGCTCGCGGAGTGCACCAGGACGCGGTCCATGGACGAGTAGACCTTCTGGAAGATCCAGTCCTTGCCCAGCGTCGCGCCGACGGGCACGTACCCGCCGGAGAGGGCCTTGGCCACGCACACCAGGTCCGGTTCCACGCCCGGTTCGTTCTGGTACGCGTAGAAGTCCCCGGTCCGTCCGAGGCCGGTCTGCACCTCGTCGGCGATCAGCAGGGCCTTGTGCCGGTGCAGGAGCTCCTGGGCGGCGCGCAGGAACCCCGGCGGGGCGGCGTGCACCCCCTTGCCCTGGATCGGCTCGACCACGAAGGCCGCCACGTCGCCCCGGCGCAGCTCGCGCTCCAGCGCCCCCAGGTCCCCGAGGGCGATCTTCGTGTCGGGCAGCAGCGGGGCGAAGCCGTCGCGGAAGCCGCCCTCGCCGTTGACCGACAGGGAGCCCGTGGTGAGCCCGTGGAACGCGTGGTCGCAGTAGAGGATCCTGGGCCGGCCGGTGGCGTACCGGGCGAACTTCAGGGCGGTCTCGACCGCCTCGGTGCCGCTGTTGCCGAAGAACACCCGGTCGAGGTGGGGGCTGTGGGAGAGCAGCTTCTCGGCCAGCAGCCCGGGCAGCGGCTGGCAGTCGAAGCGGGTCAGGTCGGCGAGCTGGGCGTCCAGCACCTCGTGCAGGGCCCGGCGGACCACCGGGTGGTGGCGGCCCAGGCCCATGACGCCGAAGCCGGCGAGCATGTCGAGGTAGTCGTTGCCCTCGGCGTCCCAGAAGTGGGCGCCCTCGGCGCGCACGTAGACCTTGTCGAAGCCGATGGTGCGCAGCATGCGGGGCAGCTGGTGGTTGAGGTGGCGGGCGTGCAGCTCGTAGCGCTCCCCGCCGCGCTCGGCGAGCAGCGCGGCCAGGTCGAAGCCCCCTCCCCCGCCGGCCGCCCCCGCCTGCGGCGCCGTCATGCCGACGCGTCCCGGTTCCCGGCGACCGTCTCGCGGGCGGCGCGCAGGGACTCCTTGAGGGAGCCCATGGTGGCGAGGACGGCGGTGGGCTCGTAGCCGCAGTGCGCCATGCAGTTGGCGCAGCGCGGGTCCTTGCCGCGGCCGTACTTGCTCCAGTCGGTGTCGTTCACCAGCTCCCGGTAGGTGGGCACGTATCCGTCGCTCATCAGATAGCAGGGGCGCTGCCAGCCGAAGAGGGAGTAATTCGGAATGGCCCAGGCGGTGCAGGGGAAATCCGCCTTCCCTTCCAGGAAGTCCAGGAAGAGCGGGGAGTGGTTGAGCCGCCAGCGGCGCCGGTTGCCGCCCGCGAATGCCTTCCTGAAGAGTTCGCGGGTCTGTTCGACGCCCAGGAAGTGCTCCTGGTCGGGGGCCTTTTCGTAGGCATAGGCGGGCGAGATCATCATTTCGTCCACCTTGAGGTCGTCATTGAGGTAGTTCAGCACCTCGATGACGGTTTGCGGGGTGTCGGTGTTGAAGAAGGTGGAGTTGGTCGTCACCCGGAATCCGCGGCGCTTGGCCTCCTTGATCGCGGCGACGGCCTCGTCGAACACACCTTCCTTGGCCACGGATTCGTCGTGGCGTTCGCGCAGTCCGTCGATGTGCACGGCGAAGGCGAAATAGGGGGACGGGGTGAACTTCTCGATCTTCTTGCGGAGCAGCAGGGCGTTGGTGCAGAGGAAGACGTACTTCCGCCGGGCCACCAGCTGCCGGACGATCTCGTCGATCTGGGGGTGCATCAGGGGCTCGCCGCCCGCGATGGACACCATGGGCGCGCCGGACTCCAGGACGGCGCCGACCGCCTGGGCGACGGGCATGCGCTGCTTGAGCACCCCGGCCGGGTGCTGGATCTTCCCGCACCCCTCACAGGCCAGGTTGCACGCGTAGAGCGGCTCCAGCTCGACGATCAGCGGGAACTTCTCGCGCTTGCGGAGCTTCTGTTCGAGAAGATAGGTCCCGACCCTGATGGACTGTCGCAGCGGCATGGCCATCTGGTTCACCTCCTGGGAATCAGCAACGAACGGTGCCATTCATGAAAAGCGGGCAGTACGGCACGTAGTACACGGAAGGCAGATATTCCACCGCGGACCGTACCGATACGGACGAGCTCGTGCTCCGGAGCGTCCACGATCACCCGGACGGCCGCAACCGGGCGACCCGCCCCGGAAGCGGTCCACAGGGTGGCCGCGGACTCCATGTCGACCGCGATCGCGCCGGCGGCCCGCAGCCGGTCGCGCTCCTGTCCCCGGACGACGTGGTCGGAGCCGGTCAGTACGCCGGTGTGCACGGTCCGCCCCGGAAGGGCGCGGGCCAGTGCCCCGGCGAGCAGGGCGGTACCGGTGCAGGAGACCGCCCCGCGGGGATCGCGGGTCTCCTCGGCGACGACGAGGTCTCCGGGGTTCATCCCGGGGACCAGGCCGGCGCAGAAGCCGGTGGCGAGGACGGCGGCGCGTTCCATCCCCGGGCGCCCCAGGGCCCGGGCCACGGCCCGGTCGGCGGCGCGCGGGCCCATCCCGGTCCGCAGCACCGTGCCCCCTGCGGCCGAGCGGCCCGCGCCGCCGAGGGCCGCCCGCTCGATGCGCAGGGCGCAGGCGATCAGCAGCGGCGGCGCTGACGGGGCCGCCCGGGCGGACATCAGGCCCCCTCGGCCGGAACGGGGGCGGCGGCCGGGGCCTGGCCGGCTCGGCGGGCAGCCGCGGCCGGGCCGAAGGGCTCCCCGTACAGGTAGCGGCCCAGGGCGGTGAGCGGGAACACCTGCCGGTAGAGGTGGTAGTTGATGGAGAAGTCCCAGGGGAAGCCGGTCCCGGTGAAGTACGGCTCGTCCCAGGTGCCGTCGGCGCGCTGGGTCTCCACCAGGTACGCGAGCCCGCGCCGGACGGCCTCGCCCTCCCGCTCCCCCGCCGCGAGCAGGGCCATCAGCGCCCAGGCGGTCTGCGAGGCGGTGGAGGCGCCCTTGCCTGCCCAGGAGCGGTCCCGGTAGGAGCGCTGGTCCTCGCCCCACCCGCCGTCCGCGTTCTGTACGGACTCCAGCCAGGCGACGGCCCGCCGCACGGCGGGGTGTCGGGGGGAGATCCCGGCCGCGGTCAGCGCGGGGACCACCGAGCCGGTCCCGTACACGTAGTTGGTGCCCCAGCGGCCGAACCAGCCGCCCTCCGGCTCCTGTTCGGCGAGCAGCCAGGCGATGCCGCGCCGGGCGCGCGGGTCGCCGGCCTTCCCCTCGGCGGCCAGCATCTCCACCACGTGGGCGGTGACGTCGGCGGACGGCGGGTCGATGACCTCCCCGAAGTCGCAGAAGGGCAGCCGGTTGGGGAACGGGCTGGTGTTGTCGGCGTCGAAGGCGGCCCAGGCCCCGTCCTTGGACTGCATCCCGAGGGTCCAGGAGGTACCGCGGGCGATGGCGGCCTCGACCTTCGCCGGTTCGGGGTGGCGGATGCGGCGCAGGGCGAGGACGACCTCGGCGGTGTCGTCGATGTCGGGGTAGGTGTCGTTGTGGAATTCGAAGGCCCAGCCGCCCGGGGCCAGTCCGGGACGGCGCACGGCCCAGTCGCCCGGGCGCCGGATCTCCTCGCCGAGCATCCAGTCGGCGGCCTTCACCAGCGCCGGGTGGTCGGGGCGGACGCCCGCGTCGGCCAGGGCGATGGCGGCGAGGCAGGTGTCCCAGACCGGCGACTGGCAGGCCTCGACCATGCGGGCGCCGTCCTCGCGCCAGACGGCGAAGCGGTCGAGGGATTCCAGGCCCGCCCGCATCACCGGGTGCCCGAGGTCGTAGCCGAGCAGGTGCAGGGCGATGACGGAGTACACGGCGGGGGGCTGGATGCCGCCCCAGCAGCCGTCGTTCTCCTGGCGTTCGACGATCCAGCGGCCGGCGGCGGCCATGGCCGCCTTGCGCAGCCGGCGCGGGGCGATGCGCCGGTAGAGGTGCAGCGCCTTGTCCATGCGCTGGAAGGCGCCGTCCCAACTGGCCACCGGGGCCAGCGGCTTGGCCGGGTTCGGGTCGCGGGCGTCGGTGTGCAGCTCGTCGAGGGCGAAGGGGGCCGGGCGGACGGGCCGCAGTGCGGAGACGACGGTCAGCGGGACGATGGTCTGGCGGGCCCAGCAGCCGAAGTCGTAGATGTTCAGCGGCACCCAGGACGGCAGGAAGACCAGCTCGGGCGGGAGTTCGGGCAGGTCGTCCCAGCTCCACCAGCCGAAGAGGGCCAGCCAGATGCGGGTGAAGACCCGGGCGGAGGCGATCCCGCCCTGCTCGCGGATCCAGGCCGAGGCGCGGGCCATGTGCGGGGCGTCGGGCAGGTCCCCGGCCAGCCGCAGGGCCACGTACGCCTCGATCGTGGCGGAGAGCTCGGGCGGGCCTCCGTGGAAGGTGGCCCAGGTGCCGTCGGGCTGCTGCTCGCCGCGGATGAAGAGGGCGGCGGCCCGGGTGGTCGCCTCGTCGCGGATGCCGAGGAACTGGCGCAGCAGCAGGTCCTCGGCGTCCATGGTGACGTTGGTCTGGAGGTCGCCCTTCCACCAGCCGTCCGCGTCCTGGCGGTCCAGCAGTTCGCGGACGGCCCGGTCGGTGGCCTCCTGGACTCCCTTGAGCAGGCCGGTGTCCTCGCCGGACGGCCCTGCGGCCACGGCGGCAGGGACCGCCGTGCTGTCGTGTCGCGGATCGGCGCCGCCGGTGATCGCACCGCCGCCGTCGGTCGTCGCTGTCATGGCTTCCCCTTCGTACCGTTCGTCGGCTGTGCCAGGGTCTGCCGTCGGCCGGGGACCTCTCAGGAGGAGGGGCCCCCGCCCGGCGACTCGCGATTCATATCCACTTTCCGGCGAAGATCACCTCTTGCGCACGACGACGAAGTCCGCGAGCGCGACCAGCTGCTCGCGCACCCGCTGCGGCATGTCCACGTCGTCGAGGGCTCGAACGGCGATCGCGTGCTGGCGGCGCGCCTCGTCGGCGGTCCACTGACGGCCGCCGGCGGCCTCGATCAGGGCGGCGCGGTGGGCGAACTCCTCCTCCGAGAAGTTCTCGAAGTCGTTGCTCTTGGCGTCGGCCGCGAGCAGCCTCGCAAGCTCCTCACATGCGGGTCCGCCCGCGGCGAGGGCCGCGACGACGGGCAGGGACTTCTTGCGCTGGCGCAGGTCGCTCCAGGTCTGCTTGCCGGTGGACTCGGGGTCGCCCCAGATGCCGAGGAGGTCGTCGACGGCCTGGAAGGCGAGGCCGAGGTGGTAGCCGTACTCCTCCAGCTTGTCGGCCGTGCGGTCGTCCGCGCCGCCGAGCACGGCGCCGATGGAGACCGCGCACGCGAGCAGGGCTCCGGTCTTGTTCCCCTCCATCTCGAGGCATTCTCGAACGCTGACGCGCTCGCGGTGCTCGTAGGAGATGTCCTGGGCCTGGCCGTCGATGAGCTTGCGGCTGGCGGTGGTCAGCCGGCGGGTGGCACGGGCGGCCTCGGCGGTGCCGAGCTCCAGGAGCACCTCGTTGGCGAGGGCGAAGAGGGCGTCGCCGACGAGGATGGCCAGCGCGGGGCCGTGGACCTTCCACACGGTGTCGCGGTGGCGGCGCTGTTCGTCGCCGTCCATCAGGTCGTCGTGCAGCAGCGAGAAGTTGTGGACGAGTTCCACGGCGACGGCGCCGGGGATGCCGGCCTCGGCAGGGGCGCCGGCCGCCTCGGCGGAGAGCAGCGCGAGGGCGGGGCGCACGGCCTTGCCGCCGTCGCCGTCCGCCGGGTTGCCCTGGGCGTCGATCCAGCCGAAGTGGTAGGCGGCGACGGTGTCCATGGGCGCCGCGAGCCGGTCCACCGCCGCGCGGAGCACGGGGGTCGACAGCGTGCGGCCGCGTTCGAGGAGGGCGAGGGTGCCGGTCTTCTCCGCTCCCCCGCCGGCCGTGCCCGCGTCGGCATCCGTGTTCTCGACAGCCGGGTTCCCCGGGTTCACTGGCTCTCCTCTGTTTCCTGTACGTGCTGTGCGGGTCGTGCTGGTGGTGCTCGTGCTGGTCGTCATACCGCCTCCTGCAGAGGATGTTCGCGGGGGCGGCCGAGCGCGGCGAGCGCGGCGTGTGCCGCGCCGAGGCCGCTGCGGACGGCGCTCTCCATGGTCGCGGGCCAGCCGGTGGCGGTCCACGCACCGGCGAGATAGAGCCCCGGCGTGTCGGTCCGGGGGCCCGGGCGCAGCCGGCCGACGCCCGGGCTGGGGGCGAAGGTGGCGGTGCGCTCGCGGGTGACGAAGAAGTCCCGCACCTTCGCGCCCCGGGCGGCCGGCAGCAGCCGTTCCAGTTCGGGCAGGTACTTGGCGCGCAGGACGGAGACGGGCTCGTCGATGTCGTCGTGGGCGACGGACTGGGACAGGGCCAGGTACTGGCCGCCGTCGGTGAGTCCGGAGGAGTCGGTGCGGTCGAAGACCCACTGGACGGGGGTGCCGAGGGCGGCGAAGAAGGGCTGCCGGAGCACCTTGCGGTCGTACACGACGTGGACGTTGAGGATCGGAGCGGTGCCGATGTCGAGGAGCTTGTCGGGGTCGGCGAGGGCGCCGGGGGGCAGCAGGCCGTGGGCTTCGCGCTGCGGGACGGCGAGGACGACGGTGCCGGCGTCGAAGGACTCCCCGTCGGTGTCGACGCGCCAGTTCCCGTCTTCGCCGCGGGTGACGGCGGTGACGCGGGTGCGCAGCTCGGTGCGCACGCCGGCGGAGTCGAGGGCCTTGCGGGTGAGGGTGTCGTGGAGTTCGCCGAGCGGGACGCGGGCCCAGCCGATGTCGGCGGCGCCGTTCTCGGAGAGCAGGCCGGTCTTGAAGACCATGGCGGCCAGGCCCAGGGAGGACTGCTGGGCGGTGGCGTTGAGGGTGGCGATGCCGACGAGGTCCCAGAGCGCTTCGACGGTGCGCGGGCTCTGGCCGTACCGGGCGAGCCAGGTGGCGAAATCGAGGCCGTCGAGCGCCGGGTCGGCGGGGTCGAGGCGGCGCAGGGCGAGGGCGGCGCGGCCGACGGAGGCCCGCTCGGCGAGGGAGAGGTGCGGGTAGCGGGCCAGGGAGGCGGCGAGGTGCAGGGGCACGGGCAGTGCGCTGCGGCGCAGCCGGCCCAGGCGGGGGCCGGCGGCGTGGGCCACGTCGAGGACGGGGACGTCCAGGCGGTCCTGGAGCGGGGCGAGGGCGGCGCCGTCGACGCGGTCGAGGAACCACCGGTAGGCGGTGCAGCAGCGCAGGTAGACGTGCTGGCCGTTGTCGACGGTCAGGTCGCCGCGTTTGAAGGAGAAGGCGAGGCCGCCGAGCCGGGGGCGTCCTTCGAGGAGGGTGACCCGCAGTCCGGCGTCGGCCAGTTCGAGGGCGGCGGTGACTCCGGCGAGCCCCCCGCCGATGACGACGGCGCCGCCGGTTCCGCCGCCGGTTCCGCTGCCGGTTCCGCTGCCGGTTCCGCTGCCGCTCATGATGCCTCCCGTGTGGTGCGCCGGCCCTCGGGGCCGGAGGGTGCTGCCGCGGTACGGGCGGAGCCCGGACGATAGGACGCGCCCGCGTGCCCGCGGGTTGCCCGGCCGGGGCACACGGCCACCGGGTCCGGGGCCTGACGGCCCGGGCCCGATCGGCGCAGCCCGGTCACGCCGCAGGCCGGACCGGAGCCCTCAGCCAGGGCCGCGGGCCGAGCCAGGGCGGAGCCCCGCACCGGCCCGAGGATGCGGGCCGGTGCGGCGGACGGGGCCTGGGTGACGGGCCCGGTCGGGGTGGGGGCCGGGACGTGGGGGGTGGGCGGGGCCGGGGTGGGCGGCATCAGGCGCGCCTCCGGGCGGTCTGGCGGGAGATGGTGCGGGCGTCGAGGCCCGAGAGGCCGCGCACGGCCACGTACGCCTTCTCGTGGGTCGGCAGCGAGACGCGTCCGCGCAGCACGGCCGCGGGTTCGCGCTCGATGCGGTCCAGCAGGCGGCGGTAGATGCCGGCCATCGCGGCCACGCAGGCGCCGCTGCGCCGGTCGAGCATGGGCAGCAGGCGGTAGCCCTCGGTGAAGAGGGCGCGGGCGCGCCGGACTTCGTGGTGGACCAGGCCGGGGAAGTCGGAGCCGGCGGGGAGCCGGCCGCTGCGGAAGCCCTCGGAGCAGCCGAACTTGGCGAGGTCCTCGGCGGGGAGGTAGGTGCGGCCGTTGCCGGCGTCCTCGCGGACGTCGCGGAGGATGTTGGTGAGCTGGAGGGCCAGGCCCAGGGTGTCGGCGTACTCCTCGGCGTGCTCGCCGGGGCCGACCGTGCCGAACACGCCCAGCGAGAGCCGGCCGATGGCGCCGGCGACGCAGCGGCAGTACGCCTTGAGGTCGTCCCAGGTCTCGTACTCCTCGCCGCGGACGTCCATCAGGACCCCGTCGATGAGCTCGTCGAGTCCGCCGAGCGGGATGGGGAAGCGGCGGGCGGCGTGCGCGAGGGCCACGGCGACCGGGTCGGTGTCGTCCTCGTCGACCTCCCCGGCCCGGATCCGGCCGAGGACGGCGCGGGTGTCCTCCAGGCGGGCCAGTTTGGCCTCGGGGGCGAGGGTGCCGTCGCCGATGTCGTCGACGCGCCGCGAGAAGGCGTACAGCGCGGACATCGCCTGCCGCTTGTCGGTGGGCAGCAGCCGGATGCCGTAGGCGAAGTTGCGCGCCTGGGTTCCGGTCACGGCCTCGCAGTAGCTGTAGGCGGCGAGGACCGGGGCGGACGGGACGGACGCGTGGTTGGGGCCCTCCACGTTCGGGCTCACCCCTTTCTCGGCGCTGTGCGCAGGACGGCGGCCACCTCGCGGAGGAGCAGGCCTCGGGTGGGCTTGGGCGGGCCGGGCAGGACGTCGAAGCCTGCGGCCGAGATCGCCCGCAGGGCGGCTCGCCCCCCTCCCACGAACCCCGCGAGCAACAGCCGTAGCCTGCCGTGCACGCTACCCACGAGTGGGGTGCCTTCATTCAGGAGTTCGTATGTGCGTTCTGTTTCGAAGGCGATCAGGGAGCGTACGGAGGCTCCGGCGGAGCGGGCCCCGAGGTCGGCCTCGGCGACGTGGAAGCGCCGCATGTCCTCGGCCGGGAGGTAGATCCGGTCGCGGGCGAGGTCCTCGGTGACGTCCTGGAGGTGTTCGGCGATCTGCAGGGCGGTGCAGACGGCGTCGGAGCGGCGGATCCGCTCGGGGGTGCTGGTGCCGGTGAGCTCCAGTACGAGGCGGCCGACGGTGTTGGCGGAGAGCTCGCAGTAGGCGAGGAGTTCCCCGTAGGTGGTGTAGCGCGCGACCCGCTGGTCCTGGCGGTTGGCCTCGATGAGCCCGAGGAAGTGCTCGGGGCTGAGGCGGTGCTCGCGCGCGACGGGCTGGAGGGCGAGCAGCAGGGGGTGGCGCGGGGGGCCGTCGGTGCCGCCGAAGACGCGCAGCAGGTCGGCCTCGAAGGCGTCGAGCATGGCGAGGCGGTCGTCGGCGGCGGCCGGGTCGAGGCCGAGGAGGACGGCGTCGCGGCCGCCGGGGGCGAGGTCGCCGTCGCCGATGTCGTCGACGAGGCGGGCGTAGCCGTAGACCGCCATGAGGCCCTGGCGCCAGGCGCGGGGCAGGAAGGCGGGGGCGACGGGGAAGTTCTCCGAGGCGGCCTTGGCGAGGGTGGCTCCGGCGTGCGCGCCGGGGGCGCTGCCGGGGGCCGGGGCCGACGGGTGACGGACGCCGTGCCCGGGGGTCACCGCCCGCCGCCCGGGGCCGGGACGGCCGCTGTGCCTGGGGGCCGCAGAATTCCCGTAGCCATTGCCGTCACGTCTCCCGTTCTACACTGCCGACCCAAGTCATCCCATTTCGGACACGCCGCGGAGTTTACCGGGGAGTATCCGGGAGTGTCCCGGGGGAACCCGCTGCGGGGAATCGTCCCCTCTTGGCGCGATTCAGAACTGGTACAGCTTACGCCGTACAACACCACGCAGGACTATCGGGTGGCCACCACGCCCGGAATGTCGGCCACATGCCCAGGCCCCCGGCGCGCGGAGCGGCGGGGGCCTGTCTGCGAGGGGCGGCGGGTCAGTGGCCGCTGGCCTTCTCGTACGCCGCGACGACCTCTTCGGTGGGGCCGTCCATCAGGAGCTCGCCCTTCTCCAGCCACAGCACCCGGCTGCAGGTGTCGCGGATGGAGTTGTTGTTGTGGCTCACCAGGAAGACCGTGCCCGCCTTCTCCCGCAGCTCGCGGATGCGCGCCTCGGAGCGGACCTGGAACTTGCGGTCGCCGGTGGCGAGCGCCTCGTCGATCATCAGGACGTCGTGGTCCTTGGCCGCGGCGATGGAGAACCGCAGGCGCGCGGCCATGCCGGAGGAGTAGGTGCGCATCGGCAGGGAGATGAAGTCGCCCTTCTCGTTGATCCCGGAGAAGTCGACGATGTCCTGGTAGCGCTCCTTGACCTGCTCGCGGCTCATGCCCATCGCGAGACCGCCGAGGACGACGTTGCGCTCGCCGGTGAGGTCGTTCATCAGCGCGGCGTTGACGCCCAGCAGCGAGGGCTGGCCGTCGGTGTAGACCTTGCCGGACTCGCAGGGCAGCAGGCCGGCGATGGCGCGCAGCAGGGTGGACTTGCCGGAGCCGTTGGAGCCGATGAGGCCGATGGCCTCGCCCCGGTAGGCGGTGAAGGAGACCCCGCGGACGGCGTGGACCCGGCGGACGCCCGGGGCGTCGCCCTTGCCGCGGCGCATTATCTTGCTGAGCGCGGCGGTGGCGCTGCCCTTGCCGGAGCTGCCGGTGTTGACGCGGTACACGATGTGTACCTCGTCGGCGATGACGGTGGGCACGCGGCCCTGGGTGTTGTCAGCCACGGCCGTAACGCTCCTCAGCCTTCCAGAAGTACACGAAACCGCCGAGGCCGATCACGACGGCCCAGCCGACGGCGAAGGCCCACACGTGCGGCGGCAGGTTGCGCGCGCCGTAGTCGTGGATCAGCGCGTACCGGATGAGGTCCATGTAGATGGCCGCCGGGTTCCACTGGAGGGCGTCGGTGACCCACCCGGGCACGTGCCGGCCCTTGAGGGCCCCGCTGATCGAGAACATGACGCCCGAGGCGTACATCCACGTGCGCGTGATGAACGGCATCAGCTGCGCGAGGTCGGGGGTCTTCGAGCCCATCCGCCCGAAGATCAGCGCGAGGCCGGTGTTGAAGACGAACTGGAGCGCCAGCGTCGGGATGACCAGCAGCCAGGACAGCCGCGGGTAGTTGCCGAACGCCACCGTGACGATCACCACGACGATCATCGAGTACAGCAGCTGCTGGAGCTGCTGCATCGAGAAGGAGATCGGCAGGGAGGCGCGCGGGAAGTGCAGGGCGCGGACCAGGCCGAGGTTGCCGGGGATGGCCCGGACGCCGGCCATCAGCGAGCTCTGGGTGAAGGTGAAGACGAAGATGCCCGTCACCAGGAAGGGGATGTAGACGCCCTTCGGCATGCCCCGGCCCGCGTTCATGATGAGGCCGAAGATCAGGTAGTAGACGAGCGCGTTCAGCAGGGGGGTCGCCACCTGCCAGATCTGCCCGAGCTTCGCCTGGCTGTACTGCGCCACCAGCTTGGCCTGGGAGAAGGCCATGATGAAGTGGCGCCGACCCCAGAGCTGCCGCACGTATCCGCCCAGGCTGGGCCGCGCGCCGCTGACGGACAAGCCGTACTTCCTGGCGAGCTCCGCGGGGCTGAGCCCCGCGTCGTCGGACGGCGGCTTGCTCGTGGCGAGGGCGCCGTCGTGGGTTGTGTCACTCACAAGTTGAAACTTTCCGTCTTCAAGATGCGCAGGTGGGGCATCGGGCCTGGAGCGCCGGACCCGTGATCGGGCTTCGTGATCGGGGCTTATGGTCCCAGACGCGAGCTTCTCAGATGACAGGCGGTCGGCCCAGTCGCGTCAGCCGCCACACGGTACGCCACCTCATGGGGCGCCGGGGACCGCAGGGGGTGGTCCAGCCCTCCTTGAACCCGCCGAACCAGGCCTTGAGCGCCGGCGCCGAGGGCCTGCGCACGAGCGTCAGCGCCAGCCAGACCCCCAGGTAGACCGGCACCAGCGGGGCGGGCAGGTTGCGGCGGGCGAGCCACACCCGGTTGCGCGCCACCATACGGTGGTAGACCGCGTGCCGGGAGGGTGCGGTCGTCGGGTGCAGCAGCACCATGTCCGCGCGGTAGTCGATCAGCCACCCGGCGTCGAGGGCCCGCCAGGCCAGGTCGGTCTCCTCGTGGGCGTAGAAGAACTCGGCCGGCAGCGCTCCCACCTGCTCGAAGACCTTCGTGCGGACGGCGTTGGCGCCGCCCAGGAAGGTGGTCACGCGGGAGGAGCGCATCGGGTCGGAGGCGCGCAGCCGGGGCACGTGGCGGCGCTGGGTCGCACCGGTGTCCGGGTCGGCGATCCGGAAGCTGACGATGCCCAGCTCGGGGTCCTCGGTGAAGGCCTGCCGGCACAGCTCGGCGGTGTCGGTGCGCTCCAGGAGGCCGTCGTCGTCGAGGAAGAGCAGCACGTCCACGTCGCGGCCGCCGGGGCCGAAGGCCTCGATGCCGACGTTGCGGCCGCCGGGGATGCCCAGGTTCTCGGGGAGGTGCACGGTGCGCACGCCTTCGGGCAGGCCCGTGACCTCGACGCCCTGGCCGACGACGACCACCTCGACGGGGTCGCCGTCCTGGCGGGCCACCGAGTCCAGGAGCGCCTTGAGCTCGTCGGGGCGGTTGCCCATGGTGATGATCACCGCACCGACGCGCAGCGGGGCGGTCACCGCAGCCTGCTCGACACGAGGATGGACACCAGGTGCAGCACCGTCTGCACCAGCGCGATGCCGGCCAGGACGGCGACACCGAGGCGGGAGAAGAACAGGTCGCCGCGGACCTGGTCGAGGACCGCCAGCACCAGGATGAGCAGCGAGGCCTCGATCCCGAGGACCAGGCGGTGGAACTTCAGCGCGGCGGCGGCCCGGCGGGCCAGGGCCATGCCGGAGGAGCGCGGCTCGGCGGCGGACTCCTGGACCACGGGCTTGCCCGCCTGGTGACGGGCGACGCCGACCAGGTCGGTCTCGGCCTTGATCAGGATCGCGCCGAGGGCCGCGAGGGTGCCCAGGAAGGCCCACAGCCAGTCGATCCGGCCGCCGCCCCACAGGTCGGCCGCGCGCAGCCCGAAGCCCACGAGGACCGCGGCGTCGCACAGGTAGGCGCCGACGCGGTCCAGGTAGACGCCGGAGAGCGAGAACTGCTTCTTCCAGCGGGCGACCTCGCCGTCGACGCAGTCGAGCAGCAGGTAGAGCTGGACGGCGACCACGCCGAGGACGGCGCCCCACACGCCCGGCACCAGCAGGGCCGGGGCGGCGAGGACGCCGGCGAGGGTCATCACGTAGGTCAGCTGGTTGGGCGTGACCTTGGTGGTGACCAGGAGGCGGGTGATGCGCAGGGAGATCTCGCGCATGTAGAGGCGGCCGCCCCAGTGCTCGCCACTGCGCCGGTCCTTGACGCCCGCCGGGTGAACGACGGGGCGCAGTTCAGCTACGGATGGTCTGGGCATAGTCGGCGTAAGCGTCCCTGATCTCGGCTGCGGACAGGTTGAGGTGCTCCAGGATGGTGAACCGTCCCGGGCGGGTCTGGGGGGCGTACTCCACGGCCGCGACGAACTCGTCGGCGCTGAAGCCGATCTCCTCGGGCAGCACGGGCAGGCCGTGGCGGCGCAGCACCTCGGCGAAGAGCCCGGACTGCTCGCGGGCGCCGCGCAGGTGCATGGCGAAGGCGGCGCCGATGCCGACCTGCTCGCCGTGGAGCGCGGAGCGTCCGGGGTGGAGCAGGTCGAAGGCGTGGCTGATCTCGTGGCAGGCGCCGGACGAGGGGCGGCTGTCGCCGCTGATCGACATGGCGATGCCGGAGAGCACGAGGGCCTCGGAGAGCACGGTGAGGAACTCGTCGTCGCCGCAGCCACCGGGGTGGCGCAGCACGGACTCGCCCGCCGTGCGGGCCATGGCGGCGGCCAGGCCGTCCACGGCCTCGCCGGTGATCCGGTGCGAGAGCTCCCAGTCGGCGATGGCCGAGATGTTGGAGATCACGTCGCCGATCCCGGCGCGCACGAAGCGCGTGGGCGCCTCGCGGATCACGTCGAGGTCGATGACCATGGCGATCGGCGTGGGCACCCCGTAGGAACCCCGGCCGTTGTCGTTGTCCAGGATGGACACCGGGGAGCAGATGCCGTCGTGGGAGAGGTTGGTGGCGATGGCCACCATGGGCAGCCCGACCCGCGCCGCGGCGTACTTCGCCACGTCGATGATCTTGCCGCCGCCCAGGCCCACGACGGCGTCGTAGCGGCGGCCCTTTATGTCGTCGGCGAGCTTGACCGCCGAGTCGATGGTGCCGTCGACGACCGGGTACCAGTCGGCGTGCGGCAGGGCCTGCTCCAGACGGGCGCGCAGCGCCTGCCCGGAGCCCCCGCTGATCGCGATCGCGAGCCGGCCGGACGCGGAGATCCGCTGGTCGGCGAGGATGCCGTCCAGCTTGTCCATCGCCCCGCGGCTGATGTCGACGACGACCGGCGAGGGGATCAGCCGCGTCAGTACTGGCATGCGATCGTCCGGCCCTTGGCGAGGTCGTCGTGGTTGTCGATCTCGACCCACTTCACGTCGCCGATCGGGGCCACGTCGATGGTGAAGCCGTCGTTGACGAGCTGCTGGTAGCCATCCTCGTAGTAGAGGTCGGGGTCGCGCTCGAAGGTGGTCTTCAGGGCCTCGGCCAGCTGCTCGGCGGCCTCGGGCTCGATGAGGGTGACGCCGATGTACTCGCCGGTCGCGTCGGCCGGGTCCATCAGCTTGGTGATCTTCCGCACGCCCTGGCCGTCGGCGGTGACGACCTTCATCTCCTCGTCGGCCAGGTTCTTGACCGTGTCGAGGGCGAGGATGATCTTCTGGCCGTTGCCGCGGGCGGCGAGGAGGGTCTTCTCCACGGAGACCGGGTGGACGGTGTCGCCGTTGGCGAGGATCACGCCCTGCTTCAGGACGTCACGCGCGCACCACAGGGAGTAGGCGTTGTTCCACTCCTCGGCCTTGTCGTTGTCGATCAGGGTGATCTTGACCCCGTACTTGGCCTCCAGCGCCTCCCGGCGCTCGTAGACGGCCTCCTTGCGGTAGCCGACGACGATCGCGACCTCGGTCAGGCCGACCTCGGCGAAGTTGCCCAGGGTCAGGTCGAGGACGGTGAGGCTGTCCTCCCGGCCCTCGGGGCCGACGGGCACGAGGGCCTTGGGCAGGGTGTCGGTGTAGGGACGCAGACGGCGTCCGGCACCGGCAGCGAGGACAAGGCCGATCATGCGGGTTCTCCTTCGTCGTGTACGGCGGGTGCTCCGGCGGAGACCCAGAAACGGATGCTCTCCGCGAGCACCACCACGGCCACGAACACGGCCATGGCCGTGAGCGCGACGGGGAACGCGTCACGGGCGAGGACGGCGGCCAGGACCGTGGCCAGCAGGACCCTGCCCTCGTGACCGCCCGTCGTCCGCACCAGCCAGGGCGGGGGGGCGTCCGAGCCACCGCGGATGCGGTAGACCGTGTCGTAGTGATGGTAGGCGACCGCCGCGACCAGTCCGAATGCGGCCGGAACGGCCCCGGGGACGTCCGCCTTGACGGCGAGGACGAGGACGGTGACGTACTCGCCGAAGCGGAACAGCGGCGGGATCAGCCAGTCGAGGGGGCCCTTGAGCGGCGTGGAGACCGCAGCCCCCGAGAGGAGGACGTAGAGCCCCGCCGTCGCGATCAGCGAGGTCGAGCCGAAGTCGCGGACCAGGGCCCCGCCGGCCATCACCACGGCCGCCCCGGCGGCCATCGGCAGGGCGGCGGCCGAGGCCCGCTTGCCCGGGCGCGGGGCGCCGGCCCAGGCGAGCACGCCCGAGTCCGCGAGGTCGGCCAGCGCCCGTGCGGCCCGGTCGGTCCTCTTCGCCTTGCGGGTCACGGAGCGCAGGACGCGTCCGGCGGTGGTGTAGAGCGCGCCGAAGGCGCAGCCGGCCAGCAGGGCGTAGAAGACGATCCGGGGGCTGGTGACGGCGGTCAGGACCGCGATCATCGCCCAGCGCTCGCCGATCGGCAGGATGATCATCCGCCGGACCCAGACGGTCCAGCCGACGCTGTCGAGCCGGCCGGAGAGGGCCGCGGTGGGGCTCGTGTTCGCCGTGGCGTCGTGGTTGGCCTCGTTGAAGGAGAAGTCGACCACGTGCCGGCAGGTCATCAGGACCATCGAGCCGAGCGCGAGCGCCCACACGTCGTCGCCGTCCCGGGCCGCGCCGAGCGCGAGGCCCGCGTAGAAGGCGTACTCCTTCACCCGGTCGAAGGTCGCGTCCAGCCAGGCGCCCATCGTCGAGTACTGCAGCGAGTAGCGGGCGAGCTGCCCGTCGGTGCAGTCCAGGACGAAGGAGACGAGCAGGAGCACGCCCGCGGTGACGTAGCCCCAGCGCTCGCCGGTCGCGGCGCAGCCCGCCGCGAGCAGCGCGGTGAGCAGGGAGGCGGTGGTGACCTGGTTCGGGGTCAGGCCGCGGCGCGCGCACCAGCGGGCGATGTAGCGCGAGTACGGGCTGATGAAGAAGGTGGTGAAGAACCCGTCCCGGGCCTTCACCGCGCTGCGCAGCCGTACCGCCTCGTCGTCCACGGCCGCGACGGCGGCCAGGGCCTCGGCGCGCTCCGCCTCTCCGGCGGGCACGGCGGCGACCAGCGTGCCGAGCTCGGGCCGCTGGACGGGGGTCCCGGAGGCCTCGACGGCCGCGGCGAGCCGGTCCGCGTAAGGGCCCTCGCCGTCCGGGGCGAGGGCCGCGGCCCGCTCCAGGGCGGCCCGGGCGCCGGGCTGCACGGCGAAGGCGCCGGTCACGGCGCAGGCCTCGAAGCGCGGGTCGGTCAGCGCCAGGCGCAGGGCGTGCGGGTGCCCGACGAAGCCGCTGTCGACGACGGCCACCCGCTGCCCGGCGGGCACGCCGGCCAGCGCCTCGGGGGCGTCTTCGGGAGCGGGGACCGGGCGGACGTCGAACCCGAGCGAACGGAGCTCGTCTTCAAGCGGTGATCCGGGAACCGGCAGGCCGGTGAGGATGACGGTCGACAGACGGACTCACTCCTTGCAACGAACATTCCGGGCGGGCGCCCCGTGGGCGGCTTACAGAAAGCGCGGCGGCGCGGCGGCTGCGGCTGTCGGCAGAGGCTATCGGATGAATGGAAGACGGCATTCATCAGCCGTTCGGCCCCCATCCGTCCGCTTTGCGGGCGGATGTTAGGGTGGACGCCGCTCCGGAACCTGGAAGAGAACGTGGAAGAGGTGGACTGATGACCGTCGCAGCGATCGCTGCCGTGCGCAGCGAACTCCGGTACGTCTCCCCGTCTTCCCGGGCGTCCGGCCGGGCCTGATCCTTCCCTTACCAGCGACAGGCCCCGTCGGCCGGAGCCCCCGTTCAAGGGTTCACGTTGACCGACACCACCAGCACCACCGACCACGACAGCTCCGCCGGCGAGGTCTTCGCGGCGTTCATGGAGCTGCACCGCGGGCTGCCCCGGCAGTCCCCCGGTTCCGACACCACCACCCGGCACCTGCTGTCCCTGTGCGGACCGCTGCCCGAGCGGCCGCGCGTCCTCGACATCGGCTGCGGTCCGGGCCGCAGCGCCCTGCTGCTCGCCGCCGAGGCGGGCGGGGCGGGCCGCGCCGAGGTGACCGCCGTCGACCTGTACGAGCCGTTCCTGGACGAGCTGCGCTCCGCCGCCTCGGCCCGGGGCCTCGGCGGACGGGTCCGCGCGGTGCGCGCCGACATGGGGGCGCTCCCCTTCGAGGACGGCTCCTTCGACCTCGTGTGGGCGGAGGGCTCCGCGTTCGTCCTCGGTTTCGACCGGGCGCTCGCCGCATGGAAGCGGCTCCTCGCCCCCGGCGGCCGGCTCGTGCTCAGCGAGTGCGAGTGGACCGCCGAGGAGCCCTCGGCCGGGGCCCGGGCCTTCTGGGACCCCCAGTACCCGCTGCGCTCCACCGCCCGCAACACCGCGGCCGTCCAGGCGGCCGGCTACCGGCTGCTGGGCGACGTCCTCCAGCCGGACTCCGACTGGGCCGGGTACTACGGGCCGCTCGGCGAGCGCGCCGCCGCCTTCACCGCCGCCACCCCGGCGCAGTCCGCCGCGCTGGCCGCCGTGCGCGAGGAGCTCGCCGTACGGGAGCGGCACGGACACGAGTACGGCTACCGGGGCTGGGTGCTGGCCCCGGTGACCGCCGGGGACCCCGCCCCGGACGGGGGCCGCTGGCGGACCCGGCCCGAGACCGCGGCCGACGCGGCGGCGGTGCGTGGCGTCAACCTGGCGGCCTTCGAGACCCCGTTGGAGGCCGATCTCGTGGACGCGCTGCGCGCCGACGGTTCCTGGCTGCCGGGGCTGTCGTACGTGGCCGAGGGCCCGGAGGGGTCGGTGGCGGCGCACGCCCTGCTGACCCGCTGCGAGGTGGACGGCGCGCCGGCGCTCGCGCTCGCTCCGGTGGCGGCCGTTCCCGCGCTCCAGCGCTCGGGCGCCGGCAGTGCGGTGGTACGGGCGCTGCTCGCGGCCGCCGCGGCGCGGGGGGAGGCGTTGGTGCTGGTCCTGGGGCATCCGTCGTACTACCCGCGCTTCGGGTTCGTCCCGGCGTCGCGCTACGGGATCCGGGCTCCTTTCGAGGTGCCGGACGGGGCCATGATGGCGCTGGTGCTGGACGATTCCGTTCCGGTGCCCGCGGGCACGATCGGGTATCCGGCCCCCTTCGGCCTCTGAGGCCCTGACGGGCCGTCCGGCCCCCGCCGCTTACCACGCGGCGAGGGCTGGACATGCGCGGATGGCCGAAGTGGGGACAAGCCCCTTTTGTACGGCAGACTGAAGACCGAAGTCCGAAGCGAAGGATGGGTATGCCGACCACATCAGCCACTGACGCCAACAACAGCGCGTCCGCCGGCACCGGCGCTCAAGAATCGATCATGCTCGAACTGGTCGACGAGTCCGGCAACACCATCGGCACGGCGGAGAAGCTCTCCGCCCATCAGGCCCCCGGTCTGCTGCACCGGGCGTTCTCCGTGTTCCTCTTCGACGAGCAGGGCCGGCTGCTGATCCAGCAGCGCGCCCTCGGGAAGTACCACTCCCCCGGCGTCTGGTCGAACACGTGTTGCGGTCACCCCTACCCCGGCGAGTCCCCGTTCGCGGCGGCCGCCCGGCGCACCCACGAGGAGCTGGGGCTCTCGCCCTCGCTGCTCGCGCAGGCGGGGACGGTGCGCTACAACCACCCGGACCCCGCGTCCGGGCTGGTCGAGCAGGAGTACAACCACCTGTTCGTGGGACTCGCCCAGGCGTCGCCGGCCCCGGATCCGGAAGAGGTCGGGGACACCGCCTTCGTCACGGCCGAGGAGCTGGCGAAGCGGCATGCGGAGGCGCCCTTCTCGGCCTGGTTCATGACGGTGCTCGACGCCGCGCGTCCCGCGATCCGCGAGCTGACCGGCGACGCGGCCGGCTGGTAGCCGCTGCGCCGTTCGGGTGCGGTGCGGGCCCGTCGGCGGGCCGGGGTCTCACACGGGCCGGGCCGGGGCCTTGAGCGGCAGTGCGGCCCAGATCACCTTGCCGCCGGTGGAGGTGTGCTCGACGTCGCACACCCCGCCGGCCTCCAGGGTGACCTCCCTGACCAGCAGCAGGCCCCGGCCGCCGGTCTGGCCGAAGTCGGCTTCCAGCGCCTTGGGCCGGTATGGGTGGTCGTCCTCGACGGCCACCCGGACCCAGTCCGGGCCCACGGCCACCTCGACGGCCACCTCGGGGGAGAGCAGGGCGGCGTGCCGGACCGAGTTCGTCACCAGCTCGGAGACGATCAGCAGCAGGGAGTACACCAGGTCCTGCGAGGCCGGCACCCCCTGGCGGCCGAGCAGGTCGCGGACCGCCCGGCGCGCCTGCGGAACGGATTCTTCTACCGCCGGCGCGGTGAAGCGCCACACTCCCTCGTACATGAGGGGGTCGGCCGGAGCGGCCGGCTCACCTCCCCTGGCCTGCGGGATGCTCCCGCTGTCGTCCATCTTCCGGCCCCCGTCTTCACGCTCGATCGTCTCCACGCGTCAAGAGTGGCGAGCCGCCTGGTCCGGACCGCTCCGCTGACCAGAAGTCAGCAGCAATCGCACACATTCTGACCGCCGGCGTATGACGGAGTCAGTTGTTGGACTGTTCCTGATCCGCCACGCTCCGCTTGGCAGCGTCTGCCGTGTCCTGTCCGTTCCCCGCGTCTTCCCTGACCAGACCCAGGATCCGCCGGGCGCCCATCCCCACCGCCACCAGGCTCAGCCCGTCGAACAGCAGGGCCAGGGAGAAGAAGGTCCCGATCACGTACAGGCTGCTGCCGGGCCACTCCCAGAGGATCAGGATGCCGAGCAGGATCCCGAAGGCGCCCTGGATCAGGGACAGCCCGAAGTTGGGCCCGCGCACCACCAGGGAGCCCGCGAGGCGGAACACGCCGCCGGTGAGGAAGAGCAGCGCGGCGAACATGGTCAGCGCCTCGGCGCCCGCCTCGGGGCGCCGCAGGATCACGAACCCGGCGGCGAGGTTGACCGCGGCGACGATGACGGCCAGCCAGAAGTAGTTGCTCTTGCGGGACTGGACCGCCTGGGCGAGGCCGACCAGGCCGCCGATCAGCAGCAGCCAGCCGAAGAGGAACATCGAGGTCAGGGTCGCCACCCCGGCGTAGACCAGGCCCACCAGCCCGGCCAGCACCAGGACCACCCCGAGGAGCGCCAGCAGCCCGAAGCTGCGGTTGAGCTTCTTCTTCTCCTGCTGCTGCGGCTGCTTCCGCTCGGCCCTTCGGTCGGCGCTCATGGGCATGCCACCTCCTGCACCCCCCGGGGGACGGAGTCCCCTTGATCATAGGATCGTCACCCCCGGATAGCATCCGGCGCATGGACGCAGCCATGGACGCCGCCCGGGAAGCAGCCCTCCGCCACACGGTCGCCGACGGGGTGGCCACGGTCACCATCTCCCACCCCGCGAAGCGGAACGCCATGACGGCCGCCATGTGGCGGGCGCTGCCGGAGCTGCTGCCGGGGCTGGCCGCCGACCCGGCCGTACGGGTCCTGGTGCTGACCGGGGCCGGTCCGACCTTCTGTGCGGGCGCCGACATCTCCTCCCTCACCGGGGACGAGGATCCGCCGGCCCTGGCGGTCGCGGCGGAGGAGGCCCTGGCCGCGTTCCCCAAGCCGACGGTCGCGGCGGTCCGCGGCTTCTGCGTGGGCGGCGGCAGCCAGCTGGCGGCGGCCTGCGACCTGCGGTTCGCGGAGGAGGGCGCCCGCTTCGGGGTGACCCCGGCGAAGCTGGGCATCGTCTACCCGGCGTCCTCCACCCGCCGGCTGGCCTCGGTGGTGGGCCCGGCGTGGGCGAAGTACCTGCTCTTCTCGGCCGAGCTGATCGGGGCGGAGACCGCGCTGCGGGCCGGGTTCCTGAACGAGCTGCTGCCGGCCGGCGAACTGGACAAGCGGGTGGCGGAGTTCACCCGGACTCTGACCGCGCGCTCGCAGCTGACGCAGGCCGCGGCGAAGGAGTTCGCGGACGGCCGCACCGACCGGGACGCGTACTGGAGCGGCCAGGCGGCCGCGAGCGGCGACACCGCGGAGGGTGTCGCCGCCTTCCTGGAACGCCGGGACCCGTCGTTCAGCTGGCGCCCCGGTCCGTCAGGGGATTAGCGGAACGCAGCCGGGCGACGATCTCGGCCGGGGCCTTGGCCGGGGAGCCCGCGTCGTAGGGCGGCTGGGGGTCGTACTCGCACATCAGCTGCACGGTCTGGGCGTACGTGTCCCCCGCGATCCGGCCGAGCAGGCCGAGCCCCATGTCCAGGCCGGAGGAGACCCCGGCGGCGGTGACGTACTTCCCGTCGAAGACCACCCGCTCGCCGGTGGGCTCGGCCCCGAAGGGGGCGAGCTGGTCGAGGTACAGCCAGTGGCTGGTCGCCCGCCGCCCGTCGAGCAGTCCGGCGGCGGCCAGGAGCAGCGAGCCGGTGCAGACGGACGTGGTCCAGGTGGAGGTGGCGTCCACGGAGCGCAGCCAGTCGAGGACGGCGGGGTTCTTCATCTCCACCTCGGGGTGCGGGCCGCCCGGGACGATGACGATGTCGGGGCGCGGCACCTCGTCGAGCGACTTCTCGGCGACGAGGACGGCCGCGCCGTTGTCGGTCCGCACGGGGCCCTTGTGCTCCGCCACGAAGACGGTCTCGGCGCCGTCGAGGCGGCTGAGGGTTTCGTAGGGGCCGATGGCGTCGAGGGCGGTGAAGCGGTCGTAGAGCAGGACGGCGATCTGCACGTCTCCTCCGGAGGGGTTGCTGTGACGTTGACGGCCGCCCCGGCGGGGCTGCCCGTGGTGCGCCGGGCCCGCGAGCCCGGATTTCCGCTGCGCGGGGCTGGTCGGGACTGGTCGGGACTGGTCGGGGCTGGTCCCCCACCCGCCCTTCGCCCGTTCCCAGGGGCTGCGCCCCTGACCCCGCGCCTCAAACGCCGGCGGGGCCATGGGTGGCCCCGCCGCCGTTGGGGGGCGATACGTACGGGGGTCTGGGGCCGGAGCCCCTGCGGGCGCCTACACCGCCGGGGGTCCGAAGCGGCGGCGGTATTCGGTCGGGGACTGGCCGAGGGTCCGGACGAAGGCACGGCGCAGCGCCTCCGGAGTGCCGTAGCCGCACTCGCGGGAGATACGGGCCAGCCCCTCCCCCGACTCCTCCAGCATCCGCCGCGCGTGTTCCACCCGCACCCGCTCGACGTACCGCCCCGGCGTCACCCCCGTCTCGGCCTGGAAGGCCCGCGCGAAGTGCCTCGGGGACAGCGCGGCCCGGGCCGCCAGGGCCTCCACGCTCAGGTCGCCGCCCGGGTGCTGGCTGATCCAGTGCTGCACCTCCCGCAGCGGCTCCCGCCGGGCGGTCTGCGCCGCGAGCTGGGCGCTGAACTGCGCCTGGTTGCCGGGCCGGCGCAGGAACACCACCAGGTGCCGGGCGATCAGCAGGGCCACGTCCCGCCCCAGGTCCTCCTCCACCAGAGCCAGCGCGAGGTCGATCCCGGCGGTGACCCCGGCCGAGGTGGCCACGTGGCCGTCCCGGACGTAGATGGGGTCCGGTTCCACCGTCACCCGCGGGTAGTCCCGTGCCATCCGCTCGCACACCGACCAGTGCGTGGCCGCCCGCCGCCCGTCCAGCAGCCCGGCCTCGGCCAGCAGCAGGCCGCCCGTGCAGACGGACACCAGCCGGCCCGCCCGGCCCCCGTGGGCCCGCAGCCAGTCGGTGATCCTCGGGTCGAAGTCCCCCGTGTAGCGGCCGCCGGGCACCAGCAGGGTGGTGTCCGGCCCGGGGCGGGCGTCCTCCAGGTCCCCGTCGGGGACCAGGGTCAGCCCGCTGCCGGTGCGGACCGGGCCGCCTCCGGGGGAGACCGTACGGACCGCGTACCCGCCGTCGCCCGGGCGGCAGCGGCCGGCTCCGTCGAAGACCTCGACGGGGCCGGTCACGTCCAGGCTCTGGACCCCGTCGTAGAGGACGACGAGCACGTCTCGCTGTGGCATGGCTCCATGGTGTGACCCGTCCACGATGGCCGCAATGACGGGCGTCCCACCTATCCGGACACGGAGCCCGTGCGTTCCTTGGCCGGTCCTTCCCGCCCTGTCCGGAGTGCCCCCCTGAACACCGTCCTCGCCGAGTCCCTGTCCTGCGCCCTGCTGCTGCTCGTCCTGGCGTTCGCCGTGGTGCGCCCGCGCCGGCTGCCCGAGGCGGCGGCCGCCGTGCCGGCGGCCGGGCTGCTCGTCGCGCTGGGGGTGGTGTCGCCGGCCGACGCCTGGGAGCAGCTGTGCGGGCTGCTGCCCGTGGTCGGGTTCCTGGCGGTGATCCTGGCCCTCGCCCAGCTGTGCGCGGACGAGGGGCTGTTCCGTGCGGCGGGGGCCGCGGTGGCCCGGCGGGCGGCCGGGCGGGGGGCGGCGGGGCTGCTGGGCGGGGTGTTCCTGGTGGCCGCGGCGGTGACGGCCGTGCTCAGCCTGGACGCCACGGTGGTGCTGCTGACGCCGGTGGTGCTGGCCACGTCCGCCCGGCTGGGCGCCCGGCCGCGCCCGCACGTGTTCGCCACCGCCCACCTGGCGAACTCGGCCTCGCTGCTGCTGCCCGTGTCCAATCTGACGAACCTGCTGGCCTTCGCCGCGAGCGGGCTGACCTTCACCCGGTTCGCGGTGCTGATGGCCCTGCCCTGGGCGGTGGCCGTCGCGGTGGAGTACGCGGTGTTCCGCCGGTACTTCCGGGCCGACCTGGCGGCCCCGCCCGAGCACGTGCCCGGGGTGGCGGAGCCCGCGCCGCTGCCCCGGTTCGCGACGGCCGTGCTGGTGCTGACCCTGGCGGGTTTCGCGGTGGCCTCGCTCGCGGGGGCGAGCCCGGCCTGGGCGGCGCTGGCCGGTGCGGTGGTGCTGGGCGTGCGGGCCCTGTGGCGCCGCGAGACCACCCCGCGGCGGCTGGCGGCCTCCACCGCGCCCGCGTTCTGCGTGTTCGTGCTCGCGCTGGGCGTGGTCGTACGGGCCGTGGTGGACCACGGGCTCGGCGACGGGCTGGAGTGGCTGCTGCCCGACGGGGACGCGCTGCCCGCGCTGCTGGCCGTGGCGGGGGTGGCCGCCGTGCTCGCCAACCTGATCAACAACCTCCCGGCGGTCCTCGTCCTGCTCCCGCTGGCCGCGCCGGGCGGGCCGGGCGTGGTGCTGGCCGTGCTGATCGGGGTGAACATCGGCCCCAACCTGACCTACGCGGGCTCGCTGGCCACCCTGCTGTGGCGGCGGATGCTGCACGCGCACGGCGAGGACGTCCGCCTCGGCGACTTCACCCGCCTCGGGCTGCTCACCACCCCCGCCGCCCTCGCGGCGGCGGTGGCCGCCCTGTGGGCCGGGCTGCGGCTGACCGGCGGGTAGGCCGGCGGCGCGCGGCGCGCCGATAGGATCGGGGCATCATGACTGCAACCCTCGTCGCCAAGAACCTCACCGCCGCGCACGGCGAGCGCACGCTCTTCGCCGGCCTCGACCTCGTCGTCGCGCCCGGCGACGTCATCGGCCTCGTCGGCGTCAACGGCGCCGGGAAGTCGACCCTGCTGCGGCTGCTCGCCGGGCTGGACACCCCCGAGACCGGTGAGCTGCGGCTCTCCCCGCCCGGTGCGGCGGTCGGCCACCTCCCGCAGGAGCCGGAGCGGCGGGAGGGCGAGACCGTACGGGAGTTCCTGGCCCGCCGGACCGGCGTCGCGGGCGCGCAGGCGGCGCTGGACGAGGCCACGCAGGGGCTGGTGGACGGCACCCCGGGCGCCGACGACGCGTACGCGCAGAGCCTCGACCGCTGGCTGGACCTCGGCGGCGCCGACCTGGACGAGCGGGCCCAGGAGACCGCGGACGAGCTGGGCCTGGCGGTGAGCCTGGACCTGCCGATGACGGCCCTGTCCGGCGGCCAGGCGGCCCGCGCCGGCCTCGCGTCGCTGCTGCTGTCGCGCTACGACGTGTTCCTCCTCGACGAGCCCACCAACGACCTGGACCTGGCCGGTCTGGAGCGGCTGGAGCGGTTCGTGACGGGGCTGCGCGCGGGCACGGTCGTCATCAGCCACGACCGCGAGTTCCTGACGCGGACCGTCACCAAGGTCCTCGAACTCGACCTGGCGCAGCAGCAGATCAAGCTCTTCGGCGGCGGCTACGAGTCGTACCTGGAGGAGCGCGCGCGGGCCCGCAGCCACGCCCGCGAGGAGTTCGAGGAGTACGCCGACAAGAAGGCCGCCCTCGAGGGCCGCGCGCAGATGCAGCGCAACTGGATGGACAAGGGCGTGCGCAACGCCCGCCGCAAGTCCTCCGACAACGACAAGATCGGCCGGGCGCTGCGCGGGGAGTCCAGCGAGAAGCAGGCCGCGAAGGCACGCCAGACGCAGCGGGCGATCGAGCGGCTGGAGGTGGTCGAGGAGCCGCGCAAGGAGTGGGAACTGCGCATGGAGATCGCGGCGGCCCCGCGCTCCGGTTCGGTCGTCGCCACCCTGCGCGAAGCGGCCGTCAAGCGCGGGGACTTCACCTTCGGGCCGGCCAGCCTGCAGATCGACTGGGCGGACCGGGTGGCGATCACCGGGGCCAACGGTGCCGGCAAGTCCACCCTCCTCGCGGTCCTGCTGGGCCGGCTGGCCCCGGACTCCGGCTCCGCCACGCTCGGCTCGGGCGTCCTGGTCGGCGAGGTCGACCAGGCGCGCGGGCTGTTCCTCGGCGAGGAGCCGCTGCTGGAGGCCTTCTGCGCGGCGGTCCCGGACACCGAGCCGGCGGACGTGCGGACGCTGCTGGCCAAGTTCGGCCTGAAGGCGGCGCACGTGCTGCGCCCGGCGGCGACCCTCTCCCCGGGCGAGCGCACCCGGGCGGCGCTGGCGCTGCTCCAGGGCCGCGGGGTGAACCTGCTGGTCCTGGACGAACCGACGAACCACCTGGACCTGCCGGCGATCGAGCAGCTGGAGTCCGCTCTGGAGGCCTACGAGGGCACCCTGCTGCTGGTCACCCACGACCGCCGCATGCTGGACGCGGTGCACGTGACCCGCCGCCTGGAGGTCGCGGACGGCAAGGTCACCGAGCTCTGAGCGCGGCGGCCCGGGCCCCTGGAACGTCTCGGGGCCCGGGCCGTCCGCCCGGTGCGGTCCGGTCGGGGCCGCCTAGCCGTGGCCGTGGGCGTGGCCGCGCTGCTTGCGGGGGTCCGCCGGGTCCGGGGTGCCGGGGCGGTCGAGGCGGCTGGCCTCGTCCGTGTCCTCGCGCCGGACCGGTCCGGGTGACTTCCGCCCCGGGTCCCCGGCCGTGCCCCGCCGCGCGTGCGGCTTGCGCCGCTGCTGCCCGTCGTCGTCGTGGAGCGGGACGCCGCCCGCGCCGCCTTGCTCGTCCATGGCACAACCTCCTCTGTCCCCCGGTCCGGCGGCTTCCCCGGCGGCGGCCCCGCAAACCGGCCGGCTCAGCCCGTCCGGTCCGCGGGGGCCCTGCGCTTGCGGGCCATCCGGCCGGCCACGAAGGTGCGCGGGAGGTGGCGGACCGCGAGGGCGTACGCCTGGTACCGGCGGCCCGTGATGCTGACCGGGCGGCGCAGCGCGAGGTCGCGCAGGGCCTTGGCCACCACCGCCTCCGGCTCCAGCCACACGCCGTCGCGCAGGGAGCTGACGTCGGACCCGGCGCGCTGCTGGAACTCGGTGCGGGTGAAGCCGGGCACCACCGCCAGCACCCGGACCCCGTACGGTGCCATGTCGACCCGGAGGGACTCGCTGAAGGCGGTGACCCAGGCCTTCGCCGCCCCGTAGGTGCCGGTGGGCAGCAGTCCCGCGACGGAGGAGACGTTGAGCACCGCGCCCCGGCGGCGTTCCCGGAGCCCCGGCAGCAGGGCGTGGGTGAGGCGGAGGGGGACCTTCACCAGGAGGTCGAGCATCCGCTCCTCGTCCTCGACGGGGTTGTACGGGTAGGGCGCGGGCAGTCCGAACCCGGCGTTGTTGACCAGGACGTCGACGGGCCGTGCGGTGTCGGCGAGCCGGGCGGCGACGGCCGCGCAGCCGTCGGGGTCGAGGAGGTCGGCGGGCAGTACCTCGCTGACGGTCCCGAAGTCCCGGGCGAGGTCCGCGGCCACGGCTTCCAGGCGGGCCTTGTCCCGGGCGACGAGGACCAGGGCGCAGCCCTTGGCGGCGAAGCCGCGGGCGAAGGCGGCGCCGAGGCCGGCGCTGGCCCCGGTGATCAGGACGGTGGTGGTCAAAGGGGTGTCACTTCCTCGGTGTTGCGGACGGGTGCCGGTGGTGCACCCGGTTCGTGCGGCTCGCCCGGTTCACGTGGCGCCCGGTCCGGGGGCGAAGGCGGAGGTCTCGGGTGAGGCGTAGGCCTGGGCGACGTCCACCAGGAAGCGGGCCTCGTCCTTCAGGCCGCCGCCCTCCGCGGAGGTCTGCATCGCGGCCGGGAGCTCCAGGGCGGGGGCCTGCGCCGGCTGTCCGGGCAGTCCGGCGAGCTTGGCCCGCCGGGCCTCCTTCAGTACGCAGGCCAGCGCGGCCGCCGTCTGCCGCTGCTCGGGGATCCGGCTGCCCGCGACGTGGCCGCGTGCGAGCTCGGGCACTCCGGGGGCCACGTACTCCCCCAGGATCAGGATCGCGTCGCGGGTCTCGATGACCTTGCGGTAGACGAGCAGGTTGCGCGGAACGGGCGGCCAGATCAGCTCCAGCACCCGTCCGGCGCGGGGCCGGGAGAGGACCACGTGCGGAACGGCCTGGACCAGGTCCCGCCACAGCGGCCACAGCCGCCATGCGGTGGCGGTGTCGGCGAGGGCGTGGCGGAGGGTGAAGAGGGTGGGGACGAGGATCGCGGCGGCGCGCAGCAGTCCGTGCAGGTTCATCAGCAGCGGCAGGGCGGGCACCGCCCAGGTGCTGGCGAACAGGGCCTTGAGCAGGTACGCGAACCAGAACAGCCAGGCCAGGCCGGTGCCCAGGCCGAACAACCGCAGCCCGGCGGCCAGTCCGCGGCTCTCGGTGCGCAGGCTGTAGCGCCAGCACACGTACACGCAGATGGTGTTGGCGATCAGGTGGGCGGAGATCAGCACGAGCCAGTACGGCAAGGAGGGGACGGGGGCGCCGGAGTTGGGGATGGTGTGCGTGCCGTGTGCCGGCGCGGCCGCGTCCAGGGCGACGAGCACGCCCAGCCAGACCAGGGTGCCCACCCAGGAGGCGAGCGGGAGCCTTCGCCCTCGGGTGGCGGCGGCCACGAAGTAGAGCACGGCGCCGGCCGACAGGACGCCGATCAGGTTGCGGACGAGGCCGATGGTGTGCGCGTACGAGGCGCCGCGGCTCATGGCGTACGTGACGACGTCGGGCAGGTTCAGGGTCATGGCGGCGGCCGCGGTGGCGACGGCGAGCCAGAGCCCGCGCTGCTGCGGGGAGCGCAGGGCGCCGGGGGCGCGCAGCAGGACGGCGGCCCACAGGCACACCACGCTGGGGACCGCCAGGCTGTCGCCGAAGGCGGCGAGGTCAGCTGCCATGGCGGTGGCCCCGCTCGTACCCCATGGCGGACTCCAGCCGGGCGAGGGCGCCGCGCGGGCCGGGGGCGGGCCGGGGGTGGGCCGTGCCCGAGGTGTGGATGCGGATCATGCTCGCGAGCATCTCCGCCTCCTGCTCCTGGCGGGTGGTGTAGTTGGTGCGGCCGAGGACCACCGGGGCCTGGCCGTCGATCTCCTCGCCCTCCAGGGAGTGGTGGCCGAAGAGGATGTGACCCAGCTCGTGGAGCACGATGTGCTCGCGGTGCAGGGGGGTGGTGTGGGCCTCGTAGAAGACGTAGTCCACGGTCTCGGTGCCCACCCACAGGCCGCAGACGCCGGATTCGGCGGCCTCGCGGGGCAGCGGGTGGAGACGGATCGGACGGCCTCTGCGGTCGGCTATGCGGGCGCACAGGGTGTCCAGGGAGAACGGGTGCGTCAGATCCATGTGACCGAGAATCATCTCGCAGCGTCTGCGCAGGCTGAGATTCCGGTAGGGCATGTGTTCCCTCTTCGGACCCTTTCTCGGGCAGCGTCGGTAGGCGTGGGTGGGCATCGGCATAACGTCCTGTGCCTTGAGGCGGCCTCGGGAGTGCGGTCCTGAGGGGAAACGCGGAACGCCCGTCCGCGCGAGACGAACGGGCGTTCCACCATGCCTACAGATCACGTGCGGGAGTTGGCAAGGACGGCCCTCCCACGTGGGCGTTTTCCGGCCAGGGCTGCCGGCCCCGCCCGCCGGGCCGGCTACCGCTTGCGGCGGTCCTCCCGGCCGCCGCCGGTGAGGCCGGCGCGGCGCAGGGCATCGGCCATGGCGCTGTTGGCGGGGGCCGGGGCGCCGGACCGCTCGCCGCCGCCCTGCCCGCCCTGGCGCCGGCCGTCGCCGCGCCGGCTCTGGCCCTGGCCCTGGCCCTCGCCGCGTCCCTGGCCCTGGCCCTGGCCGCGCTGTTGCGGGGGACGGCCGCCGCCGCGGCGCTCGTCGCGCTGGCGGGGCGCACCGGCTCCGCGTTCCGCGCCGGCCTCGTCCTCCAGCCGCAGGGTGAGGGAGATCCGCTTGCGCGGGATGTCCACGTCCAGGACCTTGACCTTGACGATGTCGCCGGGCTTCACGACGTCCCGCGGGTCCTTGACGAAGGTGTTCGACAGGGCGGAGACGTGGGCCAGGCCGTCCTGGTGGACGCCGATGTCGATGAAGGCGCCGAAGGCGGCCACGTTGGTGACGACCCCCTCCAGGACCATCCCGGGGGCCAGGTCGCCGATCTTCTCCACGCCCTCCTTGAAGCTGGCCGTCCTGAAGGCCGGGCGCGGGTCGCGGCCGGGCTTCTCCAGCTCGCGCAGGATGTCGGTGACGGTGGGCAGGCCGAAGGCCTCGGTGACGAACTCGTCGGGGCGCAGGGAGCGCAGGACGGAGGTGTTGCCGATCAGCGCGGCCACCTCGCCGCCCGCCTTCTTGCCCATCGCCCGCACCACCGGGTAGGCCTCGGGGTGCACGGCGGAGGCGTCGAGCGGGTCGTCGCCGCCGCGGATGCGCAGGAAGCCGGCGCACTGCTCGTACGCCTTCGGGCCGAGGCGGGCGACGTCCTTGAGGCCCTTGCGGCTGCGGAAGGGGCCGTTGGCGTCGCGGTGGGCCACGATGTTCTCGGCGAGGGTGCCGCTGATGCCCGAGACGCGTGAGAGCAGGGGCGCGGAGGCGGTGTTGACGTCGACGCCGACGCCGTTGACGCAGTCCTCGACGACCGCGTCGAGGGAGCGGGAGAGCTTCACCTCGGACAGGTCGTGCTGGTACTGGCCGACGCCGATGGACTTCGGGTCGATCTTGACGAGCTCGGCCAGCGGGTCCTGGAGGCGGCGGGCGATGGAGACGGCGCCGCGCAGGGAGACGTCCATGCCGGGCAGTTCCTGCGAGGCGAAGGCGGAGGCCGAGTACACGGAGGCGCCGGCCTCGGAGACCATCACCTTGGTGAGCCCGAGCTCGGGGTGGCGGGTGATCAGGTCCCCGGCGAGCTTGTCGGTCTCGCGGGAGGCGGTGCCGTTGCCGATGGCGATCAGCTCGACGCCGTGCTCCCGGGCGAGGCGGGCGAGGGTCGCCAGGGACTGGTCCCATTTGTTGGCGGGAACGTGCGGGTGGATCACGTCCGTGGCGACGACCTTGCCGGTGGCGTCGACGACGGCGACCTTCACGCCGGTGCGGAAGCCGGGGTCGAGGCCGAGGGTGGCGCGGGTGCCGGCCGGGGCGGCGAGCAGCAGGTCGCGGAGGTTGGCCGCGAAGACCCGTACGGCCTCGTCCTCGGCGGCGGCGCGCAGCCGGGTCCGCAGGTCGATGCCGAGGTGGACCTGGATCTTGGTGCGCCAGGCCCAGCGGACGGTGTCGGCCAGCCACTTGTCACCGGGCCGGCCCCGGTCGGCGATGCCGAAGCGGCGGGCGATCAGGCCCTCGTAGGTGGACGGTCCGGGGGTGTCGGAGGGCTCCTCGGGCTCCAGCTCCAGGCTGAGCACGTCCTCCTTCTCGCCGCGCAGCATGGCGAGGACGCGGTGGGAGGGCAGGGCGGTGAAGGGCTCGGCGAAGTCGAAGTAGTCGGAGAACTTGGCGCCCGCCTCCTCCTTGCCCTCGCGGACCTTCGCGGCGAGGCGGCCGCGGCCCCACATGCGCTCGCGGAGGTCGCCGATGAGGTCGGCGTCCTCGGCGAACTTCTCGGTGAGGATGGCGCGGGCGCCCTCCAGGGCGGCCGCCGCGTCGGCGACCCCCTTGGCGGCGTCGACGAACGCGGCCGCGGCTGCGGCCGGTTCGGTGGAGGGGTCGGCCAGCAGCCCCTCGGCGAGCGGCTCCAGGCCGGCCTCGCGGGCGATCTGGGCCTTGGTGCGCCGCTTGGGCTTGAAGGGCAGGTAGATGTCCTCCAGCCGGGCCTTGGTGTCGGCCGCGTTGATCCGGGCCTGCAGCTCGGCGTCGAGCTTGCCCTGCTCGCGTACGGAGTCGAGGACCGCCGCGCGGCGGTCCTCCAGCTCGCGCAGGTACCGCAGCCGCTCCTCCAGGGTGCGCAGCTGGGCGTCGTCGAGCATCTCGGTCGCTTCCTTGCGGTAGCGCGCGATGAACGGCACGGTGGAGCCGCCGTCGAGCAGCTCGACGGCGGCCTTGACCTGCCGTTCCCGTACGCCGAGCTCCTCGGCGATCCGGCCTTCGATGGACATCGTCGTCACTGCGGTCCCGCCTGTCTTCGTGCCTTCGTGCGTATGCGTGGAAGGCTGCAATTGTGGCAGGTGCCGGTGGCGGCTGCGGGGAGCCCCTCAGCCCTTTCCGAAGAGGTCGGGCGGGAAGGCGCCGGCGCCGATGGCCTGCTGGACGAGGGCCCCGCCGAGCGCGTGGAGCCGGGCGACGCCGGAGGCGCCGAGGTGCTCGTACGGAGCGGCGTCGAGCCGGTCGGTCTCGGTCTCGAGCCGCTCGCGCAGGGCGCGGCCCTCCTCGGTGAGCTCCCCGTCGCCGTCGAGGACCCCGCGGGCGCGCAGCCGGTCGGCGGCGGCGTCGAGGTCGGACTGCTCCCAGCCGCGGATGGACTTGACCCACTTCTCCGTCATGCCGCGGCCGGTGGCGGTGTGGCTGACCAGCGCCTCCAGCGGGTCGAGGCCGGTGAGGAGGAGCGCGGCGAGGTGCCCGTCCCCGCGGTGCTCGCGCAGGAGGGTGGTGGCGTGCCAGAGCCGCAGGTGCGGTTCCTCGGGGACGGGGAGGTCGGCGTGGGCGGCGTAGAGGGTGCGGCCGTGCCGGGTGCAGGCCTCGGTGGCGCGTATCGCGAGGTCGGCGGCTTCGGCGAGCTCGGGCGAGGCGATCGTCTCCGGGCCGAGGAGGCGGCGCAGCGAGCGGTCCACCGCGCGCAGGCGGGCGGCGAGGACCTGCTCGGGGGTGGTGGTGTCCCAGACGGCGGGGAGGTGCCGGGTGACGAGGTCGTGGCGGTAGTTGTAGAAGGTCGCGGTGACCACGCCGGGGCCGACGGCGCCCATGGCCGCGGAGCGGCTGGCCAGGTTGACGGCCACCCGGTCGGTGACGCCGAGGGCGCCCAGCTCCTCGAAGAGCTCCGGGGAGAAGTAGCTCGTGGCGTGCAGGGGGTTGATGGCGGCGTGCCAGCAGCGGCGTGCGGCGTGGGGGGCGTCGATCGTCATGACCGCACCCTACCGACTAGCCGGTATGGAGCACACCCCCTGCCCTGGCGGGCGTCCCTCGAGCGCGGGCGGGCGCATTCGCGCCAACCTGCGCCCGGCCCCGTGGGCAGGGGCGGGCCCCGGAAAGCGCCTTCCGGGCCGCCCGTCCCACGGCCGGGACACCGTGGTGGGCCGTGATCGTGACGGCCGAATGGCGATCGTGTGACAGCAGGGGCCATGGACATGACCTGAGTCGCCACGGGTGAATACGGTCGGACCACGTACGACGTACGACCGTCGACGGATGAACCGATCTGTCTCCCCTACCCCTTGGAGCTCTTCGTGTACCGCAAATTGATCGCCCCGAGCGTCCTGGCCGCCTCCCTCCTGCTGGTGATCCCGGCGTCGGCGGCCGGGACCGTCCAGGGCGCGCCGGGCATCGGCGACGGCTACTACCCGGAGAGCGGGAACGGCGGCTACGACGTCTCCCACTACGACCTGCGCCTGCAGTACCAGCCGAAGACCGACCTGCTGGAGGGCACGGCCACCCTCCTGACCACCGCCAAGCAGGACCTGTCCCGGTTCAACCTGGACTTCGGCCTGAAGGTGAGCGAGATCCGGGTCAACGGCGCCAAGGCGAAGTTCGCCACCTCCGGCGCGCACGAGCTGGAGGTCACCCCCGCGCAGCCGCTGGCCAAGGGCAAGCAGGCCACCGTGGTCGTCAAGTACGCCGGAAAGCCCTCGGAGTTCAAGATCGACGGCTGGTCCGCCTGGCAGCGCACCCCGGACGGCGGCATCGCGGCGCAGGAGCCCGACTCGGCGGTCTGGTGGTTCCCGAGCAACGACCACCCGCTGGACAAGGCCACGTTCGACATCTCGGTCAACGTGCCCGACGGCACCCAGGTCATCAGCAACGGCGTGCTCCAGTCGCAGTCCTCCCGGCTCGGCTGGACCCGCTACAACTGGCGCTCCAACAAGCCGCAGGCCACCTACCTGGCCACCCTCGCCATCGGCAAGTTCGACATCACCACCGACAAGACGGCGAGCGGCCTGCCGATCCTCAACGCCTACAGCCGGGACCTGGGCGACAACGCGGGCGCGGCGCGGGCGAGCGTCGAGCGGACCGGCGAGGTCGCGGAGTGGCTGGAGTCGGTCTTCGGCCCCTACCCCTTCAACGCGCTGGGCGGCTACGTCCCGAACGTGCCCTCCGGCTTCGCGCTGGAGACCCAGACCCGGCCGTTCTACAGCCCGCGCCAGTTCGCGAACGGCGCGAACGTCTCGGTCGTCGTGCACGAGCTGGCGCACCAGTGGTACGGCGACAGCGTGTCCGTGGACAACTGGAAGGACATCTGGATCAACGAGGGCTTCGCCCGCTACGCCCAGTGGCTGTGGTCGGAGAAGGAGGGCGAGGGCACCGCCCAGGAGCTCGCCCAGTGGGCGTACGACACCCGCCCGGCCGAGGACCCGTTCTGGCAGGTCAAGCCGGGTGACCCGGGCGCGGAGAACCAGTTCCACGGGGCCGTCTACGACCGGGGCGCGATCGCCATCCAGGCGCTGCGCAACGAGGTCGGCGACGAGACGTTCTTCCAGATCCTCAAGGGCTGGCCCACCGAGCGGGCCTACGGCAACGCCAAGGTCGGGGACTTCGTCCGGTACGCGGAGAAGATCTCGAACAAGCCGCTCGCCCAGCTCTTCGACACCTGGCTGTACACCCCGGGCAAGCCGGCCTTCGGCGCCCCCGCCGCCAAGCCCGGCGCCCGCTCCCTCCAGGCCCCGGCGAAGCCGGCCGTGGAGCCGAAGTCCTGGAAGAAGATCGCCGCGACGAACAACATCCACGACCACTGATCCACGGCGGTACGCGGACCGGCGCGCCGGGGCCCCTCAGCGGGCCCCGGCGCGCCACCGTGCCCGGGCGGCGCGGGCCTGCGGGAGGTAGCGCAGCCGTTCGGGCAGGAGCGGCACGAGGATCCGTACGGCGGTGCTGAACCGCCGCAGCCGGCGCTCCTGGGCCGGGGTCCACTCCAGGCCGATGGCCGCCCGGGCGTCGGGCGGCATGTAGCCGACGGTGACGAAGGCCCGGAAGCGCAGGTAGCCGGTGCGCAGGAGCGGCCAGGTGAGCCGCAGCAGCAGCCGCAGGGCCGGGGAGGCGGGCTCGGGGCGGGGCAGGTCGGCATCGACGGCGACCAGCTCGCGGGCCACCTTGGTCGGCTCTATCTCCTCGGCCAGCATCCGGTGGTAGTACGGCCAGAACTCCTCGACCGTCTGCGGCATGTCCCGGTCGCGCAGCCCCAGGATCCGGCCGACCTGCAGCCACTCCCGGTACATCTGCCGCTCCTGGGCGGGGGTGATGGGGCGGAACAGGTAGCGGCCGGCGTACTGGGCGACCGGGAAGCCGGTGGCGTGCACCCAGGCGTAGCAGGCCGGGTCGAGGGAGTGGTAGCGCCGGCCCCGGGTGTCGGTGCCCTGGATCTCCTTGTGCAGGCGGCGCACCCGGCGGCCCTCGGCGGCGGCCTCGTCCCCGCCGTAGACCCACAGCATCACCGAGCGCAGGGAGCGCTCGCCGCGCCCCCAGGGGTCGGTGCGGAAGACCGAGTACTGGTCGACGCCGGCGCCGACGGCGGGGTGGGCGACCTGCATGGTGAAGGCGGCGGGCAGGGTCAGCAGGGAGCGGATGTCCCCGGCGGTGGTCCACAGCACCCCGCCCGGCGGCGGGGGCTCGGGATCGAGACGCCTCGGGGGGATTTGGGGGGTGATGTGACCAGTGTGGTTCATGAGGTCAATTATGCGAGCGCGAGAAGTCTTGGTCCGGACAGAAAGTCTTGTCACGGGTGTTACCCCGAAGTAACCGTGGCTGCTTGGATGACGGCGTCGATCTTCCCCCGCAGGATTCCACCGGACATGTTGGAGACCTCCATGCCGCAGATCTCGCACCGCAGCCGCGCCGCCGCCACGGCCGTCGCCGCGACCGCCGCAGCAGCAGCCCTCGCCCTTTCCTGCGCCCCCGCCGCCACGGCGGCCCAGAGCGGCTCCGCTCCCCGGCTGAGCGTCCTGACGTACAACACGTTCCTGATGAGCAAGAACCTGTACCCGAACTGGGGCCAGGACCACCGGGCGGCGGAGATCCCCAAGGCCTCCTTCTTCCAGGGCCGCGACGTGGTGGTGCTCCAGGAGGCCTTCGACAACGGCGCGTCGGACGCGCTCAAGGCGAACGCCGCCGCCCAGTACCCGTACCAGACCCCGGTCGTGGGCCGCAGCAAGAGCGGCTGGGACGCGACGGGCGGCTCCTACTCCGCCACCACCCCGGAGGACGGCGGCGTCACGATCCTCAGCAAGTGGCCGGTGCTGCGCAAGGAGCAGGTGATCTACAAGGACGCCTGCGGCTCCGACTGGTGGTCCAACAAGGGCTTCGCGTACGTGGTCCTGGACGTCAACGGCACCAAGGTGCACGTCGTCGGCACGCACGCCCAGTCCACCGACTCCGGCTGCGGCACGGGTGAGGCGGCGCAGATGCGCAGCCGCCAGTTCAAGGCGATAGACGCCTTCCTCGACGCCAAGAACATCCCGGCGGACGAACAGGTCATCGTGGCGGGCGACATGAACGTCGACTCCCGCAGCCCGGAGTACTCCTCGATGCTCACCGACCTCGACCTGGCCCCCGCCGACACGCGCACGGGCCACCCGTACTCCTTCGACACGGCGCTCAACTCGATCGCCAACTACCGCTACCCCACGGACCCCCGCGAGGACCTGGACTACGTCCTCTACCGCAAGGGCAACGCCCGCCCGTCGGGCTGGGAGAACAACGTGGTCAAGGAGGAGTCGACCCCCTGGACGGTCTCCAGCTGGGGCACGTCGTACACCTACTCCAACCTCTCGGACCACTACCCGGTGGTGGGCCGCTAGCGACGGCCCCCGCCCACCCACCGGGCGGTAGCCAACAGCCGGCCGGGACCCCGCCGGGACCCCGCCCTCCCCCGTACCGCCCCGCGGTCCGGCCCCGCCCCAGGGAGGGGCCGGACCACCCGCCGCCCCGCAGCCGGGGAGGCGGGTGGGCAAGCACCGGTCGGCCGGGACCCCTCGAGGGGGAGATGGCGGGCCCGCGCCGCGAGCCCGCCGCCAGGCCCCCCGGCCCGGGGCTCAGGGTCCCTCGTACAAGCCCTCCAGCAAGGCTCCGTACCTCTCCCGCACCACCCTGCGGCGCAGTTTCAGCGTCGGGGTGAGTTCGCCCGTTTCCGGGCCCCATTCCTCGGCCAGCAGCCGGTAGCGCTTGATCTGTTCCGTGCGGTTGAGGCGGGCGTTGGCGGCCTCGACCGCGCGGGCCGTTTCCTCCAGGACCGCCGGGTGGGCGGCCAGGTCCGCCAGGGTGGCCGCCTCGATGCCCCGGGCGGCGGCCCAGGACGGGGCCAGTTCGGGGTCCAGGACCAGCAGGGCCACCAGGTAGGAGCGGCCGTCTCCGTGGACCAGGGCCTGGCCGATCAGCGGGTGTTCCTTGACGGTGTTCTCCACCAGCGCCGGGGCCACGTTCTTGCCGTTCGAGGTGATGATCAGTTCCTTCTTGCGGTCCGTCAGCCACAGGAAGCCGTCCTCGTCCAGCCGGCCGATGTCCCCGGTGGGGAACCAGCCCTCGGCGTCGGCGGCGCCCTCCACCGTGCCGTCGGGCCGCAGGTAGCCGTCGAAGACGGTCGCTCCGCGCGTCAGGACCTCCCCGTCCTCGGCGAGCCTGAGCTCCAGCCCCTCGATGGGCCGGCCCACCGAGCCCAGCCGGAAGCCGCCGGGGGTGTTGCTGTTGACGGTGCACACCCCCGAGGTCTCGGTCAGGCCCCAGGCGTCCATGATGGTGATCCCCCAGCCCGCCCAGAAGCGGACCACGTCGATCGGCATCGGCGCGGTGGCGCTGGCCGTCCAGACCAGCCGGTCCAGACCCGCCAGCCGCAGCAGCGGGTCCAGTACCCGTTCCTTCACCTCCGCGTACGAGGCCTCCAGCGCGGCCGGGACCTCCTCGCCGCGCTCCCGGTGCCCGGCCAGGGCCCGGGCCACGTCCCCCGCGCCGTCGATGGCCCGCCGCTGCTCCTCGGGAAGCCCCGCCAGCACCGCCCGTACGCCGGCGGCGAGCTTCTCCCACACCCGTGGCACGCCGAAGAACTGCACGGGCCGCAGCTCGCGCACCGCGCCGGCCACGGCGGTGGGGTCGGCGACCAGCCGCACGTGCGCGGCGCGCAGCAGCGGCAGGTAGATGCCGAGGATCCGCTCGGCGATGTGGGCGAAGGGCAGGTAGCAGATGTGCTCGGCGTGCTCGGGGAGCTCCACGTGCCGGTCGAGGCGCACCGACTGGAGCAGGATGTTGCGGTGGCTGAGCCGCACCCCCTTGGGGTCTCCGGTGGTGCCCGAGGTGTAGACGACGGTCAGCGGGTCCTCGGGACGGCTCTCCTGCCAGGCCTTCTCGAAGGTGTCGGGGCGGTGCAGGCGGGCGCCGCTCGCGTAGAGGGAGCCGTAGGTGGCGTGCGGGCCGGCTTCGGCGGCCTCCACGACGACGAGCCGCTCCAGCGGGGTGGCGGGGTCGTCCAGCAGCGGGGCCCAGCGGGCGAGTTCGCGGGCGCCCTCGACGACGGCCAGCCGGGCGCGGCTGTGGCGGGCGATGTGGGCGATCTGCTCGGGGGCGGAGGTGCCGTAGACGGTGACGGGGACGGCGCCGAGGTGGACGAGGGCGAGGTCGCTGAGCCAGTGCTCGGGCCGGTTTCCCATCATCAGCAGGACGTGTTCGCCGCGGGCGACGCCCAGGGCGGTGTATCCGGCGGCGAGGACGGCGACACGGCGGCGGGCCTCGCTCCAGGTGAGGGTTTCCCACCCGCCGGCGCCGCCTCCCTCCGCGCCCGTGCCCCCGTCCGCGCCCCCGTCCGTGCCCCCGGTGCGCCAGGAGAGGGCGGGCAGGTCGGGGTGTTCGGCGGCGTTGCGGGCGAGCAGAGCGGGCAGGGTGAGGTCTTCGGGACGTCCGGGCAGTCGCAGGTTCGTGGTCATGGGCAGCTCCTGGCCGTTTCACATCGTTGGTGCGACAGCAATACTGTTGAACCCAAGCCGTGCAGCAGAGAGCAAGGAGCGGACGATGGCCGACCACCGGGCGACCGAGCCGATGCTCACCGTCGACGAGCTGGCGTCGAGGGCCGGTGTCACCGTCCGCACCGTACGGTTCTACAGCACGCGCGGCCTTTTGCCCCCTCCCGTGATCGGACCTCGGCGGGTGGGCCACTACGGCCCGGAGCACTTGTCGCGGCTGGCGCTGATCGAGGAGCTCCAGCACCAGGGCATGACCCTGTCGGCGATCCAGCGCTACCTCGACGCCCTCCCCGACGACCTGAGCCCGCACGACCTGGCCATCCACCGGGCGCTGGTGGCGACCTGGGCGCCGGACGCGGCGCTGGAGGTGTCGCGGGCGGAGCTGGAGAAGCGCGCCGGGCGGAGCCTGTCGGAGGAGGACCTGCGCCGGCTGGCCGCGATGAACGTGGTGGCGGAGTCGGACGGCGGCTTCCGGGTGGAGGCGGGGCTGCTGCGGCTGGGGGTGGCGCTGCTGGACGTGCCGATCGCGCACGAGACGCTGCTGGTGGCGCGGGGGATCCTGCTGGAGCACGCGCGGACGGCGGCGCACGAGCTGACGGCGCTGTTCCGGGACGAGGTGTGGGGGCCGTTCACCGAGGGTGAGAGCGATCAGGAGCGGATCGAGTCGATGAAGGCCCTGTCGGCGCACATGCAGCCGATGGTGGTGCAGGCCCTGGTGACGGCCTTCCAACGGTCGCTGAAGGATGAACTGCGGGCGGCGTTCGCCCCGGAATCCGGGTGAACGCCGCCCGCTGAAAAGGTGCTTGGGGACTCACACGCCGCCCACGAGGAACGACCAGCCCGAGGAGACCCCGGGCAGAGATCCGACGTTGGCGTAGGTGTTCCCGCTGAGTTTCGAGGTCCAGGCGGTGCCGTCCGTCTTGTAGAAGAACAGGCTGTCGCCGGTCCGGCCCTCTTCCTCCCACACGCCCGACGTGCCGATGTCGCGGAAGGCGCCGACCTTGCCGTCGGTCGCCCGGGCGATGCGGTAGCGGAGTTGGGAGCCGTTGTCCGCCAGGGCCAGGCCGACTTCGCCGGACTTGACGAAGACCGCCGTGTCACACGAGGCGGCGAGGGAATCCCAGCCCGTGCTGAAGTTGTCGTACGAGCGGACGTGGTGGTAGCGGCCGTTGCGCAGGGTGCCGGTGCCGCCCTGGCCGTTGTCGGCGTTGTAGAACAGCATCGAGTCGCGGCTCGCGACGCCGTGCGTGTAACCGTCGGGAACCTCGATGTTCGACCCGTCTGGTGCGCCGCATCGGGCGCCCCCGCATCCCGGCCCTGGTCCTGCGCGAAGGGGCCGCCCCGGGGACGTCCCCGGGGTGGCCCCTCGCCGTGTCCGGTGTCCGGACGGGCCCGGTCGGCTAGTCGGTGTACGTCTCGCCGCGCTCGGCCTTCGCCACCAGGGAGGCCGGCGGGGTGAAGCGCTCGCCGTAGGTGGCGGCGAGTTCGCGGGCGCGGGCGACGAAGCCGGGCAGGCCGCCCTCGTAGCCGTTGATGTACTGGATCACGCCGCCGGTCCAGGCGGGGAAGCCGATGCCCATGATGGAGCCGATGTTGGCGTCGGCGATGGAGGTGAGCACGCCCTCGTCCAGGCAGCGGACGGTGTCCACGGCCTCGGCGAAGAGCATGCGCTCCTTCATGTCCTCGAAGGGGATCTGGGCGGCGTCCGGCTTGGCGAAGTGCTCGCGCAGGCCCGGCCAGATGCGGGTGCGCTTGCCGCTCTCGTCGTACTCGTAGAAGCCGGCGCCCCCGCTGCGGCCGGGGCGGCCGAACTCGTCGACCATGCGGTCGATGACGGTGTCGGCGGGGTGCTCGGTCCAGGCGCGGCCCTCGGCCTCGAAGGCCTTGCGGGTCTCGTTGCGGATCTTGCGCGGGAGGGTGAGGGTGAGCTCGTCCATCAGGGAGAGCACCTTGGCCGGGTAGCCGGCCTGGGCGGCGGCCTGTTCGACGGAGGCGGGCTCGATGCCCTCGCCGACCATCGCGACGCCCTCGTTGATGAACTGGCCGATGACGCGCGAGGTGAAGAAGCCGCGGGAGTCGTTGACGACGATCGGGGTCTTGTTGATCTGGCGGACCAGGTCGAAGGCGCGGGCGATGGCCTCGTCGCCGGTGCGCTCGCCCTTGATGATCTCCACCAGCGGCATCTTGTCGACCGGCGAGAAGAAGTGGAGGCCGATGAAGTCGGCGGGGCGGGCGACGCCTTCGGCGAGGCCGGTGATGGGGAGGGTGGAGGTGTTGGAGCAGAGCAGGGCGTCGGGGGCGACGACGTCCTGGATCTCCTGGAACACCTTGTGCTTGAGGGCGGTGTCCTCGAAGACGGCCTCGATGACGGCGTCGCAGCCGGCCAGGTCGGCGGCGTCGGCGGTGGGGGTGATCCGGGCCAGCAGTTCGGCCCGCTTGGCCTCGGTGGTACGGCCCTTGGCGAGTGCCTTGTCGAGCAGCTTCTCGGAGTAGGCCTTGCCCTTGGCGGCGGCCTCGGCGCTGACGTCCTTGAGGACGACCTCGATCCCGGCGCGGGCGCAGGAGTAGGCGATGCCGGCGCCCATCATCCCGGCGCCGAGGACGGCGACCTTGCGGACCGTGCGGGGCTCGACGCCCCGGGGGCGGCTGCGGCCGGCGTTGACGGCCTGGAGGTCGAAGAAGAAGGCCTGGATCATGTTCTTCGCGGTCTGGCCGGTGACCAGCTCGGTGAAGTAGCGGGCCTCGATGGTCAGCGCGGTCTCGAAGTCCACCTGCGAGCCCTCGACGGCGCAGGCCAGGATGTTGCGCGGCGCCGGGTAGGGGGCGCCGTTCAGCTGCTTCTTGAGGTTGGCGGGGAAGGCCGGGAGGTTGGCGGCGAAGCGCGGGTTGGACGGCGTGCCGCCGGGGATCTTGTAGCCGGGTACGTCCCAGGGCTGCTTCGACTCGGGGTTGGCGTCGATGAAGGCGCGGGCCTTGGCGAGCATGTCCTCGGGGGTGGCGGCCAGTTCGTGGACGAGGCCGGCCTCGAGGGCGCGCTGCGGGTTGTACTGGGTGCCCTGGAGCAGGACCTTCAGGAGGGCGTCGGCGATGCCCATGAGGCGGACGGTGCGGGTGACGCCGCCGCCGGCCGGGAGCAGGCCGAGGGTGACCTCGGGCAGGCCGATCTTGGAGCCGGGGGCGTCGAGGGCGACGCGGTGGTGGGAGGCGAGGCAGATCTCGTAACCGCCGCCGAGGGCCGCGCCGTTGATGGCGGCGACGACGGGCTTGCCGAGGGTTTCGATGCGGCGCAGCGAGCGCTTGATCGCGGTGCCGGTGTCGAAGGCCAGCTGTGCGTGCTCGGGGCGCAGCCCGATCATGTCCTTGAGGTCGCCGCCCGCGAAGAAGGTCTTCTTGGCGGAGGTGTAGATGATGCCGCGGATGGAGTCCTTCTCGGCCTCGGCGCGGTCGGCGATGGCCGCGATGGAGTCCTTGAAGGCCTGGTTCATCGTGTTGGCGGACTGGTTCGGGTCGTCGAGGACGAGGGTGACGACGCCGGTCTCGTCCTGTTCCCAGCGGATCGTTGTGGACTCGCTCATGTTCGCTACTTCCGTGTCGGGGTGGGATCAGGGATCGGGAATCAGGACGGATCAGACGCGTTCGACGATGGTGGCGACGCCCATGCCGCCGCCGACGCAGAGGGTGACGAGGCCGTAGCGCTTGTCCTGGCGCTCCAGTTCGTCGACGACGGTGCCCAGCAGCATGGCGCCGGTGGCGCCGAGCGGGTGGCCGAGCGCGATGGCGCCGCCGTTGACGTTGACCTTGTCGAGGGAGACGCCCATGTCCTTGACGAAGCGCAGGACGACGCCGGCGAAGGCCTCGTTCATCTCGATGAGGTCGATGTCGTCGATGCTCAGCCCGGCCTTGGCGAGGGCCTTGCGGGTGGCGGGGGCGGGGCCGGTGAGCATGATGGTGGGCTCGGAGCCGGAGACGGCGGCGGAGACGATGCGGGCGCGGGGGCGCAGGCCGCCCCGCTCGCCGGCCTCGCGGGTGCCGATGGCGACGAGGGAGGCGCCGTCGACGATGCCGGAGGAGTTGCCGGCGTGGTGGACGTGGTCGATCTTCTCGATCCAGTGGTACTTCTGCAGGGCGACGGCGTCGAAGCCGCCGAGGTCGCCGATGTCGGCGAAGGAGGGCTTGAGCTTCGCGAGGGTGTCGGCGGTGGTGCCGGGGCGGACGAACTCCTCGTGGTCCAGGACGACCAGGCCGTTGCGGTCGGTGACGGGGACCACGGAGCCGGCGAAGCGGCCCTCCTTGATGGCGGTCGCGGCGCGCTCCTGGGAGAGGGCGGCGTACTCGTCGACGTCGCGCCGGCTGAAGCCCTCGATGGTGGCGATGAGGTCGGCGCCGATGCCCTGGGGGACGAAGCCGGTGTCCCAGTTGGTCATGGGGTCGGCGAACCAGGCGCCGCCGTCGGAGGCCATGGGGACGCGGGACATGGACTCGACGCCGCCCGCGAGGACCAGGTCCTCCCAGCCGGAACGGACCTTGGCGGCGGCGAGGTTGACGGCTTCGAGGCCGGAGGCACAGAAGCGGTTCTCCTGTACGCCGGCGACGGTGTCGGGGAGTCCGGCGGCGATGGCCGCGATGCGGGCGATGTCGGAGCCCTGGTCGCCGACCGGGCCGACGACGCCGAGCACGATGTCGTCGATGGTGGCGGGGTCGAGGCCGGGGTTGCGCTCGCGCAGGGCGTGGATGAGGCCGACGACCAGGTCGATGGGCTTGGTGCCGTGCAGGGCGCCGTTGGCCTTGCCGCGCCCGCGCGGGGTGCGGATCGCGTCGTACACGTACGCTTCGGTGCTCACAGGTCTTGCCTTTCGGGGAGGTCCGGGGTGGGCCGGGGCGGCGGGGATCAGCCGAGGAGGGAGCGTCCGATGATCTCCTTCATGATCTCGGTCGTGCCTCCGTAGATGGTCTGGATGCGGCCGTCGGTGAAGGCGCGCGCCACGCGGTACTCGGTCATGTAGCCGTAGCCGCCGTGCAGTTGGAGGCAGCGGTCGGCGACCCGCTTCTGGAGCTCGGTGGCCCACCACTTGGCCATGGAGGCGTGGACGTGGTCGAGTTCGCCGTTCGCGTGGTCGGTGATGCAGCGGTCGAGGAAGGTCCGGGTGACCGCGCATTCGGTGGCCATCTCGGCGATCTCGAAGCGGATGTGCTGGAGCTTGGCGAGCGGGCGGCCGAAGGCCTCGCGCTCCTTGACGTACGTGGTGGTGATCTCGAGGAGGTGCTCGGCGGCGGCGATGGCGGCCATGGCGATGCCCATGCGCTCCTGCGCGAGGTTGGTCATCAGGTGGACGAACGCTCCGTTGAGCTCGCCGAGGAGGTTCTCCTTGGGGACGCGGACGTCGTTGAAGAAGAGTTCGGCGGTGTCCTGGGACTTCTGGCCGATCTTGTCGAGGTTGCGGCCGCGTTCGAATCCCGCCATGCCGCGTTCGACGACCAGCAGGGACAGGCCGTGCGCCCCGCCCTCGGGGGTGGTCTTGGCGACGACGATCACGAGGTCGGCGAGGATGCCGTTGGAGATGAAGGTCTTGGAGCCGTTGAGCAGCCAGTGGTCGCCCCGGTCCTCGGCGCTGGTCCGGATGCCCTGGAGGTCGGAGCCGGCGCCGGGCTCGGTCATCGCGATGGCGGTGATGGTCTCGCCGGAGCAGAAGCCGGGCAGCCAGCGGCGCTTCTGTTCCTCGGTGGCCAGGGAGGTGAGGTACGGGCCGATGATGTCGTTGTGCAGGCCGATGGCCAGGCCGGGGGCGCCGGCCCGGGTGAACTCCTCGGCGAGGACGGCCGCGTAGCGGAAGTCGGGGTTGCCGCCGCCCCCGTACTCCTCGGGGACGGCGAAGCCGAGCAGGCCCTGCCGGCCGGCGGCCCGCCAGGCGTCGCGGCTGACGATGCCGTCCTTCTCCCACTGGTCGTAGTGCGGCAGCACCTCCTTGGTGAGGAAGGTGCGGACGGTCTCGCGGAACGCCTCGTGGTCGGCGTCGTAGATGCGGCGTTGCATGGGTCCCCCTAGAGCCAGCTCTTGACGGTTTCGATCAGCCGGGCCGGCTCGGGGCCGACGGGCGTGACGTTGAGCATGGTGACGCCCGCCTCCCGGAAGGCCTCGACGCGCTCGCGTACGTAACCCTCCGGCCCGCAGAGGGTCATGAGTTCGCAGAACTCGTCGGGGACGGCGGCGGCCGCGTCGCGCCTGCGGCCGGAGAGGTAGAGCTCCTGGATCCTCCGGGCCTCCTCCTCGTACCCGTAGGCCACGGCGAGGTCGTTGTAGAAGTTGCGGCCGCGCGCTCCCATGCCGCCGACGTACAGGGCGATCTGGGGGCGTGCCAGGTCCCGGGCCTTCGCCGCGTCCTCGCCGATGGCCAGCAGGCCGCCGGCGACGGTCTGGAGCGGGCCGAGCTCCGCGGGCCGCCGGGCGGCACCCGCGGCGAGGGCGCTCCCCCAGACGGTGCCGGCCTTCTCGGGGATGAAGAGGGTGGGCAGCCAGCCGTCGGCGATCTCGGCGGTCAGGGCCACGTTGGCCGGGCCGAGGGAGGCGATGTAGACGGGGATCCGGTCGCGGACCGGGCGGGTGAGGATCTTCAGCGGCTTGCCGTGGCGGCCGCCGCGTCCGGGCGGCAGGGGCATGTCGGTGATGCCGTGGTGGTCGATGGTCTCGCGGCGCCAGATGCGCCGGCAGAGCTCGACGGTCTCGCGGGTGCGGCCCAGCGGCCTGTCGTACGGCTTGCCGTGCCAGCCCTCGACCACCTGGGGGCCGGAGGCGCCGAGGCCGAGGAGGGCCCGGCCGCCGGACATCGCGTCGAGTCCGGCGGCGGTCTGGGCGATGAGTGCGGGGGTGCGGGAGTAGACGTTGACGATGGCCGAGCCGATCTTCATCCGCTCGGTCCGGGCCGCCAGGTACCCCATGATGGTCGGCGAGTCGAAGCCCCAGGCCTCGGCGACCCAGACCGCGTCGAGGCCGGCGGACTCCAGCGCGGCGGCCTCGTCGGCGGCCCGGCGCGGGTCGCCGGCGTAGTCGAGGAGCATGGACAGTTCCATCAGGCGCCCTTCGCGCTCAGGCCCGGCACGTCCCAGTCGCGGGCCACGGATTCGGTGTCCGCCCCCGGCCGCGCCGGGCCGCTCGTCACGGCGGTCGGGGTGGCGGAGAAGCGGGGTGCGGGGCGGGCTGGGTGATACCGCCGAAGTCGGTGAAGGTGGAGCGGGCGGCGAGGTGCGGGTGGTGCGGGGCCTCGCCCAGGGAGAGCACGGGGGCCACGCAGGCGTCGGTGCCCTCGAAGACCTCCGTCCACTCGGCGCGCGTACGGGTCCTGAAGCGGGCGGCGACGGCCTCGCGCAGCTCGCCCCAGCGGGCCAGGTCCTTGCGGGCGGGGGCCTCGTCGGCGATGCCGAGGAGCGTGACGAAGGTGTCGTAGAACTGCTGCTCCAGTGCGCCGACGGCCATGTACCGCCCGTCGGAGGTCTCGTACGTGCCGTAGAAGGGGCAGCCGCCGTCGAGGAGGTTGGCGCCGCGCCGGTCCTGCCAGCCGCCGGCCGCGACCATCCCGTGGATCATGGCGGTGAGGTGGGCGGTGCCGTCGACGATCGCCGCGTCCACGACCTGGCCGGCGCCGCCGGGGGTGCGGGCGTGCCGGAGGGCGGCGAGTACGCCGATGACCAGGTAGAGGGAGCCGCCCGCGTAGTCGCCGACCAGGTTGGCGGGGACGGCCGGGGGCCCGTCGGGGCTGCCGATCATGCCGAGGGCGCCGGTGACGGCGATGTACGCGATGTCGTGCCCGGCGGTCTGGGCGAGGGGGCCCTCCTGGCCCCAGCCGGTCATCCGGCCGTAGACCAGCCCGGGGTTGCGGGCCAGGCACTCCTCGGGGCCGACGCCGAGCCGCTCGGCGACCCCCGGGCGGAAGCCCTCGATGAGCACGTCGGCCCGCTCGGCCAGTTCCAGTACCCGGGCGGGGCCCTCGGGGGACTTCAGGTCGACCAGGACGGAGCGTTTGTTGCGGTTGGTGACGTCGTAGGCCGGGTCGATGGCGAGCCCGCCCCCGCCGGGCCGGTCGACGCGGACGACGTCGGCGCCGAGGTCGGCGAGGAGCATGGCGGCGAACGGCCCGGGCCCGATGCCCGCCAGTTCCACCACGCGCACCCCGGCGAGCGGGCCGGTCCCTGTCTTCGCCTCTGTCATCGGGCCCCCAGTGTCCCTGGCGCGGGTGTGACACAACTGATGTAACACCAGCGATGCTAGGAAGGCGTCCCCCTCAGCACAAGAGCAAGCGCTTAGCCGATTGGCTCAATCTCCCCCGCGCCGTGCCGCCTTCATGCCGGGCCTCTCGCGTCGAGCTCCTTGACGTGCCGTTTGAGCGCGACCGTCCGGTAGCTCTCCTCCACCCACTCGCACAGCACCTCCGCCGACGGCGCCCCCTCCTCCCCCAGCGGCACCGACACCCAGCCGGCCCGGCCGAGGCCGTACGCCGTGGGCCGGGCGCCGGGAGCGGCCAGCGCGTGCCCGTGCAGGACCTCGTCCCTGAGCTTGACGGAGAGGCCCGGCGGTTCGGGACCGTCCGCGCTGCCGAGGAAGACGAAGATCTTCTTGTTGACCTTCACCACCCCGTCCTCGGGGCCCCAGGGATGCTCCTCGACGGCCTCCGGCAGCCCCAGCGCGAACGCGCGCACCGCCTCCCACTTGCGTACCGCAGCCCTCATCGCACCCTCCCGCTTACCGCAGGTCACACCTGCTCGTACGGACAGTCGACCACCACGCTAGCCTCAGCCACCGACACCAGCCGGGAGGAACGTTCCATGACCGAGCACGTCCACCGCCGCCGCCCTCAGCCGGGTCCGGGACGGGACTTCGACCTCGTGCTCTTCGGCGCGACCGGGTTCGTCGGCACGCTGACGGCCGAGTACCTGGCGCTCCACGCCCCGGCGGGCTGCCGCTGGGCCCTGGCCGGGCGCGACCGCGGCAGGCTGGAGCGGCTGCGCGAGCGGCTGACCGCCCTGAACCCGGCCTGCGCCGGCCTGCCGCTGCTGCGCGCCGACGCCGCCGACGGGGCCGCCGTGCGCGAACTGGCCGCCGCCACCCGGGTGCTGGCCACCACCGTCGGCCCGTACGTCTGGTACGGGGCGGAGCTGGTCGCGGCCTGCGCCGAGGCGGGCACCGACTACGTGGACCTCACCGGGGAGCCGGAGTTCGTCGACCGGATGTACGTCGCGCACGACGCGCGGGCCCGGGAGACGGGGGCCCGGCTGGTGCACGCGTGCGGGTTCGACTCCGTTCCGGCCGACCTGGGGGCGTACTTCACGGTGGGCCTGCTGCCGGACGGGGTGCCGCTGCGGGTGGACGGGTTCGTCCGCTCCTCCGCGCTGGCCTCCGGCGGCACCCTGGCCTCCGCCCTCACCGCCCTGGGCCGGGGCCCGCAGACCCTGGCCGCCGCGCGGGAACGCAGGCTGTACCAGCCCCGGCTGCCGGGGCGGCGGGTGCGCGGTCCGGTGGGCGTCCCGCGGTTCAGCCGGGAGACCGGGACCTGGGCGCTGCCGCTGCCCACGCTGGACCCGCGGGTGGTGACCCGGTCGGCGGCCGCGCTGGACCGCTACGGGCCGGACTTCCGCTACCGGCACTACGCCTCCGTGCGCCGTCTGCCGGTGGCCCTCGGCGGGACGGCGGCGCTGGGGGCGGCGGCCGCGCTGGCCCAGGTCCCGGCGGCGCGGCGGTGGCTGATGGCCCGCTGGGAGCCGGGCAGCGGCCCGGACGCGGAGCGGCGCGCCCGCAGCTGGTTCACCGTCCGCTTCGTCGGGGAGGGCGGCGGGCGCCGCGTGTTCACCGAGGTGGCCGGCGGGGACCCGGGCTACGGGGAGACGGCGAAGATGCTGGCGGAGTCCGCGCTGTGCCTGGCGTACGACGCCCTGCCCGAGACCTCCGGCCAGCTGACGACGGCGGTGGCAATGGGCGACGCCCTGCTGGACCGCCTCCAGAAGGCGGGGATCCGCTTCCGGGTGGCGGCCCGGTCCCAGGCCGCGCCTGCCGGGCGGCCCTGACGGCGGCGGCGAGGCGGGGCCGGGAAGAGGGGGCCGCACGGGCGTTGTCCGTGCGGCCGTCCCGGGCGGCTTCTAGGCTTCCTCGCCCGCGGCCCCTTCCACGGCCTCGCGCAGGGCCCGGCGGCACAGGGAGTCGGCCTGCCGGGTGGTCTCGGGGATCCGGAAACGGGGGCTCAGCGCGAGGGTGTGGGCGCAGGCGTTGTCCAGGGAGACGCGGTGGCCCACGGACACGTACACCGGCTTGATCCCGTGCTGGGTGCGCAGGGCCCGCCCGACGACCGAGCCGTCGGCGGCGAGCAGCGGCGAGGTCTCGCCGCGCGGGGCGCCGGGCTCCTCGTGGGTGAAGGTGAAGGGGTTCTTGGCGACGCCGATGCTGGGCAGGCCCGTCACCACCCCGAGGTGGCAGGCGAGGCCGAAGCCGCGGGGGTGGGCGAGGCCGTAGCCGTCGCAGACGACGAGGCCGGGGGTGACGGGGAGCGCGTCGAGGGCGGCGAGGACGGTCGGCAGTTCCCGGAAGGCGAGCAGGCCGGGCACGTAGGGGAAGCTCACCTGCCCGACGGCGGTGGACTCGGCCACGACCTCGAGGGTGGCGGCGTCGAGGACGACGGCGGCGGCCGCGACGAGGTCGCGGTCGTCGTCGTAGGCCACGTCGACGCCGGCGACCAGCCCGCGGCCGGGCTCGGGGCCGGGCTCGTCGAGCACCAGTCCCTTGCGGAGTTCGTCCTGTACCGCCCGGGCCTCGGCTGCGTCGGCGGGGGTCTTCACGCGTGTCATGGAGTGCGAGAGTAGCCTGGCGATCATGTTCGTCATGGAGCTCACCTACATCGCGCCCATCGAAGCCGTCGAAGAGGAACTGGACGCGCACATCGCGTGGCTGGACGGGTACTACGCGTCCGGCGTCTTCCTCGCCTCGGGGCGCCAGGTCCCGCGGCAGGGCGGGATCATCCTGGCCCGCGGGGTGTCGCGGGCGGAGATCGAGAAGATCGCGGCCGAGGATCCGTTCACGGTGGCGGGGGTGTGCGAGTACCGGATCACGGAGTTCATCGCCACGAAGACCTCCGCGGACCTCTCGGCGGTCCGCGAGTCCCTTCCGTCGTAACCCCCCGGGCCCGGGCCCGCTGCGCGGGGCGGCGCATCGGCTCCGCGCGGCGGACCGCACGCCCCCCGCAGCCGGGTCAGCGGTGGTGCTCCAGCCGGGCCACGCGGCCCTTCTCCCCCGCCGCCCAGCACCCCCCGTCCGCCGCGCAGGCGACCGTGTCGAACGAGCCCCCGTCCAGCGGCCGCCAGCTCCGGCCCGCGTCGGCCGTGACGTCCGTGCCCGTCGGCCCCACCGCCAGGGCCACCGTCCGCCCGTACGGGTACCAGGCCGCGCCGGACCGGTACGCGGGCGGCGGGGTGGCCGCGCGGGTCCAGTTGCGGCCCGCGTCCGTGGAGCGGGCCGCCGCCAGGGGCGAGGCCTGGCCCGTGCGGTAGTCGCCGCCGACCGCGAGGCCCGTCGTGCGGTCGCGGAAGGCCAGGGCGAAGACCCCGCGCGCCGGATCCCCGCCGGGGACGGTGGTGTCGGCGGCCCGCCACGTCAGGCCCCGGTCCGCGGAGTGCAGCACCCGCGCGGCCGTCCCGCCCCCGGTGGCCAGCCAGACGTCGCGCGGCCCGGAGGCCACCAGGCACTGCCCGCTCGCGGCGAAACCCGCCTCCCCGGGCAGCGCCTGCGGCATCCCGGCGTCCGGCAGCACCCGCCAGCCGCGCCCGCCGTCGTCGGTGGCCAGGATGCGGAACTTCCCGTCCACCGGGTCGCTGACGGCCAGCCCGTGCCGGGAGTCGACGAAGGTCAGGCAGTCGTAGAAGGCCCGCGGGTCGGGGTTGCGGAAGGCCTCGGTCCAGGTCGCGCCGCCGTCCTCGGTCCGCAGGATCCTGGAGGCCGCGCCCTCCCCGATGGACAGGGCCACCGCCCGCCGCGCGTCGAAGGCCTCGATGTCACGCAGTTCCAGCCCGTCCGCGACCGCCCCGGGAGGCGACACGTCCCGCCAGCTGCGGCCGCCGTCGCCGGTGCGCAGGACCGTGCCCCGGGTGCCGGCCACCCAGGCCGTGGCGCGGTCGACGGCGGCCAGCCCGCGGAAGCGGACCCCGTTCGCGGCCGCCGCCCCGGTGTCCTTGAGGGCCCAGCCGGCGCCCCGTGATCCGGCGGCGGTGAGGTCTTCGGCCGCGGTGCCCGTACCGGCTGCGGTGCCCGCTCCGGTGTCCGCCAGCGCCGGCCCGGCCGTCACCGCCGCCAGCAGGGCCGCCGCGCACATGCCAACTCCCAGAAGTCTCATGGCGCGGGAAGCTAACGCACCCGTATTTCGCCGTCCAGGGTGCGTTCCCGGCCGCGGGTTCCTAGCGTGGGCCCATGGCCTCCATGGAAGCGAACGAGCCGAACGAGCCGGAAGCGCCGAACGAGCCGCAAGCCCCGCAAGCCCCGCAAGGACCCAAGGCGTACGCGGGCGCGGGGATCACCGTCACCTACGACGCCGGCCGGTGCCTGCACGCCGCCCGGTGCGTCGGCGGGCTGCCCGAGGTGTTCGACTCGGGACGCCGCCCCTGGATCCGGCCGGACGGGGCCGCGCCGGAGCGGGTCGCCGAGGTGGTCCGGCGCTGCCCGTCCGGGGCGCTCCAGTACCGGACGGCCGCCGGCCCGGCGGAGCAGGGGGACCGGCCGACCAGCGTCGTACGGTCGCCTCTCGGCCAACTGTTCCTGCGGGGGGAACTGAGCGTGACCACCGCCGCCGGGGGGCTCCGGAGGGAGACCAGAGCGGTGCTTTGCGCCTGTGGAGTGAGCGGTAACCAGCCTTATTGCGATCACTCCGGAGCCTGCGGAAAGGAGTGAGACCCCTTTCCCCGCACCCCCCTTCCCGTCACTCTGTGCGATCGCACCGGCGGGATCCGGCCAATCGGTGACGCAGCTCACGTCATCCGCCCTGCACGGATTTGCCGATTCCGGCGTCTATCCGGTTGCCGGGTTCCACCCCACAGCCCGGCAGCAGATCCGCTGCAAGGGAGCGAGCCTTGATCACTGTCATCGAGCAGGCCGTACAGGCACGACTGGTCGCCACCGCCCCGAAGGTCGAGACCGTCCCCGTCACCCTCTGCTACGACCGCTCGGATCCCTTCGCCGTCCGCATGGCCTTCCCCGCGCTCGCCACACTCGAGGGCGTCGAGGTCTCGTGGACCTTCGCGCGGGAGCTGCTGATGTCAGGGATCCAGCACCCGGCCGGCTGCGGCGACGTGCGCGTGCGCCCGTACGACGGGGACCGCACGACGGTCGAGTTCCACGCGCCGGAGGGGGTGGCGATCGTGCTGATGGACACGGCCGAGATCGAGAGATTCCTGGAGCGCTCCCGCGAGCTCGTCCCGCCGGGGCTGGAGCACCGCTACCTGGACATGGACCACAGCCTGGACGAGCTGATGCGCGGCTCCTGCTGAGCCCGACGGAACGGCGGTGTTATTCGGTTGCGGGCGGCTGGGGCCGCCCGTAATTTCGTCGGTGCCCCATAGCCGTCGAAACGGAGTAGGACATTGCTCTTCTGAGGTCCGAGACACCCGACCACCACGCCCACACCCTTGTGACAGTCGGCTGTCTCCCCGCGTTGCACGCACCACTCACGCAACCTGGAGGCCTCCATGAGTCATGCCCCTACTTTCATCACCTGCTCCGCCCTCTCCTTCGACTGGCCCGACGGAACCCCCGTCTTCGAGGGGTTCCAGTGGACCGTCGGCCCCGGCCGCACCGGCCTGATCGGGCTCAACGGCTGCGGGAAGTCCACCCTGTTGAAGCTCGTCGCCGGCGCCCTGACCCCGTCCGGGGGCCAGGTGTCGGTGGCCGGCACCCTCGGCTACCTCCCGCAGGACGCCACCCTCGACACCGCGCTCCGCGTCGACGAGGCGCTCGGCATCCGCGCCGCCCGCACGGCCCTGCACGCCATCGAGGCGGGTGAGGCCACCGAGGCCAACTTCGCCGCCGTCGGCGACGATTGGGACGTCGAGGAGCGGGCCCTGGCCGTGCTCGACCAGCTCGGGCTCGCCGGGATCGGCCTGGACCGCACGGTCGGTGAGCTCTCCGGCGGCGAGTGCGTCCTGCTGCGGCTGGCGGCCCTGCTGCTGGCCCGGCCGGACGTGCTGCTGCTGGACGAGCCCACCAACAACCTGGACCTGCGGGCCCGACGGCGCCTCTACGCGGCCGTCGAGTCCTGGTCGGGGGTGATGGTGCTGGTCAGTCACGACCGGGAGCTGCTGGAGCGGGTCGACCAGATCGCCGACCTGCGCGACGGCGAAGTCCGCTGGTACGGCGGGAACTTCGGGGACTACGAGCAGATGCTCGCCGCCGAGCAGGAGTCGGCCGAGCGGATGGTCCGGGTCGCCGAGGCCGACGTCCAGCGCCAGAAGCGCGAACTCGCCGACGCCCAGCTGAAACTGGCCCGCCGCAAGCGGTACGCGCAGAAGATGTACGACACCAAGCGCGAGCCGAAGATCGTGATGAACGCGCGCAAGCGCGCCGCCCAGGAGTCGGCGGGCAAGCACCGCACGATGCACGCCGAGAAGCTGGCGGACGCCCGCGAGCGGCTGGACCAGGCGGTGGAGGCGGTGCGCGACGACGACGTGATCCGCATCGAACTGCCGGCCACTCAGGTCCCCCCGGGCCGACGGGTCCTGACCCTGACCGATCTGCGGCCGGCCCACGGGCCCGGCGTGGCAGGCGAGTGGGAGGTGCGCGGTCCGGAGCGGATCGCGCTGGTCGGCGCGAACGGCTCCGGCAAGACGACGCTGCTGCGGACCATCGCCGGGCAGCTGGCTCCCGTGTCGGGCGAGGCGGTGGCGCACGTCCCGGCGCGGTTCCTGCCGCAGCGGCTGGACGTACTGGACGACGAGCGCTCGGTCGTGGAGAACGTGGCGCGGTTCGCCCCGCACGCCTCCAACAACCTGATCCGGGCGCGGCTCGCGCACTTCCTGTTCCGGGGCGGCCGGGCGGACCGCGCGGCCGGCACCCTGTCGGGCGGCGAACGGTTCCGGGCGGCGCTCGCGGCCCTGCTGCTGGCGGAGCCGGCTCCGCAGCTGCTGATGCTGGACGAGCCGACGAACAGCCTGGACCTGGCGAGCGTGCGCCGGCTCGGGGAGTCGCTGGAGTCCTACGAGGGGGCGCTGATCGTGGCCAGCCACGACGTGCCGTTCCTGGAGTCGGTCGGGATCACCCGGTGGCTGCTGCTCGACGGTGAGCGGGGACTGCGGGCGACCACCGCCGAAGAGGTCCGCGCCTCGCTCTGGCAGGACTGATCCACCGGGCCCTCGCGGCCCCCTCGCTCCGGCCCCTCCGGCCGTCAAGGCCGGAGGGGCCGGCCACCTTCTGGCGTGATTCTGCCCCTTCTGAAGGCCCCTGCCGCCCCCTCCAACTGCATAGATAACCGGACGTAGCCGGACACACCGACGACTGGGGCTTGGCTGGCCCTGATGTCAGGCTTAACCTACGAGACCGTAGGCTACGGAACCGTAGGTAATTCGCTTTGTCCCCCCAGGAGCCCCCGTGACGATCACCTCTCCCCACCTCGGCAGCTCGGAGGCGTGGACCGACGCCAAGCTGCTGTTCGCGCTGGAAGAGGTGGTCGAGAAGGAGCTCAACCGCCATCTGAAGGTCACCAAGGACTGGATGCCCCACGAGTACGTCCCGTGGAGCGACGGCCGGAACTTCCCGGGCTTCTTCGAGGACGGCGAGGCCTGGGACCCGCAGCAGTCGAAGGTGACCGACATCGGCAAGATCGCGCTGGTCGTGAACCTGCTGACCGAGGACAACCTCCCCAGCTACCACCACGAGATCGCGACGCTCTTCGGCCGCAACGGCGCCTGGGGCACCTGGGTGCACCGCTGGACCGCCGAGGAGGGCCGCCACGGCATCGTGATGCGCGACTACCTGCTGGCCTCGCGCGCCGTGGACCCGGACAAGCTGGAAGCGTTCCGGATGCAGCACATGTCGGAGGGCTTCGAGTCCGACAACAGCCACTCCATGCTGCACTCGGTGGCGTACGTGGCCTTCCAGGAGCTGGCGACCCGCATCTCGCACCGCAACACCGGCCACCAGTCCGGTGACCCGGTCTGCGACCGGATGCTGGCCCGCATCGCGCAGGACGAGAACCTGCACATGATCTTCTACCGGAACCTGCTGGCCGCGGCCTTCGAGCTCGCCCCGGACCTGACCATGCAGGCCGTGCGCGACGTCGTCGTCAACTTCCGGATGCCCGGACACGGCATGCCCGGCTTCGAGCGGATGGCCGCGCAGATGGCGATCGGCGGGGTCTACAACCTGCGGATCCACCACGACGACGTGCTGAGCCCCGTGATCCGCTTCCTCAAGATCATGGACATCGACGGGCTGGGCCCGGAGGGGCAGAAGGCCCAGGAGGAGCTCGGGCTGTTCATGAACGGCCTCGACGCCGAGGCCCGCAAGCTCGACGAGCGCCTGGCCGCGCGCGCGGCGCGCATGGCCGCCCGGAAGGGCTGAGGTCCGCCGCCCGGTTCAGCCGCGCGGGCGCAGGGCCTGCCGTTCGGTCTCCGAGAGGCCGCCCCAGACACCGAAGCGCTCGTCGTTGGCGAGGGCGTACTCCAGGCACGCCGCCCTGCCCTCGCACGCCCCGCACAGCCGCTTCGCGTCCTGGACGGAGGAGCCCGGGTCCGGGAAGAAGAAGCTCGGGCCCGTCTGGGCGCACAGGGCGAGGTCGTACCAGGCGGGGGCGGTGGTGGTGTTCATCGACATGCGGTGATCCTGGACGGGCGCGATGTACATCCGATCAACGCCCGATCAACACCGCCCGAGGGGCCGATAGGGTGAGTGATGATCATCCGCTGAAGAAAGGCCCCGGCCCCCACCGTGACCGAGTCGCGCCCGCACGCCCTGTTCTCCTTCGGCACGCTGAAGGAGGCGCACGTCCAGACCGCCCTCTTCGGCCGGACCGTGCCCAGCTCGCCGGCCTCGCTGGTCGGCTACGCCACCCGGCCCCTGAAGATCGCCGACCCGGACGTGATCGCCGCCAGCGGCCTCGACGTCCACCTGACCCTGGAGTGCCGGCTGGGCTCCGCGGTCGACGGCGTCGTCCTGCGCCTGACCGACGAGGAGCTGGCCGCGGCCGACGCCTACGAGGTGGACGACTACGTCCGCCGGCGGGTGCTGCTCTCCTCCGGGGAGAGCGCCTGGGCCTATCTGGACGCGGACCCGCTGCGCTCGGCGGCCCGGATCGTGATCGCGGGCGACAGCATCGCGTACGGGCGCTGCGATCCGCGGGGCGGCTGGGCGGGCCGGCTCGCGGCCCGCCACATCGCGGCGAACGAGCGGGACCACCGGGTCTTCAACCTGGCCGTCCCGGGCAGCACCCTGGCCGAGGTCGCCGAGCAGACCCCGGCCCTCCTCGCCGCGCGCCGCCCGGACACCCTGCTGATCGCCGCCGGCATCAACGACTCGGCCGTCCCGGCGTCGGCCCCGCACGAGGGCTCCGACGGCCTGGCGGCCCGCCTCGCGGACAGTCTCGCCTCCCTGGCGGCCACGGCCCGGGACCACAACGCCCGCCTGGCCGTCCTCGGCCCCCTGTGGCTGGACGAGTCCCGCACGGCCGACTACGAGGGCCTGCGCTTCACCGAATCCCGCGCACTGGTCGTGCGCGAGGCCCTGCGCACCTGGTGCGCGGAGCACCACGTCGACCACGTCGACCTGTGGACCCCGCTCCAGCACCGCGCGGATCTCCTCACGGACGGGATCCACCCCGGCCCCGAGGGCCACGAAACCCTCTACCGCCACCTCACGGCCTAGGTTCGTCCCGTCAGGCCGTCGGACCCGGGTGGCGGGCGGCGCCCAGGGCCGCGCGGGCCTGGCGCAGGGCCGCCGCGTCGATGAGGTTGCCGGCCTCGTCCAGCCACGCGCCCGAGCCGTTCGCCTCAGCCCGCTCCACCCTCTCCACCAGGCGGCGCGCGGCCTCCAGTTCCCGGGCCGGAGCGGTAAACGCGGCGTTGACGACGGGGACCTGGGCGGGGTGGACCACCGAGCGGCCGAAGAAGCCGCGTTCCCGGCCGCGCGCGCAGTCCGCCGCGAGGCCGTCGAGGTCCCGTACGGCGGGGAAGACGCTCAGGGGCGGCCGGGGCAGCCCGGCCGCGGCGGCGGCGAGCAGGACACGATGGGCGGCCGCGTCGAGGACGTCGCGGTGGCCGGTGCCCAGCTCGGCCGCGAGGTCGGCTTCGCCGAAGGCGAGGCCGGACACCTGGGCGTGGCCGGTGGCCAGCGCGTACGCGTGCTCGATGCCCAGCGCCGTCTCCAGGAGCGGTACGAGCCGCACGCCCGGCAGGAGCCGGGCGGCCTCGGCGAGCTGGGCGGGGTGCTCGCACTTGGGGATGCGCACCCCCGAGACCCGGGTGCCGCGCAGGGCGGCCAGGTCCTCCTCGCCGCCGTCGCCCAGGGCGTTGACGCGCACGAAGACCGCCCGGCCGTGGCCGGAGCCCAGGAAGCCGACGGCGGCCCCGCGGGCGGCCGCCTTGCGGGCGGGGGCCACCGCGTCCTCCAGGTCGATGACCACGGCATCGGCTCCGGAGGCGACGGCCTTGCCGAAACGCTCGGGGCGGTCGCCGGGCACGTAGAGCCAGGTGCGGACCACCGGGCTCGGGCGGGTGCCGGCGAAGGACGGCGGCATCAGATGACCCCTTCCCGGCGCAGCTGCGCGCGGCGCCGGGCGTCGATGCCCAGCCCTGCGAAGACCTCGTCGTTGTCCGCGCCCAGCGGCCTGCCCGCCCAGCGGACCCGTCCCGGGGTGTCGGACAGGCGGGCGGGCACGCCCTGCATGGCCAGGGGGCCGAGTGCGGCGTCGTCGACGTGGACGACCGTGCCGAGGGCGGCGAACTGCGGGTCGGCGACGATGTCGGCGGCTGTGTAGACGGGTGCGACCGCCGCCCGGGCCTCCTCGAAGGCCGCGATGACCTCGTCCGCGTCGCGCGCCGCGATCCAGTCGCCGACGACGGCGTCCAGTTCCTCCACGTGCTCGGCGCGCCCCGACCCGGTGGCGAACCAGGGCTCCTCGATCAGGTGGGGGCTGCCCACCAGCCTCATCACGCGCTCGGCGATGGACTGGGCGCTGGTGGAGACGGCGAGCCAGCGTCCGTCGCGGCACCGGTAGATGTTGCGCGGGGCGTTGTGGGGAGAGCGGTTGCCCGAGCGCCCCTGGACCGTGCCGAGTTGCTGGTAGGCGGAGATCTGCGGGCCGAGCAGGTGCAGGATCGGTTCGATGAGGGCCGTGTCCACGACCTGGCCGCGGCCGGTGCTGCCGCGCGCGTGCAGGGCGACCATCGTGGCGTAGGCCGACATGACCGCGGCCGCGCCGTCGGCGAGGCCGAAGGGGGGCAGCGTCGGGGGCCCGTCCGGTGCGCCCGTGCAGTGGGCGAAGCCGCTCATCGCCTCGGCGAGCGTGCCGAAGCCCGCGCGGTTCCTCATGGGGCCGACCCGCCCGAAGCCGCTGACGCGGAGCATCACCAGGCCGGGGTTGAGCTCGCTGAGCCGCCGGTATCCCAGGCCCCACCGTTCGAAGGTGCCCGGCCGGAAGTTCTCCACGAGCACGTCCGCGTCGCGCACCAGCTCCCGGCAGATCTCCTGGCCCTCGCTGCGGCTCAGGTCGAGCGTGACCGTGCGCTTGTTGCGGCCGACCAGCTTCCACCACAGGCTCTCACCGTGGACCTGCGCGCCGTGGCGGCGGGCGGGGTCGCCGGCCGGGTGTTCGATCTTGATGACGTCCGCCCCGAAGTCCCCGAGGAGCGTCGCCGCACCGGGCCCCGCGAACAGGGTGGCGGCGTCGAGCACCCGTACGCCGGCTAAGGGGAGTCGTGTCGTCGTGTCCACTGCACATCACCGTCGCTTCCCACGGGCACGCCTGGCCTGCCCGAACCATTACCGTAAGGCTTACGGTAATGCTCACCGTAGAATGGTGCGGGACGGCCCGCAAGGGCGCGCCCGGCCACGGCCGGACAGGGATGACGGCGGAGGGAGCACCATGGCGAAGCCTTCGGAGCGGGCGGTGCCCGGCGGGGCCGGAAGACGGCCGCGGGGCTCGCTGTCCCGGCCGCAGATCGTCGCCGCGGCGCTGGACGTGGCCCGCACCGAGGGCCTGGCGGCGGTCAGCATGCCGCGGCTCGCCCAGGAGCTGGGGTGCGGGGCGATGTCGCTCTACGGCCACGTGGACAGCAAGGAGCACCTGCTCGAACTGCTCGCCGGGGCCGTGCTGGAGGACTTCCCCCTGGAGCGCGGGGACGACGCGCCTTGGCGGCCGGCGCTGGCGGACTTCGCCGCGTCCCTGCGCCGCAGGATGCTCGAACACCGGGCCCTGGCCGAGCTCCTGATCACCCGTCGGATGTGGAGCGCGGGCCTGGCGGAGGTCTTCGAGTGGCTGCTGGGGAGGATGACGGAGGGCGGCTGGCCGCTGCGCGACGGCGTCCGGGCGTACCACTCGGTACAGACCTACACCCTCGGCTTCGTGCTGTACGAGATCGGCCGGACCACGCCGGAGGGCCAGGAGGACCACCGGGCCTGGTGGCGGCACACCCTCGCGGACCTGCCGCCGGCGTCGTTCCCCCGGCTGCACGCCGCCGCCGGGTACGCGCCGGAGGGGGCGCAGGACGAGCAGTTCACCTGGGGTCTGGAGCGGCTGCTGGACGGTCTGGCGGCGGAGCTCGCGCACGGCGGCGACCGCACCGGCGATGTGGCCGGGGGTACGGCCGGTGCGGGCAGTGCGGGCGGTGCGGGCAGTGCGGGCGGTGCGGGCGGGGACGCGCAACGGCGGCGGACCGGGGCGATCAGCCCGGGTCCGCCGCCGTAGCCCCGTACGGGGGCGCGGGGTCAGCTCTGGAAGAGCCGGAACCGCTCCTCGCCCACGCGGGCGCGCGCCTGCGCGTCGGTCACGCCGAGGCCGGCCCTGGGGGCGAGGCCGAGCACACCGACCTTGCCGAGGTGCTCGTTCACCTGCACGCTGCGCGCCGCCTCGCCGGCGTCGTCCAGCGCGTAGGTGGCGGACAGGGCCGGAAGGACCTTGCCCATCCCGATGAGCCGGTTGGTCTCCCACTGCTCGTCCAGGTTGGCGCCGTGGCTGCCGATGATGTTCTTCAGCTTCATCCACAGGTAGCGGTTGTCGTACTGGTGGTCGTAGCCGGTGCTGGACCCGCAGGTGACGACGGTGCCGCCGCGGCGCGCCAGGAAGACCGAGGCGGCGAAGGTCGCCTTGCCGACGTGCTCGAAGACGATGTGCGGGTCCTCGCCGACCGCGTCGCGGATCGCCTTGCCCAGCTTCTTCCACCCCTCGGGCCGCTGGAGCATGGTGCGGTCGCCCTGTTCGATCGCGGAGCGGTCGATGACCGCCTCGCAGCCGAGCTTGCGCAGCACCTCCGCCTTCTCCGCGGAGCTGACGACACCGACGGGGATGCCGCCGCCGTTGCGCACCAACTGCACGGCGTACGCGCCCAGTCCGCCGGTCGCGCCCCAGATCAGGACGACGTCTCCCTGCTTCATGCGGGCGCCGCGGTCGCTGACGAGCATCCGGTACGCGGTGCCCGCGCACAGCGGGTTGGACGCGGCCTCCTCCCAGGTGAGCAGCGCGGGCTTGGGGAGCAGCTGACTGGCCCGTACGACGGTGTACTCCGCCAGGCCTCCGAAGTTGGTCTCGAAGCCCCAGGCGCGCTGGTCCTCGCCGAGCATGCCGTCGCGGTGGGTGGCCGGGTCCTGCTCGTCGACGTAGGCCGTGCCGATGACGACGTGGTCACCCGCGTTCCAGCGGCGCACGGCCGAACCGGTGCGCACCACGACGCCGGAGGCATCGGATCCGAGGATGTGGTAGGGCAGGTCGTGCCGTGCGTCCCAGCCCCCGCGCCGGCCCATCTGCTCCAGGAACCGGAAGGTGGGGACCGGCTCGAAGGTGGCCGACCACACGGTGTTGAAGTTGATGGCGCCGGCCATGACCGCGACCAGCACCTCGTCGGGAGCGAGTTCGGGCATGGGGACTTCCTCGACGTGCATCGACTTGCGGACGTCCTTGTCCGCGACGCCGTCGAACATCCCGGTCTGGTCCTTGTGGATCGTCACGGCCTTCATGTGGCCGGGCAGGGGCAGGCTCAGCAGCTCTTCGCCGCTGCGGCCTTCGATCACGGCGTCTGCGAGGGGCGTACTCATGGGATCTCCATCGGATGTCGTACGGTTCGAAAGGGCCGGGGTGCGGGCCGGGATGCGCGTCGGGGCGTGCGTCCGGGGTGCGGGCGCGCCGCAGCGGCGGCTCAGCGCTGCTGCGCTGCCCCGAGCGCCGCGAGTACGGCGTCGGTCGAGTCGACGCGGGCGATCATGGGGAGAATCCGCGTGGTCGCGAACTCCTGGTGTTCGGCGGAGAACGTGCTGGTCGCGTCCTCCGCGACGATCACGTGGTAGCCGTGTTCGTAGGCGAAGCGGGCGGTCGACTCCACGGCCAGGTTGGTGGCGACGCCGGTGAGGACGAGCTCTTCGACGCCGCGGCGGCGCATCTGGAGGTCCAGTTCGGTGCCGGTGAAGGCGCCCCACTGCCGCTTGGTGATGAGCAGGTCGCCGGGCTGCGCCTCGAGCTCCGGGGAGAGCCGGGAGAACTCGGGCTGCAGGGCGGGGGGGTTGTGCGGCACGTCGGCGCGGGGCTGGAGGGCGGCGCCGCCGTCGGGCCCGTGGGCCACGTTGACCAGGACGACGGGAAGGCCGGCCTTGCGGAAGGCGTGGGCCAGGCGGGCGCTGTTGCCGACGACCTGGGCGGCCGGGTGGGGCTGCAGCGGGAGCCCGAGGATGCCCTGCTGCAGGTCGAGCACGACGAGGGCGGCCTTGGGGCTGAGTTCCACGACGGGCATGGGTGGTTCCTTTCGGAGGCGTGTGAGGCATGGGAGGTGTGGGAGGGGTGCCACGGGGGCGACGAGCAGCACGGAGTGCGTGCGCGTGGAGTGCGGCTGGGCCGGGGAAGCGGTTCAGCCGCGGGCTGCCGCACCGCGCAGGTGGCGCGTGGTGGCGGCGTTGAGGAGGAGTACGAGGCTGATGCCGGTGATCACGGCGGCCAGCAGGTGGAGTCCGGAGTCGCCGGCCTGCCGGCCGAGCGCGATGCCGACCAGGGCCGAGGCGAGGTTGGCCCCGATGTACTGGGAGGTGCGCAGGAGCCCGGAGGCGGTGCCGATCTGCTCGGCCGGCGCGGTGCGGTACATCAGCGTCTGGTTGCCCAGGCTGTTGAACCCGTTGGGCAGGCCCAGCACCGCGGCGATGACGAGGATCTGCCAGATCGGCACGCTCGATCCGAACAGCGCCAGTGCGGCGCTGCCCAGGCACAGGGCGCCGGAGCCGGTGATCAGGACGATGCGCAGGCCGCGGCCGACGAGCCGGGTGGCCCACATGGTGGTGACGATGCCGAGGATGGCGACGGGGAGCATGACCAGGCCCGACTCCGACTCGGACAGGCCGCGTCCCTGCTGGAGCCACTGGGGCAGGGCGTAGGTGATGGAGTAGAAGACCACGTACGTCGCCATACAGCGTACATAGGTCGCGGCGAGCGGTCGGTTGCGGGCGATCATGCGCAGGTCCACGAAGGGCCGGTGGGCGCGCAGTTCACGCCAGATCAGGACGGCGGTCAGGACGACGAACACGGCCAGGGCCCACCACCGCGGGTGGTCGGGCAGCGAGAGCAGGAAGAGCATCAGGCCGCACAGTTCGCCGGTGAACAGGGCCATGCCGGGCAGGTCCAGTTCGCGCAGGGTGACCGAGGCGCGCCGGGCCGGATCGTCGGCGGGCAGCCAGAGCAGGGCCATGACCATGGCGGCCAGGGCGATCGGGACGTTGACCCAGAAGATGGCGCGCCAGTCCACGAGCTGGACGAGCACGCCGCCGAGCGGCGGGCCGAGGGCGACGGCGGCCTGGGAGGCGGCGGAGATGGCGCCGAGGCCGCCGGCCGGTGCGCCGCCCGCGGCCGGACCGGAGTCCGCCCGCAGGCGGATCATCGACATGCCGGCCGGGTACGCGGCCGAGGTTCCGATGCCCAGGACCACGCGTGCGGCGATCAGCCAGCCGAGGGTGGGGGCGAAGGGGGCCGCGGCGGCCGATCCCAGCACGAGCAACAGGCCGATGCCGAAGATCCGGCGGGGGCCGAAGGCGTCGGCCAGGCGGCCCATCGTGGGCTGGGCGACCGCGGTCGCCAGGTAGAGGCCGGAGACCAGCCAGACGACCGCGGCTCCGGCGTCGTAGGCCTTCTGGATGGAGAGCAGGGCCACCGCGAGCATCGAGGAGTTCAGGGCGTTGAGCATGGTGCCCAGGACGATCGGGGTGAGGAAGCCGAGCGGCAGGCGGGCGGGCTTGGGGGGAACCGGTTCTCTCGCGGTCCGCGCGGTGGGTAATGCCACGGTTCCCCCTCGGGGATGTCTAGGTCTCGGACAACAGGTCGAGCAGCTTGTTCGCGGCGCGCAGGAGGTCCCGCTCGACCGGCGTGAGGCGGGTGCCGATGGCCTGCGCGAGCCATGCGTCGCGCGAGTGCCGGTCGGCCTCCACCAGATGGCGGCCCGCTTCGGTGATCTCCATCAGGACCTGGCGGCCGTCACGGTCGTGGGGCCGGCGGGTGATCAGGCCTCGCTCCTCCAGGGCGGAGAGCTGGCGGGTGAGCGACTGCGGCTGGACGCCCTCGTGCGCGGCCAGTTCTTTGGGGCTGAGCGCGCCGATGCGGTCCAGCCTGCTCAGCACCGAGGCGCTGGTGAGCCCGAGGCCGTGCGCGGGCCGTTCCTGACGCATCCGCCGGCTGAGCGCGGACACGCTGTCGCGGGTCTGCCGGGCCAGGTCGATCGTGTCTTGATTGTCATCCACGAACGAAGCCTAGCTTATAAGCATGGCTTGGCATTTCGTCAACCCGGTCCGTCAGAACGCCGGATTTCCGACCTCGTTCCCGACCCCTCCGCCCCGCCTAACGCCCCATTAATTAACAAGAAAAGGCAAAGTGTGGCCGAAAAAGGGACACAGTCTCCCCGTGTGACGCTGCTCGCATTTACTTCGCTGTACTGAGCATGTTGTCTGGAGAGCATGATCAACCGATCCGGCTCCGATCCCCATCAACACCCAGAGCCCTCCGCCTTCCCACCCCCCTCGCCGGCCTGAAGGTCATCGACACCGCCACCCTCTTCGCCGGCCCCTATGCCGCCACCCTGCTCGGGGACTACGGCGCGGACGTCGTCAAGGTCGAGCACCCCGACGGCGACCCGGCCCGCCGCTACGGCGCACAGGCCGACGGCGTGCCCGTGTGGTGGAAGGTCGTGGCGCGCAACAAACGCTCCGTCACCCTCGACCTGCACACCGAGGAGGGCCAGCGGATCTTCCGCCGCCTGGCGGCCGGTGCCGACCTCGTCGTGGAGAACTTCCGCCCCGGCACGCTGGAGCGCTGGGGCCTGGACTACGCCGCTCTCAGCGCGGACAACCCCCGCCTGGTGCTCCTGCGCATGACCGGGTTCGGCCAGAACGGCCCCTACGCCCACCGGCCGGGCTTCGGCACGGTCGGGGAGGCCATGAGCGGGCTCGCCCACCTCACCGGCACCCCCGACGGGCCGCCCACCCTGCCCTCCTTCCCCCTCGCCGACGCGGTCGCCGGACTCACCGCGGCCTTCGCCGCGCTGACCGCACTGCGCGCCCGCGAGCTGACCGGGCGCGGACAGGTCGTCGACCTCTCCATCGTCGAGTCGATGCTCGGCGTCCTCGCGGGGCCCCTCGCCACCTACGACCTGACCGGCGTCATGCCCACCCGGCAGGGCAACCGCTCCCCCAACAACGCCCCGCGCAACGTCTACCGCACCAAGGACGGCCACTGGGTGGCCGTCGCCGCCACGACCGTCTCCATCGCCGAGCGCGTGGTCCGCCTGGTCGGCCGCCCCGAACTGGCCGAAGAACCCTGGTTCGGCACCGGATCCGGCCGCGCGCGGCACGCCGGCGAACTCGACGCCGCCGTCGGCGGCTGGATCGCCGAGCGCACCCGCGACGAGGTCGTGGACGCCTTCGAGCAGGCCCAGGCCGCCATCGGCGCGGTCTACGACTTCGCCGACGTCCTCCAGGACCCGCACCTCGCCGCACGCGGCTCCGTCATCTCCGTGCCCGACCCGGAACTGGACACGATCCGCATGCCCGGCCCCGCCTTCAGGCTTTCGGACACGCCGGGGTCCGTGCGCTCGGCCGGTCCGCGCCTGGGCGAGCACACCGCCGAGATCCTCGGCGAACTCGGCATCGGGCACGCGGAGTTAACCGCGCTCGCAGAAAGGGAGGTCGTATGACCGCCACCGTGCACCGCAGCTACCTCTACGTTCCCGCCCACAAGGGGCGCATGGTGGAGAAGGCGTACGCGAGCGAGGCCGACGCCGTCGTCCTCGACCTGGAGGACGCCGTACCGCCCGACAGCAAGGAGAGCGCCCGCCGGGCCGCCGCCGAGATCCTTTCCGCCGCCCCGCCCAAGCCCACGTACGTACGCGTCAACTCCGTCGCCGGCGGCCTGGCCCGCGACGACGTACGGGCCGTCGCCGGCCCCGGCCTCGCGGCCGTCCGGCTGCCCAAGGTCGAGCACCCGCAGCAGATCCGCGAGGCCGCCCGGTGGCTGGAGGAGGCCGGGTGCGACGCGGGCGTGCAGATCCTCGTCGAATCCGCACGCGGCGTCGAAGCCCTGGGCGAGCTCGCCCATGCCACGCCCCGGCTGGAACGCATCGGCCTCGGCGAGAACGACCTGCGCGCCGACCTGCGCACCGACTTCGACGGACCCACCATGGACGCCGCCCGGGTGCGCTGCGTGTTCGTCTCCCGCGCCGCCGGGCTCGTCAGCCCGGCCATGAGCGTCTACCCGCGGCTGGACGACCCGGAAGGGCTGCGCCGCTCCTGCCTGGACGGCCGCGGCATGGGCTACCTCGGACGTTTCGCCGTCCACCCCGGCCAGCTTCCGGTCATCAACGAGGTCTTCACCCCCTCCCCCGAGGAGGTCGCCGACGCCCGCGCCGTGCTGGCGGCCGCCGCCTCCCGGCCGGACTCGGGATCGTCCGTGTTCGTGACCGACGACGGCCGCACCGTCGCGCCGCCCTTGGTGGCGCAGGCCCGCGCCGTCCTGACGATGGCCGGCGCGATCTCGGCCGGCGCCCCCGCCTCGTGAACCCGGCGCTCCCCACCTCCCGCGACGTGGCCCAGCCCGCCCGTGAAAGGCAACCCATGACCGACGCCCCCTCGCTCCCCGCCACCGCCGCCGATCCCCTCCTGACGGCCATCGCCGCCGGGACGATCGTCCACGATCTCGCCCAGCCCCTGGAGAACGGCATGCCGTGCTCCCCCAACCACCCGGGCTTCCGCATGGCGCTGCTGCGCCGCCACGGCGACGGGCTGCGGCCGGACGGGAGCTCGGCCGCCAACGAGCTCATCGTCACCGGCGGGCACGTCGGCACGCACATCGACGCGCTGTCCCACGCCTCCCACCACGGACGGCTCTTCGGCGGCCACGACGCCGCCGCGGCCCAGCAGGGAGGACGCTTCTCCGTCCACGGCATCGACACCGTGCCGCCCATGGTGTGCCGCGGCGTCCTCCTGGACGTCGCCGCCGCCCACGGCACGGAAATCCTCGCGGCCGGCTACGGCATCACCGCCGACGACCTGGCCCACGCCGCCGCCCGCGCGGGCGTCCTGCCCGCCGAGCAGGACGTGTGCCTCGTCCGCACCGGCTGGGCGCGGCGGTGGAGCGACGCCGAGGCGTACATCGGCCGGGAGACCGGCGTACCCGGCCTCACCGAGTCCGCCGCGGCCTGGCTCGCCGACCGCGGCGTGCGCGCCATCGGCGCCGACACCACCGCCGTCGAACAGATCCCCGCGGGCCAGGGGCACGCGGTGCTCCCGGTCCACCGCACGCTGCTCGTGGACCGGGGAGTCCACCTCATCGAGCACATGAACCTGGAGACGCTGGCCGCCGCCGGAGCGGCCGAGTTCCTGTTCGTCCTCAGCCCGCTGAAGATCACCGGCGGCACGGGGTCCCCGGTCCGGCCGCTCGCCGTCCTCACCGCCCCCACGGCCGCCCCGCAGGAGTCACGATGACGAGGTCACAGCCCGGCCCCGCCCCCCTGGTCCACCGCCTCGCCGCCTTCGCCGCCGAGGCCCGCGACCGCGGCCTGCCCGGGCGGCTGCGCGCCGAGGCCGCCGAGCGGATCCTCGACTGCCTGGGCAACAGCCTCCTCGCCCAGGGCGAACCCGCCCCCCGGGCCGTACTGGCCGTCGCCCGCGAGTGGGGCGGTACCGGCCCGGCGCACGTCATCGGATCGCACCAGGCGCTGGCCGTACCGGCGGCGGCCCTGGTCAACGGAACCCTGGCGCACGCCATGGACTTCGACGACTCCCACATGCTGTCGGTCCTGCACCCCAGCGCCTCCGTGATCCCGGCCGCCCTCGCCGTCGCCGAGGCCACCGGCGCCGGCGGGCCGCAGCTGCTCGACGCCGTCACGGTCGGGACCGAGGTCTGCATCCGGCTCGGCATCGCCGGTTACGACCCGGACCTCGGCAACTCGCTGTTCTTCGAACGCGGCCAGCACGCCACCTCCATCTGCGGCACCCTCGGCGCGGCCGTCGCGGCCGCCCTGCTCCTCGGTGCGGACGAGGACACCATCGCCGCCGCCCTGGGGATCGCCGCGAGCACCGGCGCCGGCCTGCTGGAGGCCAACCGCACCGGCGGCACCGTCAAGCGGATGCACTGCGGCTGGGCGGCGCATGCCGGAGTGGCGGCCGCCCAGCTGGCCCGGGCCGGCATCACCGGGCCGCCCACGGTCCTGGAAGGGCGGTTCGGGTTCTTCCAGGCCTGGTGCGGCGACCGGGCCCGTCCCGAGGCGGTCCTCGACGGCCTGGGGGAACGCTGGGAGACCAGCGAGATCATCGTCAAGCCGTACCCGTGCAACCACTTCACGCACCCCGGTATCGACGCCGCACTGCGCCTGAGGGACCAAGGAGTGCGCGCCGAGGACGTCGTCCACGGCGAGCTGCGCGTCCCCACCGCCATGCACCGCACGATCGGCGAGCCCGCGACCGCCAAGGCCGCCCCGGCCACCGGCTACGCGGCGGCCTTCTCCGGCCCCTTCACCGTGGCGACCGCCCTCCTCGGCGGCGGAGGCCTCGGCGTCTGGTTCGAGGACTTCACCGACGCCGCCGCCCACGACCCCGCCCGGCGCGCCCTCGCCGCCCTCATCCGCTGCGTGCCCGACCCCGGCCTCGACCCGCTGTTCCCCACCCGGCTCCCGGCCGTGCTGCGCGTGACCACGCGGGACGGCCGGACGCACGAGATCCGCGTCGACACCAGCAAGGGCGGCCCGGACGTGCCGCTCACCACCGGAGAGCGGGAGCACAAGTTCCGGCTGTCGGCCGGCACCGCCCTCCCGCCCGAACGCGTCGACGCCGTACTGCGGGCCGTGCGCGCCCTGCCCGAGGGCGGCAACGCCACCGACCTCCTCGCCCTGTGCTCCTCGCCCGCCGCCTGACCGGCCGTCACGGCCCCGGCCCGGCGCACGGCCACCACCCCACACGACACCCGGAAGGGATCGCCTCACCATGTCAGTCACCAGCCCGAACCGTTTCCGCATCCGGCTGAGCCGCCTCGTCGTGGGCGGCACGGCCGCCCTGTGCGCCACCGTCCTCGCCGCCGGAACCGCCCTCGCCGCGCCCGTCGTCCGGACCGCCGCCTCCCTGCCCGGCTTCGGGCTGTATCCGGAGAGCCTCACCCAGGACCCCTCGACCGGCGACGTGTTCGTCTCCGCCTACGGCGACGGATCCGTCCTGCGGCTGCCGGCCGGCGGGACGCAGGCGTCGGTCTTCCTTCCGTCCGGCACGGACGGCAGAGCCCACGCCGCCGGAGTCAAGGCCGACGGATCCGGCCGGCTGTGGGTCTCGGGCGGCACGGACCGGTCGGTCACCGTGTACGACGACACCACCGGCATCCGCGTGGCCCGGTTCCACATCCCCTTCGCCTCCGGCGGCGTGAACGACCTCGCCTTCGGCCCCGACGGCACCGCCTACCTCACGGACTCCTTCAACCCCGCCGTCTACCGGGTCACCCCGCAGCAGCTGACGCAGGCCCGGACGCAGGGCACCGACACCGCGCTCGACACCTGGCGCGACCTCACCGGCACGCCCGCCGACTACACGCAGCACTCCGGCCTCAACCTCAACGGCATCGCGTACGTCGACGGCGGCGCCCTGCTGACCGCCAACACCACCACCGGCGCCCTGTACCGCATCGCCACCGACACCGGCGCCGTCACCACGGTCCCCGGCGTCTCCCTGCCCAACGCCGACGGCCTCTCCTACCGGGACGGCAAGCTCTGGGTGGCCCTCAACCGCACGAACACCCTGGTGCGCCTGGCCGTTTCGCCCGCCGCGCAGTCCGTCACCCAGGAGGCCGTCTTCAGCAGCTCCGAACTGCAGATCCCGACGTCCGTCCTCCGCTCCGGCCACGGCCTGCTCGTCACCCGCTCCCAGTACGACAAGGGCGGCCCCTTCGGCGCCGGAACCCCCGTCCCCTTCACGATCGCCGAAGTGGACGACTTCTGACCCGCCCCCGCCCCCTAGCCGCCGACCCGCGCACGCCGGCGAGCGAGGGCTTCGAAGTCCCCGTGCGGTGGGCGAACCTACGGTGGTTCAGTCCTGCGGGTCCTGGTGTCTGGCTCGGCTTGGCTGGACGCGTTTGGGTTCGCCCGGCATCTTCGGGTAGTCCGGGGGGTACGGCATGTCGCCCAGGCCGTGGTCGCGTTCGTCGCGGGCCGCGCGTTCCAGGACGGCGTCCAGGCTGAAGGCGTGGTCGTCCATGTCGGCGTGGAGGTCGCCCAGTTCGGCGAAGCGGGCCCGCATCGTCACGATGTCGAAGTCGCGCGGTTCCGCGTCGTCCACCTCCTCCCAGCGCAGGGGCGCCGAGACCGGGGCGTGCGGGCGGGGGCGGACGGAGTACGCCGAGGCGATGGTCCGGTCGCGGGCGGTCTGGTTGTAGTCCACGAAGATCCGCTCGCCGCGCTCCTCCTTCCACCAGGCCGTCGTGACCTTCCCCGGCATCCGCCGCTCCAGCTCCCGGCCCAGGGCGATCGCGCACCGGCGGACGTCCGTGAAGGTCCAGCGCGGCTCGATCGGCACGAAGACGTGCAGCCCGCGTCCGCCCGAGGTCTTGGGCCAGCCGCGCAGGCCCACCTCGTCCAGGAGGGCCCGCAGTTCGTGTGCGGCGGCCACCGCGTGGTGGTAGTCGGTGCCCGGCTGCGGGTCCAGGTCGATGCGCAGTTCGTCCGGCCGGTCGGTGTCCCCGCGGCGCACCGGCCAGGGGTGGAAGGTGAGGCAGCCCAGGTTGGCGGCCCACAGGACGGCGGCCGGCTCGGTGGGGCAGATCTCGTCCGCCGTGCGGCCGCTGGGGAACGCGATGTGGGCGGTCGGGATCCAGTCGGGCAGGTTCTTCGGGGCCCGCTTCTGGAAGAAGGACTCGCCCTCCACCCCCTCCGGGTACCGCTCCAGGGTGGTGGGGCGGTCGCGCAGGGCGCGGGTGATCCCAGGGGCGACGGCCAGGTAGTACTCGGCGACGTCCCTCTTGGTGTACCCGCGCTCCGGGAAGTACACCTTGTCGGGGCTGGACAGGCGTACCGCCCGCCCGCCCGCGTCGAGCTCGATCGCACCACCCGCGCTACCAGCCATGGGCGCCACGGTAGGCGCGCGCGGGCGGCCCCGCACACCGAGCGGGCCCGGACGTACCACCGCAGAATCGGCGGTATGGACCTGCCGGTGATGCCGCCCGTGAAGCCGATGCTCGCCAAGTCCGTGGCGAGGATCCCGCCCGGCATGCAGTACGAGGCCAAATGGGACGGCTTCCGGGCGATCGTGCACCGCGACGGGGACGAGGTGGAGGTCGGCAGTCGTACCGGCAAGAGCCTGAGCCGGTACTTCCCCGAGCTGGTGGCGGCGCTCAAGGAGAACCTGCCGGACCGCTGCGTGGTCGACGGGGAGATCGTGATCGTCCACGGCGGGCGGCTGGACTTCGACCGGCTGACCGAGCGGATCCACCCGGCGGCCTCCCGGGTGAAGCTGCTCGCCGAGACCACCCCGGCCAGCTTCGTCGCCTTCGATCTGCTCGCCCTCGGCGACGAGGCCCTCCTCGACACCCCGCTCGCCGACCGCCGCAGCGCCTTGGTCCACGTCCTCTCCACAGCCCGGCCCCCCGTGCATCTCGCGCCCGCGACCACCGATCCCGCGCTCGCGCGGGAGTGGTTCGAGCGGTTCGAAGGCGCCGGGCTCGACGGGGTCGTCGCGAAACCCCTCGATCTGCCCTACCGGCCCGACGCCCGCCTGATGTTCAAGATCAAGCACGAGCGTACGGCCGACGTCGTCCTCGCGGGCTTCCGTTTCCACAAGAGCGGTCCGATCATCGGATCGCTGCTCCTGGGCCTGTACGACGCCCACGGCGCGCTCCAGCACGTGGGCGTCTGCGCCGCCTTCCCCATGAAGCGCCGCGCCGAGCTCGTCGGGGAACTGGAGCCGTTGCGGATGCCGGACGTCACGGGGCACCCGTGGGCCTCCTGGGCCGAGGAGGCCGCCCACGAGAGCGCCCGGCTGCCCGGCGCGCAGAGCCGCTGGACGGGGAAGAAGGACCTGTCCTGGGTGCCGCTGCGTCCCGAACGGGTCTGCGAGGTGAAGTACGACCACATGGAGGGCGACCGCTTCCGGCACACCGCGCAGTTCGTCCGCTGGCGCCCCGACCGCACCCCGGAGAGCTGCACGTACGAGCAGTTGGAGGAGGTCGTCGGCTACGATCTGGCCGAGGTCCTGGGCGAGGCCGGCTGAGGGGGCACGGCGGCGGCCGCGGTGAGCTCCTCCCACCGCGCGCGGTCCGGTCCCACCGCGTTCGGCGCCCAGTCGGGCCGCCGGGCGAGCCAGATCGCCACCCTGGCCCGGACGGCGGGGTCCGCGTAGGCCCGTCCGGGCGGTTCGGCCAGGTGCCGGACCCTGGCCCGGGCCCGCATCACCTCCGGGTCCTCCAGCGCGCACTCGAACAGCGCGGCCGCCTCCCGCGCCCGCCCGGCGAGGCTCCCCGCACCCCCGCCCCCCGGCACCACGACCCCGGCCCCGGCCCCGGCCCCGGCCGCCAGCCGTGCCCCGACGGCCGCGTCCGCGCCCGCCTGGAAGTCGAACCAGGGCTTCAGCGTGCGCAGCGCCCAGCCGTGGTACCCGGCCGCGAAGCCGGGGGATCCGGGGTCCCGGTGGGCGGTACGGGCCACCCGGTCGGCCGCCCACAGCGCGAGCGAGGTCCCCTGGCCCAGGGTGGGGTTGGTGTGGGTGAGGGCGTCCCCGACGGGGACCATGCCGCTCACCACCGGGCCCCGCGCGTCGGCCAGGGGGCTCCAACGGTTGTCCAGCCCCGCCGTGGCCAGTACCCCCGACAGCGGCTCGGCGCCCAGCCCCAGCCAGGCGGCGCCGGGCGGGAAGGCCCGTGCGGCGGCCTCGAAGACGGCCGGGTCGCGCAGGGCGCCCCGGGTGGGGTCGCCGGTGTGCGCGAACACGGTCACGGCGAAGACCCGGTTGTCGGACGGGAAGACCGCGCAGCCCGCGAAGGCTCCGCCGGTCACCGTCCAGGGGCGGCGCGGCCCCTCGTCCACGCCGTCGGGCAGCCGGTACCAGCGGCAGAAGTAGGCGAGGCCGGTACGGTGCCGCTCGACGGTGCCCGGGCGGCAGCCGGCCGTGGCGAGCAGGGACGCGCAGCCGCCGCGCCGGCCCGCCGCGTCCACCACGAGGTCGCCCCCGTACCCGCCGCCCGGGGTGCTCACCCCGGTGATCCTGGGCTGCCGGCCCCCGGTCGCGGTCAGCCCGGTGACCGGCTCCCCGTAGCGCACCACCGCCCCCGGCTGCGCGCGCAGGGCGGTGGTCAGCGCGCTCTCCAGCACGATGCGGCGGGCCTGGACCAGCACCAGGTCCTCGTCGCCGGGGCGCGCGGGGGGTCTCACGTCGAACCAGTCGAGCTCGTGCCGCTCGCGGGCGCCGAGCCGGAGCATCTCGGCGTACACGTCGGGCAGCTCGGCCCGGAGCACGGCGCGGGCGGCGCCGAGCAGCAGGTGCGGCTGCGCCGCCTGGGGGACGCCCGGACGGTGCCAGCCGAAGAAGTCCCGGTCGAGGAGGTCACGGCCAAGGACGTCCCGGCCGAGGAGGTCACGGCCGAGGACGTCCCCCGCCGGGAGGCCCCGGTCGGGTGCGGCGCCGGGGGCCCGGGTGTCGCGTTCGAAGACCTCGGCCGTGTGCCCCCGCCGGGCCGCCAGGAGGGCCGTCGCGAGCCCCGCGACCCCACCACCGATCACCAGCACATGTGCCATTGCGCGCCCCCTGAGCCGAGGTACATACGACGATCGGACCGCCAGAGCCTGCACGCACGAGCCCTGGCCGAAACTCGCACACCCGTCCGATGGACCGGCCCCGCTCCGGGTTGACGCCCCGTCTCCTCGCGGCGTCGGATGGGACAATGGCCACTCCCGCCGGACGAGGAACAGGACAGCCCCGCGTGACTCCCCAGACCCCCGAAACCGCCGGCGCCCCGCGGGGCGTCCCCCAGCCCCATGCCGTCGTCGGCGTCGGCCTGATCGTGCTCGGCCCCGACGGCCGGGTCCTGCTCGGCCAGGCGCACGACGGGCGCTGGGAACTGCCCGGCGGCAAGGTCGACCCCGGGGAGGGCTTCGAACAGGCCGCCGCGCGCGAGCTCGCCGAGGAGACTTCCCTGCGCACCACCCCGGAGGCCGTCGAAGTGCTGGCCGTCCAGCTCTCCGCGACGGAGACCGCCGTCACCCGGCTGACGGCGGCGGCCCTGACCCGCTCCGCCACGGGCACCCCGGCCGTCACCGAACCGCACAAGATCGCCCAGTGGCGCTGGTTCGCCCCGGAGGAGATCCCCGGAGCGCTCTACGCCCCCTCGGCGGCGGTCCTGCACGCCTGGAACCCCGCCCTCACCTCACTGCCCACGGCCCCCGGCCACGACTACGCCACCCGCGCGACGCAGGGCTAGGCCTGCCGGGGCGCGAAGTTTCCCTCGCGCAGGTCCTCGGCCAGCAGCCGTTTGGCGATGGCGTCCGCCGCCGCCCTCAGCTCCGCGCTGCGCGGACGGCCGCGGTCCCGCTCCAGCTGGTCGCCGAGCCACTGCGCCCACGCGGCGGAGATGACGTCGGCCTCCCGCTGTCCGCCCCGGGTCAGGCTGAAGAATCCGTTCTGCCGGGTCAGGAAGCCCTCCTCCACCATCCGGTCGAAGACCGGCAGCAGCAGCTCCGGCGGCAGCGACCGGCGCGAGGCGATCAGCCCCAGGCCGGCGTGCCCGACCGTGCGGGTGAGCAGGTCCACCTGCATCACGGCCCACGCGCCGGCCATGTCCAGCCGGGTGTCGGAGGCCTCGACGATCTCCCGGGCCTGCTGCGGGCCCATGTTCCGCACCAGCTTGCCCACGGCCAGCTCCAGCAGCTTGGCCGAGTCCCCGGAGGCCGTGGCCGGCGAGGCGAAGCCGTCGCCCATGTCCGTGGACGCGGCGCGGACGGTGTCGCGCAGCCGGACCTGCTTGAGGAACAGCGCGACGACGAAGCCGACGGCCGCCACCGGCACCGTCCACAGGAACACGGTGTGCAGGGCCTGGGTGTACGCGCCGACGATCGGGCCGGACGCCGCCGGGTCGAGCGCGTGCACCCCCTGCGGGCTCTGCGCCGCGGCCGCGAGCCCCGCCGGGTCCCGGCCGGTGGCCCGGGCGGCCCCGGCCACGGCGACCTTCAGTCCAGGGCCCAGGCTGTTGGCGTAGATGGTCCCGAACACGGCGGTCCCGAACGAGCTGCCCAGCGTACGGAAGAAGGTCACGCCCGAGGTGGCCGTGCCGAGGTCTGCGTAGTCCACGGTGTTCTGCACCGCGATGGTGAGCACCTGCATGCACAGGCCGATCCCGGCACCGAGCACGAACATGTACACGGATTCCAGCCCGCCGCCGGTGTCCGCGTCCATCCGCGACAGCAGGTAGAGGCCGGCGCCCATCACCGCGCAGCCCACGATGGGGAAGATCCGGTACCGGCCGGTCCTGCTGGTGACGTTGCCGCTGAAGACGGAGGCGATCAGCAGGCCGATGACCAGCGGCAGGGTCCGTACGCCCGACAGGGTGGCGGAGTCCCCGTCCACGTACTGGAGGTAGGTCGGCAGGAAGGTCATCGCGCCGAGCATGGCGAAGCCGACGACGAAGCTGAGCACCGAGCACACGGTGAAGACGGGGTTGCGGAACAGCCGCATCGGCAGCATCGGTTCGGCGGCCCGGGTCTCGGCCAGGCAGAACAGCGCGAGCGCCAGCACCCCGCCCGCCAGCAGTCCGACGATCACCCCGGAGGTCCAGGGGTACTCGTTGCCGCCCCAGCTGGTGGCCAGGATCAGCGCGCTCGACCCGACCGCGACCAGGGCGATGCCCGGGTAGTCGATCCGTGGCCTGCCCCGGGCCCGTACCGAGGGGATGGTGCGGGCGGCGGCCGCGACCACCAGCACCGCGATGGGCACGTTGACGTAGAAGGCCCAGCGCCAGCTCAGGTGGTCGGTGAACAGCCCGCCGAGCAGCGGGCCGATGACGGTGGCGACGCCGAAGACGGCACCGATCGCGCCCTGGTAGGTGCCGCGCTCGCGCAGCGGCACCACGTCCGCGATCAGCGCCATGGAGGTGACCATCAGGCCGCCGGCGCCGATGCCCTGGACCCCGCGCCACAGGATCAGCAGGGACATGTTCCCGGCGAGCCCGCAGAGGAAGGAGCCGGTGATGAAGACGACCGCGGAGACCTGGAAGACGGCCTTGCGGCCGAAGAGGTCGCCGAACTTGCCGACGAGCACGGTCGCGACGGTCTCCGCCAGCAGGTAGGAGGTCACCACCCAGGCCATGTGGTCCCCGCCGCCGAGGTCCCCCACGATCGTGGGCAGCGCGGTGCCCACGATGGTCTGGTCGAGGGCGGCCAGCAGCACGCCGAGCATGATCGTGCCGAAGACGACGTTGCGCCGCCGCCGGTCGAGCGCGGGCGGCGGCGCGGCCGTGGCGGGGGCAGTGGTCACCCTCGCACTGTCACAGCCGCCCGCCCGCCCCGCATGCCGCAAGCCGCCGTACGGGTGAACCCGTACGGCGGTCCCGCCGGTCCGGTCCGCCGGGCTCAGCGCAGGTGGGCCAGGCCCGGGTGCTGCGCCGCGTACCCCTCCAGCAGCCGCCGGGCCACGGACACGGAGTCCACCAGCGGGTGCAGCGCGAAGGCCTTCACCGCGTCGGCGCGGGAGCCGCTCGCCGCGGCGGCCAGGACCGCCCGCTCGGCCGCCTTCACCGAGGTCACCAGCCCCACCGCGTGCAGGGGCAGCGGGGCCACGGACACCGGGTGGGCCCCGTTCGCGTCGACCAGGCAGGGCACCTCGATCACCGCCTCCGCGTCCAGCACGGACAGGGTCGAGCCGTTGCGGACGTTGAGGATCAGCGCGGCCCGCTCGTCGCGGGCGATGGCCCGCATCAGCGCGAGGGCGACCTTCTCGTAGCCGCCGGACTCCAGGTCGCTCTCCTCGCGCTCGCCGACCCCCGCCACCTCGCGGTTCTCGGACATGTACGTGGCCTCGCGCTCGGCCCGCGTCCGGTCCCAGGCGGCCAGCGCCGCCCCGGCGGGCTGCCCGGGCCGGCCGGCCTCGGCGTAGAACCCGCGCTGCTGGTCGCGCAGGAAGGCCCCGCGGGTCTGCTTGGCCTCCTGGTAGGCCCGTACGGTGTCACGGTTGAAGTAGTAGTAGTGCAGGTACTCATTGGGGATCGCGCCCAGCGAGCGCAGCCACTCCGCCCCGAAGAGGCGCCCCTCCTCGAAGGACTCCAGCGCCTCGGTGTCGTCCAGCAGCCGGGGCAGCTCGTCGCGCCCGCCGACGTGCAGGCCGCGCACCCAGCCCAGGTGGTTGAGGCCGACGTAGTCGATCCAGGCCTCCCCGGGGCGGGCGACGCCCAGCAGCCGGGCGATGCGGCGGCCGAGACCGACCGGCGAGTCGCAGATGCCGATGACCCGGCCGCCCAGCTCCTCGGACATCGCCTCGGTGACCACCCCGGCCGGATTGGTGAAGTTGATGACCCAGGCGTCCGGGGCGCCGCGGGCGATCCTGCGCGCCAGTTCCCGCACCACCGGCACGGTCCGCAGTCCGTACGCGATCCCGCCCGCGCCGACGGTCTCCTGGCCGAGCACTCCCTCGGCCAGGGCGATGCGCTCGTCCGCCGCACGCCCCTCCAGGCCGCCGACGCGGATGGCGGAGAAGACGAAGTCGGCCCCGCGCAGGGCCTCGTCCAGGTCCCGCGTGGCGCTGACCTCCGGGGCGTCGGCCGCTCCCGAGGCGGCGGCCTGGTCCGCGAGCACCCGGGCCATCGCGGCGAGCCGCACGGGGTCCTCGTCGTAGAGGGTCACCCGGGACACCCGCCCCTCGGCGTGGTCGCCGAGCAGTGCTCCGTAGACGAGCGGGACGCGGAATCCGCCCCCGCCGAGGATGGTCAACCGCACGCCCCTACCGTCCTTCCGGCCTTTCGAGGTACCCGTCGCCGCCACGGCCCGGGGCGGGACGCCCCGGACAGCGACACGAATGCCACGATCGGCGACATCCGCTCGATGTCGCCGATCGTGGCATCGGATCCTCGGCGCGCGGCGGCGGCGTACCGGAGCTTCGCCGGATCCCGCCGCCGCGCGCGCCGTGGCAGCGCTCGGGGAACCAGTGTCCCCGGTGGGGACCAGTGTGTCTCCCGCCGCCTCAGTCGCCCAGTGTCGGAACCGCCCGCAGACGGGCTCCCTGCTGCTGCGGGAAGCCCGCGCCGCCGCGCACCGGTCCGGTCGGCAGGCCCTGCGGGGCGGAGAGCACCAGGGTGATCCGGGTGAGCCCCATCCCGTCGAGCATCCGGCTGGTTTCGGCCACCATCCGGCAGCGCACCAGACCCCAGACCGGGTCGGGGTGGCGCACCGTGCGCACCGCGCCGTCCTGTTCGGCGGCCTCCTGCCCGTGCGTGGTCAGCCAGTGCGGGACCCCGTAGCGGTAGGCCGCCTCCATGAACGGGTCACGGGCCACCTCCTGGCGGATGCTGCGCAGCCCCTCGTCGTCCGGGGACGCCGCCAGGGCGGTGGCGAACTGGGCCAGCAGCGGTACGCACCAGGCCGGTTCGTGGTCCTCCAGCACGGCGGCGGCGTCCGGGTGGAACAGCACGAAGCGCAGGAAGTTGTCGTCCGGCAGGGCCGTGGGGTGCGGTCTCACCGTCTGGAAGAGCCGGTCGAAGGCCGAGTTGGTGAGGGCCACGTCCCAGCGGTGGTCCACCAGGAAGCTCGGGTAGGGCACGGCCTCCATCAGGGCCGCGTAGTCGACCAGGTAGTCGCGCTGCGCCGGGTCCTGGGGCAGCCGGTTCTCCTCGGCCGCGCGCCAGGTCGGCGGCGGGTCGCGGTCGACCATGATGCGGAAGAGCCAGAAGCACTGCCGCTCGCTCATCTCCAGGGCCTCGGCCAGGGCGAGGAGCTTGCGGTCCGTCCATTCCTTGACCAGGCCGCGCTCCCAGTTCCCGTACGCGCGTACGCTGATGCGCAGGCGCGCCGCGAGGTCTTCCTGGCTCAGGCCCAGTTCTTCGCGGCGTTGGCGCAAAATCTCCTTGCGCCGCTCCGACCGCACTGCGCCACGGGCGGACTCGTCGCCCGCCAGGCGCTCCTCACCGGCTCGGACGAGGCCATCAGACGGGCCCACCGCTGCGAGATGTGGCACCGAGAGCTCCCCCTCCTCAACGGTCTGGATCTTCATTTCCGTGTGGCGATCCTGCTACCGACTTCATTCGAGTGTCAACTATTGTGGCAATTCCAGCCTGGCGACAGCTCATTCGCGCCACAGCTGTGGCAAGTTATGGCTCTCCCAAAACAAACCGGATAGATTCCCTGAGGCCGACCACGTGCCCACTCACCTCGCGCGATCTAGGAGAACCACTGGTGACAGACGGCTTCCCGGCTCCCGTCGCGGTGGCCAACGCGCCCCTGGCGGCAACCGTCACGCGGGTCGCCGAGCTGGCGAACAAAATGGGCCGCGACCCGAACCAGGTCTTCGACCTCCGCCGCCTCTCGGAGGCCTCCGGGGTCCCCACGGACGTGATCAGGTCCCTCCTGGACGGCCGGCGGGCCGGTGAACCCGATCTCCAGGCGCGCTTCCTCCAGCGCCTCGACCTGCTGCGGCGCACCCGGGTGAAGCCCAACGGCCGCCGCTACACCCAGCAGGAGATCGCGGACGGCGCCGGGATGTCGCGGCAGCAGGCGGGCGCCCTCATCAACGGCGACCGGCGGCCCACCATGGAGCACTGCGACGCCATCCAGCGCTTCTTCGGGGTGCACGCGGGCTTCCTCACCGCCCATGACGCCGACGCCCTCACCGACGCCCTCCAGCGCACCGAGCAGCAGCTCCTCCAGGACTTCGCGGGGCGCGAGCGGCAGACCGTACCGGCCGAGGCCGCCGCGGCCGGCGACCCGCTCGCCCGGCTCCTGCAGAACCACGGCGTCCGGGGCATCGCCTGGCGAGCCGCCCAACTGCCCAGCGACAAGCACCGGGACAAGGTGACCGAATGGCTGGACATGCTTCTCGAAAGCGTCAAACCGAACGAATCATGACCCAGTCGAAAGTCTGGATCTGATCCTTGAGTCCTGATCCGGATCCGCGTCGACGGGGAGAACGGTGAGCATAGGCAGAGCGCAGCGGCGATTGTGCGCGGAGCTGGTGTCCGGCATCAAGCTGGCCGGCCCCGTGGAACCCGTGGACCTCTACACCGCCCTCTGCGACGGCATGAGCAGGCACCGGGGCCGCCCGGTGCAGTTCCGGATGGCGGCGTTCCCCCAGGGGACCGCGAGCGGCCTGTGGCTCGACATGGCGGACCGGGACCTGGTCGTGATCGAGGAGCGCACCGCGCCGGACCACCAGCTGGTCATCCTGGGCCACGAGCTCTGGCACATGCAGGCCGGCCACTGCAGCCACCACGTCGACGGCGCCGCCGTCGCGGCCCGGCTGCTGACCGACGGGGCCGACCTCGGCGAGACGGTCCGCAGCGTCGCCGCGCGCACCCGCGCCGACGTCCGGGAGGAGACCGAGGCCGAGACGTTCGGCCTCCTCCTCGGCAGCAGATGCCGCACCTGGCTGGCCGGGTCCTCCGGCGGGCGGGCGGCCGGCCGGCGGGACGAGCTGGCGGGACGGATCGAGACCTCCCTCGGCTACCGGGGGCACAGGAACGACCGTTGAAAGGACCGGACTACTACATCCCGGCGGCCGCGATGGCGGTCTCCCTCGTCTGCAAGCTGCCGGCCCTGCGCACCAACTGGCGCGATCCGCTCCTGCGGTCGGTCTGTTTCCTGCTCCTCCTCGCCGGCGCGGTCTTCACCTTCGCCGCCCCGCCCACCATCGAAGCCGTCAACCGCTGGACGGGGGTCGCCAACTTCTCCGCTCCCCTGGTCTACTGCCTGATGACGGCCTTCAGCGCCTCCTGCCTCGTCCTGGTGTTCAACTGGCGCGGCGGCCCCGCGGAGGAGATCAGGCACACCTCGATGCGCTGGATCGCCGGCTACTCCGTGGTCATCACGGCGATCGTCATCCTGTTCGCCCTCGGCGCGGCCCCCGTCGAGCGGCTGCGCGACTTCGACACGTACTACGCGAACACCCCCTACATCCGGCTGATGATCGCCTCCTACCTGCTGGCGCACAACGTGGCCGTGATGATGATGGTCTCGATGTGCTGGCGCTGGTCCCTCCAGGTCTGCGGCTGGCTCCGGGCCGGCCTGCTGATCATCGTCTCGGGCTACGCCATCAGCCTGGCGTACGACGCCGCGAAGATGTCGGCCGTCGCCGCCCGCTGGCTGGGCCACGACCTGGACTTCCTGAGCACCTTCGTCGCCCCGCCGCTGGCCTCCGCCGGAGCGCTGGTCAGTTCGGTGGGCTTCGTGCTGCCCCTGCTGTACCAGCGGGTGTCCGACAGCTGGCGGACCTGGAGCACCTACCGGGACCTGGGGGCGCTGTGGCACGAGGTGCAGAGCACCGCGCCGGGCGACACCCCGGGGGTGCGGATGTCCTGGTGGTCCCCGGCCGAGATCCGGGTGATCCAGCGGGAGTCCGACATCCACGACGGGTTCCTGAGGCTGGGCCCCTGCTTCGACCGGCGCCACCGCGACACCGCCTACGAGCGGGCCCTGGAGACCGGCGCGGACGAGGAGACGGCCCGCGCCGTCGCGGACGCGGCGATGGTGGCGGCCGCGGTGCTGGTCTGCGCCGCCGACCCGCAGGCGGTGGCCGGGACCGAGGAGGAGGAAACGGACGCGGACCGGGTGCTCGTCACCGCCGACGGGCCGCGCGACCTCGTCCGGATCTCGCACGCGCTGCGGCACTCGCCGCTGGTGGCCGCGGCCCGGCGGCAGGCGGCCCCGGCGGGGAGCTGAGCCCGCCGGGGCCGGACCGCGGGGCCCCGGGGCTCGGGGCCGCGGAGCCAGAGAGCCGATGGGCCCATGGGCCCATGGGCCTCAGCGGGAGGCCGTCACCGACAGGGCCGGGAACAGGTCCTGGAAGGCTCCCGCCGAGTCGGTGCCGTCCCGCCCGAAGGGGGCGTCGAAGCTCCAGACCATGAACAGCAGGAACACGATCAGGGCGCTGAAGAGACCGGCCAGCAGCAGCTCGCGGCCCGAGCGCCGGATCTGCAGGGTGAAGATCAGCCCGATGGTGACGACGCCGCCCACCACCAGCCCGACCCAGACCACGCTCGGCAGGGTGGACTCGTCGCTCTGCGTGCGCGAGTGCCGGGCGTCGTCGGCGGCCGCGATCTGGTCGAGCAGCGGCTGGTAGGCCTGCGCCTGGAGCTCGTTGGCGGGGCTCTGGTGGGTGACGTCCGTCCGCAGCTTCCCGAGCAGCTGGGCGCCCTCGGGGGAGGCCTCCCGGCCGGAGACGAGGCGCGGCCAGTCGACGTTGACGGTGTGCGAGACGTACGCGTCCACCTCGCCGCGGATCCGGTCGCGGACGGGCGCCGGGTAGACGTCGGCCCGCTGGGTGACCTCGTACAGCGACTGGGCCTCGCGGCGCACGCTGTCCTCGGCGGCGCCGCGCGCCTCCCAGACCCCCGCGATGGCCAGGCCCAGGACGATCGCGTAGACCACGCCGACCATCATCGTCATGTACTCGATGACGTCGGGGGTTTCGCTGGTGTCCTCGTCGTCCGCGACCCGGCGGTGCCGGATCACGGTCATGGCGAGGACGAGGGCGCAGACGAGCGCCATGGCGATGGCCAGGACCAGCCATTCGGACACGAGGGATCTCCCGTTCGTGGATGCGTCGGTGTGTCAGCGGTTCGAAGCCGCGGCGCGGCGGTGTCTCAGGAGGCGGAGCCCCGGCCCTTGGAGCGGGGGCGCAGCGCGGCGGCGGCGAGCACGGCCGGGGTGGTGACGACCACCATCAGCATCATGGTGCTCAGTCCGTTCGGGCTGCGCCGCTCCAGGGCCACGGAGCGGTACGGGCGGACGTGGAAGGCGCCCACCGGCGCGGCGGTCCCGGGCGCGGCCGGACCGGAGGCTGCGGCCGGCGCCGCCTGCGGCCCCGGCGGGGACGCCGGCGGAGCCGGGGCCGGCTGCGCCCCGCCGTCCGGTGCCGGGGCCCCGGGTGCCGGGGTCCCGGGCAGGCCCGGCGCCTCGCCGGGGTGGTGCACGGCGGGCCGTCCGGCGCCGGGCACCCGCACCCGTACGGTGGGCGGGACCACGGCCGGGGTGCCGGGCCGGGCGACGGGCGGCGGCGGCATGGGCGGCCGCGCGGGGCGCCCGGCCGGTACGCAGATGTCGACCCGGGCCCCACTGCCGTGCCCGTCGCCCGCGACCGCCACGTGGCCGTGCAGCGGGCAGAGCGCGGCCACCATGCCCGCCCCGGCGTAGTACTGCCAAGCCGTCACCGCGGTCCTCCGATTCGGCAGCCGATATGAGGGTTACGGGTGAAGAAACGATCAAGGGCCCGGTTCGACACGCGCCGGGCGGGTCAAGATCCTTGTCCGAGGGGTGATTCCGGGCCGGGCCGATGACGCCCCCGCGCGCCCCGGGGTCCGCTCACCCTTACGGACCACTCCGGCGCCCTCGACCGGGGCATCGCCCGCCTCGCGCACCGGCTGCGCGACCGCGGGGCCCTGCTGATCGCCGCCGTGATGGTGGTCTTCTCCGTCCTCGGCACCGTAGAGGGCTTCGCCGAGGAGACGCCCGGCTTCGACGGGCTGCTGGTGCCGATGATGCTGGCGCTCGGCTACGACCGGCTCGTGGCGGTCGGCACCTCGACACCTACCTCCGCTTCGTCTGGCCGCTGCTGGTCCTGCTGTTGGTGCTGATCTGCGGGTTCGTGGCGCTGGGCGCGGCCGTGTGACGGCCCGTCGGGCGCGCTGACCCGTCGCCTAGGCTGGTCCCCATGCCCGGATCCACCACTCCTGACCCCGCTCCAGACCCCGCGCCGCCCCTCGAACCGGCCGTGGCGGTATGGCGGTCGCTGCGGCGGCCGTTGCGGTTCCTGGCGTCCTGGTGGCCCTGGCGGTGCTGGGCGTATCTCGGCAGCGGGTTCGTGCTCGGGTACGGGGTGCTGTGCGCGCTCGTGCTGCTCCTCGGGCTCGGGCTGCTGCTGGCGGTCGCCGGGATCGGTCTGGTGCTGCTGGCCGGCGCCCTGGCCGGGGCGGTGCCCCTGGGGGAGCTGGAGCGGCGGCGGCTGCGGTGGGTCGAGGCGGAACCCGTCGCGGATCCGCACACCTCGCTCGCCGGCGCCGGCGCGGGGGCCTGGCTGCGGACGCGGCTGCGGGAGCGGGCCACCTGGCGGGAGTTCGGGTACGCCGTGCTGCTCGGGCCGGCCTTCGGGGCGGCCGGGTTCGGGGTGCTGGCCCTGGTGGCCCTCTCGCTGATCCTGGTGGTCTCCCCCGTGATCGTGTGGGCCCTCGCCCCGGAGCCGGTGATGCTGATACCCGGCGAGGCGGTGGCGGGCCCGCTGGAGGCCCTCGGCGGCACCGCCGCGGGCCTGGCCGGACTGGCCCTCGCCGCGTACGCGGCCGCGCTGATCACCGGGGTGCAGGTGAAGACGGTGCGGCTGCTGCTCGGGCCGCACGAGGAGGACGCCCGGGTCCTGGAGCTGACCCGCTCGCGGGTCCGGCTGGTCGAGGCCTTCGAGGCGGAGCGGCGCCGCATCGAACGGGACCTGCACGACGGGGCCCAGCAGCAACTGGTCGCCCTCAGCATGACGTTGGGCCTCGCGGAGCTGGAGCTGCGCAGGGCCCCCGGCGCCGACGGGGCCGCCGCCCTGGTGCGCCGGGGCCGCGAGGAGGCCAAGCTGGCACTGGCCCAACTGCGGGACCTGGTGCGGGGGATGCACCCGCAGGTGCTGACCGACCACGGGCTGGCCGCGGCCGTCGCCGAGGTGGCGCTGCGCCATCCGGTCCCCGTCACGGTGGACCTCCAGGTACCACGGCTGCCCGAACCGGTCGAGGTCACCGCGTACTTCACCGTCACCGAGGCCCTGGCCAACGCCGCCAAGCACAGCGGCGCCTCGCGGGTCGACGTCGCCGGCGGGGTCGAGGGCGGCCGGCTCACCCTCACCGTCACCGACGACGGCCGCGGCGGCGCCGATCCCGGCGCGGGAGCGGGGCTGGCGGGGCTCGCGGACCGGGTGGCGATGCTGCGCGGGAGGCTGACGGTGAGCAGTCCGGCCGGCGGGCCGACGCGGCTGCGGATGGAGGTGCCGTGCTCCGGGTGATCCTGGCCGAGGACTCGGTGCTGCTGCGCGCGGGCCTGACGGAGCTGCTGGCCCTCGGCGGCCACCGCGTCCTCGCCGCCGTCGGCGACGCCCCCGCCCTGCTGCGGGCGGTGGAGGCCGAGCGGCCCGACGTGGTGGTGACGGACGTGCGGATGCCGCCCGGGCTGCGCGACGAGGGGCTGCGGGCCGCGCTCGCCCTGCGCCGCGCCGACCCCGCGCTGCCGGTCCTGGTGCTGTCGCAGTACGTGGCCACCGCCTACGCCACGCAGCTGTTCACGGGCGGTTCTGCGGCCGGGCTGGGCTATCTGCTCAAGGACCGGGTCGGTGAGGTCGAGGAATTCCTCGACGCCCTGCGGCGGGTGCACGCGGGGCAGACGGTCATCGACCCGGAAGTGGTCCGCGTCCTCCTGGCGCCCCGGCCGGCGAACGACCCCCTCGCCCGGCTCACCCCGCGCGAGCGCGAGGTGCTGGCCCTGATGGCGGAGGGGCTCAACAACCAGGCCCTGGCGGCGCGGCTGTTCGTCACCGAGGCCTCCGTGGTGAAGCACGCGGGCAGCATCTTCACGAAACTGGAACTGGACCCGACGGAGGGCAACCGCCGCGTCCTGGCCGTCCTGGCCCACCTGCGCGGCGCGGGCGCGTAGGGGTACCCGTGCCGGCACCGGCCGCCGCGCCGGACCGCGCTCACCTCGGGTCCGCCCGCGCGCAGGACCCGAGGTCGGCCGGGTGATGAGGCCGTGACCTGGGGATGTTCAGATCGGCCGGGGCGGCACTAAGGTCTCAGGGTGCCGAAGAACGATGAGATGCCCGACGATCCGGCCGGACCGGGCGAGGACGAGTGGAACGTGGTCCTCGACGAGGACTTCGTCCGTGGCGCCTCGATCCACGAGTCCGCCGCGCCGGGGCCCACGCGGACGTGGGCGCTCGTCCTCGGGCTGCTGCTGCTGATGGGCCTCCTGGCCCTCGTCACGCTCGACCTGACCGACCCGTCCGACGAGGAGCGGGTCACCGTCCGGCCGAGGAGGACGGCCTCCCCCACCGCGGCCCCCTCCCCCTCGGCGTCGGCTGCACCGGCCGCCGGCCGGCCGGCGGTCCCGCCGGCCGACGTGTTCCCCGCCGAAGTACCGGACGGCTCCGGGGGCACCTTCGTCCGGGTCGCGACGAAGGTGCTGGGCTCCTGCTCCGAGCCGGACTCCGCCGGCCCCCGCCTCGCCGCGATGCTCGCCGAGGGCAAGGGCTGCGTCGGCGGGGAGACCGCCCTCTACAAGGACGACGGGAACAACCAGTTCACCATCGCCGTCTTCACCCTGCGGGACCCCGCGGACACGGTCAGGGTGGTGACCGGGCTGACGACGGCCCCCGACGACCACCAGGTCGGCGTCCAGGCCCCGCCGCCCGGATCGGGACTGGCCGTGCTGGGGCCCGGGGCCGGGCTGGTGCAGTCCTTCTCGGGCACCGGCCGGGTCGTGGTGGCCGCGCTCGGGCAGTGGTCCGACGGCCGGACGGCCGACCTCCGGCAGCTGTCCGAGCGGCTGCAGCCGCTCCAGCGCGCGGTCGACGAACAGGTCGAGCGGTACGAGGAGACCGTCGCGCCCTGACCTGCCCCGCGCCCCCACCCGCCGCCCGCCGCCTGCCCCGAGCGCGCCCTGACCCCACGCGTCCCCGGGACCGCCCCGCCCTTCAGCGGGCGGGCGCCGGACGCGGCCCCCGCGCCGCGGACCGGGCCACCACCCGCGACGGGACGGCCCCCGCGGGGGCGGCCGAGCGGGCCCAGGCCACCAGCAGCACCGGCAGCGCCAGGTAGCCGAAGCGGCCGGCCGGGGCCAGCAGGAAGACCAGGGTCAGCCCCAGCGCGAGGCGGTCCGCCGCGGCCACCGCCGTGCGCGGCGGGCGCACCCACAGCGAGAGGGCCACCCCCACCCCGCCCAGCACCAGCAGGGCCGCCGCCAGGTACCAGCCCCACGGCCCGAGTTCCGCCAGCAGGTGCCCCGGCAGGGGGCTGCCCGCCGGGGTCGCCACCTCGGCCCGGCCCGTCGGGAAGGCGAACACCTGCCGCCACAGCTCCGCCGGCTGGAGCAGGGCCCCCGGCAGCACCAGGGCGGCCGTCACCGCCCCCGCCGCCACCGCGCAGCGGACCGCCGCCCGGGCGCCGGAGCGGGAACCGAGGAGGGCCGCCGCCACCGCCACCGCGGGCAGCGCCGTCCACTTCAGGGCGCACGCCGCCCCCAGGGCCGCCCCGGCCAGGGCCGGGCGGCCCGAGGCGGCCGCCGCGAGGGCGAGGCAGCACAAGCCCGCCAGCGGCAGGTCCACCCCGCTCACGGCCAGCGGAAGTGCCACCACCGGCGAAGCCACCAGCAGCGGGAGCAGGGGCGAGGGGGCCGCGCCGAGGAGGCGGCGGCCGGCCCACATGCCGCCGGCCAGGACGGCCGCGCACCAGATGCGGGCGTCGCCCAGCAGTCGGACCGCCCATCCCCCTCCCCCGCCGGAGCCGCCGTCGAGCAGGGCGCGGGGCAGGCCGAGGAGGGACATGGCCGGGAGGTAGGGGGTGTACTCCGCGACCCCGGCGGGGTGGTCGACGTACATCTTCCCGGTGCCGAGGAGGAGCCGCCCGGACCGTTCGATCACGCCGACCTCGGACTGGCCCTGCCCGGTCAGGACCAGGTACAGGAGGGGGACGGCGACGGCGCCCAGCAGGGCCGCGCCCAGGGCCGCCCGGCGCCGGCCGAGGACGGTGGCCGCGGCGGCGGCGAGGTATCCGGCGGCCGCGCACCAGCCCCACAGGCGGTGCGGGGCCAGGGCGGAGAACAGCGGGAAGGACAGGGCCCACACGGCGGCCAGCAGCCAGCCGGCGGTCCACCGGGCGGTACGGGAAGGGGTCATGGCCCCATTCCAGCCGCGCGGCCCCCGCCGGGTCTGCACGCCTGGGCGGAGCTTTCACGGTGGGGTTTTCCCTACCCCCGGGACCGCCTCCTCCAGCGCGTCCGGAGCCCGGCCCCGGGCAGGAACCGGGCCGGAACCCGAGCCCGGCCCCGGGTGCGCCGAAGGGCGCGGCCCCGGGTGGGGTCGCGCCCTTCGGGCAGCGGTCGCGGGGGGCCTCAGGCCTCCGGGGAACCGCCGAAGCGCTCGCGGTAGGACTCCAGGTCCTCCTCGGTGACACGGGCGAACAGCACCGGCGGCACGGTGAACGGGGTCCCGGCCGGAACCGCGTCCAGCGCCCTCGCCTGCTCCGGGGTCACCCAGGTCGCGGTGTCGCCGGGCAGGTCGAACGCGGTGCGCATGGCGCGCGCCGAGGCCGGGATGAACGGCTCGGAGACCACCGAGTAGAGGTGGATGAGGTTCATCGCGGTGCGCAGGGTCAGCGCGGCGGCGTCGAGGTCGGTCTTGACCTCCAGCCAGGGGGCCTTCTCGTCCAGGTAGGAGTTGCCCGCGGACCACAGGGCGCGCAGCGCGGCGGCGGCCTTGCGGTACTGGAGGGTCTCCATGTGGCCCTCGTACTCGGCCAGCAGCTCGGCGATCTGCTCGCCCAGCTTGGCCTCGGCCTCGCCGGCGGGGCTGCCGGCCGGGACCTCGTCGCCGAACTTCTTGCGGGAGAAGGTCAGGACGCGGTTGACGAAGTTGCCGAGGGTGCCGCCGAGGTCCTTGTTGACCGTGGCCGCGAAGTGCTCCCAGGTGAACGAGGAGTCGTCGGACTCGGGGGCGTTGGCGATCAGGAAGTAGCGCCAGAAGTCGGCCGGAAGGATCTCCAGCGCCTGGTCGGTGAAGACGCCGCGCTTCTGCGAGGTGGAGAACTTGCCGCCGTAGTACGTCAGCCAGTTGAAGGCCTTGACGTAGTCGACCTTCTTCCAGGGCTCGCGGGTGCCGAGCTCGGTGGCCGGGAACATCACCGTGTGGAACGGGACGTTGTCCTTGGCCATGAACTGCGTGTAGCGGACGTCCTCGGCCTCGTACCACCAGGACTTGTAGTCGCGGCCCGCCGGGTCGGCGTCCGCCCACTCCTTGGTGGAGGCGATGTACTCGATGGGCGCGTCGAACCAGACGTAGAAGACCTTGCCCTCGGCGGCCAGTTCGGGCCAGGTGTCGGCCGGGACCGGGACGCCCCAGTCGAGGTCGCGGGTGATGGCGCGGTCGTGCAGGCCCTCGGTCAGCCACTTGCGGGCGATGGAGGACGCCAGCTGCGGCCACTCCTCCTCGTGGCGCGCGACCCAGGCCTCGACCTCGTGCTGGAGCTTGGACTGCAGCAGGAAGAGGTGCTTGGTCTCGCGGACCTCCAGCTCGGTGGAGCCGGAGATGGCCGAGCGGGGCTCGATCAGGTCCGTGGGGTCGAGGACGCGGGTGCAGTTCTCGCACTGGTCGCCGCGGGCCTTGTCGTAACCGCAGTGCGGACAGGTGCCCTCGACGTAGCGGTCCGGCAGGAAGCGGCCGTCGGCGGGCGAGTACACCTGCCGGATCGCCCGCTCCTCGATGAAGCCGTTCGCCTGGAGCTGCCGCGCGAAGTGCTGCGTGATCTCGGCGTTCTGCACGGAGGAGCTGCGGCCGAAGTAGTCGAAGGACAGCTCGAAGCCGTCGTAGACCGCCTTCTGGGCGTCGTGGGCCTGCGCGCAGAACTCGGCGACCGAGATCCCGGCCTCCTTGGCGGCGAGTTCGGCGGGGGTGCCGTGCTCGTCGGTGGCGCAGATGTACAGGACGTCGTGGCCGCGCTGGCGGAGGTACCGGGAGTACACATCCGCCGGAAGCATCGACCCGACCATGTTGCCCAGGTGCTTGATCCCGTTGATGTACGGAAGCGCGCTGGTGATCAGGTGTCGAGCCATCCTCGGATGCTCCATTTCAGTTCATTTCTACGGATCCATGCGGCGGCGGCCCCCCTCGGACGTGCCGTGGGCGTGCCGTGGGCGTGCCCTGCCGAATACGCATGGTGAGGCGGTTCATCGTATCGAACCGCGGGCCCGGACCCCGACCGGTATCCGGAGGGCGGACGCCGGGGCCGCCTCCGGGCCCGGCGCATGCGTCGGCATATGCATCGGCATATGCGTACGTACCGACGGGCCCCCCGCCTGATCGGGATCGCTCACGAACCGGTCACCGCCCGACGTAATCCCTTCAGCTTCCTCATCCACGCCCCCCGAGTGCGCCGGTACTGCTCTCATGGACCGGCACCAGGGGATGAGGTGGGGAACGGTGAACGATGGCGGACCGGAGGAGTCCGGCGGGGCCGTGGGACTGCCCAGCCGGCGGCGGCAGCCGACGCCCATGAGCCAGTGGGACCCGACGGCGCGCCTGTCGTACTGGGCCTTCCACAGCAACCGGCGGCCGGCGTACATGCGCTTCGCGTACCTCCAGCTCGGCTCCGACGCGGACGCCGAGGACGCGGTGGACGCCACCTTCGACTCGATCATGCACGAATGGCTCCGCATGCTGCACATGGACCGCCTCGACGCCTACGCCTGGACCGTGCTGAAACAGCGCATCGTCGACTGGCAGCAGCGCCGCGACCCCCGCCTGCGCCGGCCCGAGCCGATGGACATCAGCGCCTTCGAGGCGGCCCTGAAGGAGGAGCATCCCGACCAGTACGAGGTACTGACCGACACCATCCGCTTCTACCAGGCCGTCTCCCGCCTCGCCGAGCGGCAGCGGGACACCGTGATGCTGCGCTACGGGCTCCAGTGCACCCCGGGCGAGGCCGCCGCCGTGATGGGCGTCGACGAGGCCACCGTCCGCTCGCAGCTCGGCCAGGCCCACCGGCGCCTCGCGCGGCTGCTCGACACTGCTCCCGAATCATGACCGCCGCCGCCGACGACGACGACCGCACCGGGGCGGACCGGAGCCGCGCCGCGGCCCGGCGCCCCCTGTCCGAATTCCTGCTCCGCGCGGGCGTGCGCGACCGCTACCCGCACTACGACCTGGGCGCCGCCGAGGCCCGCCTGCTGCGCACCCCCCGCGCGTCGGGCGCCCCGGCCGACCCGGCCGGCCGGGGCCGGCGGCGCCCCTTCGGCTGGAGCGACCCCGCCCGGGACTGTCCCGTGGACTCCGAACGGGCCCGCCGGGACCTGAAGGCCGCCTGCCTCTCCGTGGTCTGCGACCCGCACGCGCGGCGCGACCTCTGCCGCTTCGTGGACGGCGGCCACGCCGACCCGCCGGGCGCGGTCGTCTTCGGCTGCCTGCTGCACCTGGCGGGGCTGGGCGAGGGCGCCCGGTTCTGGTGGCAGTTCGCCGCCGGGTCCGGGAGCGCGCGCACCGCCCCCGCCGCGTACTGCCTGTTCCTGGACCACTCCCGGCGCGGGGAGCACCACGACGCCCGCCACTGGGCCCGCGAGCTGGGCCGCCGCGGCTTCAGGCCCGGGGGGCGCCGGGAGCTGCGTGAGGTGCGGCTGTGCGCCCAGGCGGCCGTCCTGCGTCACGTCGTCCAGTGCGACGATCCCGACCTGGGCCCGGTGCCGCTGCCCGGCCCGGAGCTTCCCGGGGTGCTGGCCGCGTTCCTGGCGCCGCCCCGGCTCCCGGCGCGCCGGCCGCGCCCCGCCGCGGGCCCGCTGCGCCACCCCGCGCTGACCGCGGCCGCGCGGGGGACGGCGGTGCGGGCCGAGACCGGCGAGGCCCTGGCGCAGGCGCGGCGCGCGCTGGACGTCGTACGGGTCCTGGAGCGGCACCCGCTGGGGGTGCGCGCCGGGCAGCTCGCGCGGAAGGCCGGGCTCACGGAGGCCGCGCTGCGGCCGCTGCTGTCGATGCTGTGCGAGGAGGAGTACGCCTACCGGCCCGGCGCCGGGGTGTACGCGCCCGGCCCGGCGCTGGACCGGCTCGCCGCCCCGGGCGGCGGCGCTCTGGCGGCACAGCTCCAGCGCACCCTGGCGCTGGCACGGGACAGCGCGGGCGCCGCCGTCTACCTCAGCCGGTACGCGGAGGGCGAGGTCCGGATCACCCAGATGGCGGACGGGCCCGGTGCCCCGCCGGTGCGGGAGTGGGTGGACTTCAAGGCCGCCGCGCACGCCAGCGCGGTCGGCAAGTGCCTGCTGACCCAGCTCGACCACGAGGTCCGGGCCGACCACGTGGCCCGCCACCGCCCGGCCCGGCTCACCCCGCACACCATCACCGACAGCCGGGCCCTGTTCAGCGCCCTGGACGCGCTGGCCCCCGGAGCCCCCGTCTTCGACCTGCGCGAGTACTCCCCCGGGGTCGTCTGCTCGGCGGTGCCCATCGCCACGGGCGGCGCCGCCGGAAGCCTGGCCCTCTCCCTGCCCGCCGCCCACGCCCACCGCCTGCAGGAGGCCACGGAGGCCCTGCGCCGCAAGGCGGTCCCGGTGCTGCTGGCCCTGCTGCTGTCGGGTGCCATCCCACCCGACGCCCCGGAGCAGGCCCCGCCCCCGGCGGCCGCCGCCCCGACCCCGGAGACCCTGCGCCACCTGCGCCACCTGGGCCGGCTCTTCCGGACCCCGCTGACCCGGTTCGCGGCGTCGGCCGCCGGCCCGCACCTGGTCAGCGACTCCGCGTCAGGGGCGGCGTACCTGTTCGGGACCGATCCGGAGGGCGAGGGCCCGCGCCTGGCGCTGCCCCAGACCCTGGGCCCCCTGGCCCCGGGCAGCCTCCCGGCCCAGGAGGGGCTGGTGGTCCTGGGCACCTGACGGGATGCCGTGGCTCCTAGGACGCGAAGGAGTCGAGGGCGGTGTCGAAGTGGGCCCTGGCCTCGGCGAGGCGGCCGACGGGGGCCGAGACCCAGACGTCGTACATCCGGCCGTTCCGGTCCCAGCCCAGGTCGTAGGTGTGCCGTGGGCCCTCGGCGGTGCTGAAGCCGTTCCAGGTGAACTCCCACAGGGCCGCGGGCAGTCCGTCGTGGGTGGTGGGGACGACCGAGCCGTCGCGGTAACCGGGGTTGTTGGACGGTCCGTTCGCGTCGGAGCGCCGCATCGCGGCGAGCGCTCCGCCCGGCGACGCGGACGTCACCTTGATGCCGATCCGGAACGCGCCGTCCGGGGAGACGTAGAAGACCCGCTGGTCGTCGGTGGTGCGCTGGAAGCCCTGGGGCACTGCGAGGCCGAAGCCCGCCGGGTCGGCGACCCACCGGTACCCGGCGGGCGCGGGCTTCCCGGCGGGGGCGGGCGGGGCCGGTGCGGGCGCGGTCACGGTGGTGGTCGCCGTCGCCGTCGCCATCGCGGGGGAGGCGGCGGGGGTCGCGGGCGGGGAGGCCGCCGGGAGCAGCGGGGCGGTCGTGGCGGAGGCCGCCGGGCCGGGGCGGTCGTCCTGCGCGGTGTCCCGGCCGCCGGCCGGGCGGGAGAGCAGGGAGGTCACGGCCACGGCGCCGACGACGGCCGTCACGACGAGCGCGGCGACCAGTCCGGCGCGCAGACCCGCCCGGGGCTTCGCCTCCTGCGCGGGGCCGGTCTGCGCGGTGGCCCGTTCGGTCGGCGTCCAGCCCGCCGGGGCGGGGGCGGCGGACCGGTCGGGGGCGGCGGCGGTGGCGGGGCCGAGGACGGGGAGGCTGCCGGTGGTCACGTACGCCGACAGCATCCGCTGTGCCTGCGCCGCTCCCAGCCGGCGGTCGGGGTCGCGTTCCAGCAGGCCACGGACCAGCGGGGCCAGCGGGCCCGCCTGTGCGGGCGGGCGGATCTCGTCCTGCACGACGGCGTGCAGGACCCCGCCCAGCGAGTCGCGGTGGAAGGGGGACTCTCCGGTCAGCGCGGCGCACAGCAGGGCGCCCAGGGACCACAGGTCGGACGCGGGGCCGGCGGCGGCTCCCTGCATCCGTTCGGGAGAGGTGTACTCGGGCGAGCCGACGAATGCGCCGGTCTCGCTGATGGTGGTGGAACCGGCCAGGCGGGCGATGCCGAAGTCGGTGAGCACCACCCGTCCGGTGCCCGCCTCCATGAGGACGTTGGCCGGCTTGACGTCGCGGTGGAGCACCCCGCGCTCGTGGGCCGCGTCCAGGGCGCCGAGCAGGGCGAGTCCGACGCGGGCGGTCTCCCCGGTGTCCAGGGGGCCGGTGGTGGTGAGGCGGTCGGCGAGCGAGCCGCCCTCGACGAGTTCCATGACGATGTACGGCCGGGCGTCGTCCTCGACGACGTCGTGCACGACGACCACGTGCGGGTGCTTGATCTGTGCGACGGTCCGGGCCTCGCGCAGCGCCCCCGCCGCTTCCCCGTCCTCGCCGACGTGGAGTTCCTTCACGGCGACCGCACGTCCCAGGAGCTCGTCGGAGGCCTGCCAGACGGTCCCCATGCCGCCCCGGCCCAGCCTCTTCCCCAGGCGGTACCGCCCGGCGATCACGACGTCCTTGCGCGGTTCGTCCTGCGGCACGCTGTTCCCCCTCGACCCGGTCGGGCCCATGATGCCGCACCGGCGGATCCGGCCACCGGGCTCCGCCCCGGAACACGAAAAAGAACCCCACCGGAGTGGGGTTCTCTGTCTGTGTCCGAGGGGGGACTTGAACCCCCACGCCCGATAAAGGGCACTAGCACCTCAAGCTAGCGCGTCTGCCATTCCGCCACCCGGACCGGTGGTCGGCCCCGGTTTCCCGCGGCGACATGGACAACCATAGCAAAGGATCGGCGGCCCTCCGACCAGTTATCCGGCCCGGCCGCCGGCCCGCCACGCCGCGCTGACCTGCGGCCGGACACTTCCCGGGCCCGGTCGTCGACGCCCTAGGGGCAGCGGATGACCTGGCCGGCGTAGGAGAGGTTGCCGCCGAAGCCGAACAGGAGGACCGGGGCGCCGGTGGGGATCTCTCCGCGCTCGACCAGCTTGGAGAGGGCCATCGGGATGCTGGCCGCCGAGGTGTTGCCGGAGTCGACGACGTCGCGGGCGACGACGGCGTTCACGGCGCCGATCTTGGCGGCGAGGGGCTCGATGATCCGCAGGTTGGCCTGGTGCAGGACGACCCCGGCGAGCTCCTCGGGGGTGATCCCGGCCTTCTCGCAGGTCTTGCGGGCCAGGGCCGGAAGCCGGCTGGTGGTCCAGCGGTAGACGGCCTGGCCCTCCTGCGCGAAGACCGGCGGGGTGCCCTCGATGCGCACCGCGTGGCCCATCTCCGGGACCGAGCCCCACAGCACCGGGCCGATGGCCGGTTCGGCGCTGGCCTCGACGACGGCGGCGCCGGCGCCGTCGCCGGTCAGCACGCAGGTGGTGCGGTCGGTCCAGTCGGTGATCCCGGCCATCGTGTCGGCGCCGATGACCAGGGCGCGGGTGGCGGAGCCGCAACGGATGGCGTGGTCGGCGGTGGCCAGGGCGTGGGTGAAGCCCGAGCAGACGACGTTGAGGTCCATCACGGCGGGCGCGCCGGCCATCCCCAGCTTGGCGGCGACGCGGGCGGCCATGTTGGGGGAACGGTCGATGGCCGTGGACGTGGCCACGATGACGAGGTCGATGTCGTCGGGGGCCAGGCCGGCGTTGGCGAGGGCCTTGGCGGCGGCCTGGTAGGCCAGCTCGTCGACCGGTTCGTCGGGGCCCGCGATGTGCCGGGTCCTGATGCCGACGCGGGAGAGGATCCACTCGTCGCTGGTCTCGACCATGCCCGCGAGGTCCTCGTTGGTGAGCACCTTCGCGGGCTGGTAGTGCCCTAGCGCCACCACGCGTGAACCGGTCATGGGCGGGATCCCCCTTTTGTACGGCAGTCAGGATCATTCACCTTCTCCTGCTACCGGCGAGTACGTCTGCATGCAACCCAACAGGATTGGGGCATCGGAATTTGGAGAATTCCCAGCATCCCCCAGCCCGGAGACCGGGCCCGTCGACGATCCGGGAGAATGTCCTCGTCAGGTGCACGATCGGTGCACGACGCAGGACGGAAGCGGGCGGGGCTGATCGCGATGGGACGGGTCACCGAGCGGCGCCGCGTCATACGGGTCCGGGGCGGGGCGGCCGGTGTCCGGCCGGACACCCTGGTCGCGGAGGAGCCGCTGGAGATACGGCTGAACGGCAAGCCGCTGGCCATCACGATGCGCACCCCCGGTGACGACTTCGCGCTGGCGGCGGGCTTCCTGGTCAGCGAGGGCGTGATCGCGCGGGCGTCGGACGTCCAGGCCGTGACCTACTGCGAGGGGGCCGCGGAGGACGGCTCCAACACCTACAACGTGGTCAACGTGCAGCTGGCCGCCGGGGTTCCGGTGCCGGACATCACGCTGGAGCGCAACGTCTACACCACCTCCTCCTGCGGTCTGTGCGGCAAGGCCAGCCTGGACGCGGTGCGTACGGCGACGCGTTTCCCGGGGCTCGCCGCGGACCCGGTACGGCTCCGCGCGGAACTGCTCGCGGAGCTGCCGGACCGGCTGCGGGCGGCGCAGAAGGTCTTCGACCGCACGGGCGGGCTGCACGCCGCCGGGCTGTTCTCGGCGGAGGGCGAGCTGCTCGACGTACGGGAGGACGTGGGGCGGCACAACGCCGTGGACAAGATCGTCGGGCGGGCGCTGCAGGCCGGGCGGCTGCCGCTGGCCGGGGCGGTGCTGCTGGTGTCGGGCCGGGCCTCGTTCGAGCTGGCGCAGAAGGCGGTGATGGCCGGGATCCCGGTGCTGGCGGCGGTGTCGGCGCCGTCCTCGCTGGCGGTGGACCTGGCGGCGGACTCGGGGCTGACGCTGGTGGGCTTCCTGCGGGGGCCGGACATGAACATCTACGCGGGTGAGGAACGGATCCTCCTGCCCGCCCCCGAGGGGTCCTAGCTACCTGCGGCGCCTGCCCCCGCGCGGGGTGGCGGCGGCCGGTTTCGGCTCCGGGGGGTCGATGCGGTGCAGGTCGAGGGTGGCCGGGAGCGGGGTGGCGCCCGGGCCGCCGGACTCGGCCCAGGCGATGATCTCGTCCGTCGCGGTGTCGTCCAGGGCCCAGCCGAACCAGACGGCGCGCGCGCCCCGGCGGCGGGCCTCGGTGGTGGGCTGGACCACGATCACGTTGGCCCGCTCGCAGGGCCCGAGGCAGTCGCTGGTCCGTACGGCCAGCCGGCCCCCGGAGGCGTCGGCGGCCTCGCGGAGCCGGGCGAGCTGGCCGGCGTGGTCGGTGCCGGGGTTCTTGCGGGGGTCCCCGCAGCAGCAGCCCCGGCAGACCACGAGGGTGCAGGGGCGGGGGGCGTGGGCGGCGAGCGGGCGTATCCAGGTCACCGCCGCACGTTACCGGCCCCGCGCGGCCGGGTGTTGGGGCCGGGACGAGACCTCCGCCACAGAGCGGTCCGGGAGTTGGGCGCCGTCCCCTTCCTGCGGGTCGCGGGCGCGGCGGCGGGCGAGGGCGGCGCAGACCATCAGCTGCATCTGGTGGAAGAGCATGAGCGGCAGCACGGCCAGGGAGGCCTGGGCCCCGAACAGGACGCTGGCCATGGGGAGTCCGGCGGCCAGGCTCTTCTTGGACCCGGCGAACTGGATCGCGATCCGGTCCGCGCGGCCGAAGCCGAGGCGGCCGGCCCCGTACCAGGTGACGAGGAGCATGGCGGCGAGGAGCACGGCCTCCACGGCCATCAGCGCGCCCAGGCGCGGGAGGCTGACCCGGTGCCAGACCCCGGCGGCCATGCCCGCGCTGAAGGCGGCGTAGACGACGAGGAGGATCGAGCCCCGGTCGACGAGGCCGAGGACCTTCTTGTGGCGGGTGAGGAAGCCGCCGACCCAGCGGCGCAGGGTCTGGCCGAGGAGGAAGGGGAGCAGCAGCTGGACGACGATCTTCAGGAGGGAGTCCGCGGAGAAGCCGCCGGTGTCGCCGCCGAGCAGGGCTCCGGCGAGCAGGGGGGTCACGACGATGCCGGCGAGGCTGGAGAAGGAGCCGGCGCAGATCGCGGCGGGGACGTTGCCGCGGGCGATCGAGGTGAAGGCGATGGAGGACTGGACGGTCGAGGGGACCAGGCAGAGGAAGAGCAGTCCGTTGTAGAGGGGCTGCGTCAGGAGGGTGGGCACGAGGAAGCGGGCGGCCAGGCCGAGGGCCGGGAAGAGCAGGAAGGTGCAGGCCAGCACGGTGAGGTGGAGCCGCCAGTGGCGCAGTCCGTCAAGGGCCTCGCGGGTGGAGAGCCGGGCTCCGTAGAGGAAGAAGAGCAGGGCCACGGCGGCGGTGGAGGCTCCGTCGGCGAGGGTGGCGGCGGGGCCGCGGGCGGGGAGCAGCGCGGCGAGGCCCACGGTGGCGAGCAGCGCCAGGACGTAGGGGTCCAGGGGGAGCCGGGCGGGGAGTCGGGGGCGTGGCATGGGCTGTGCTCGCTTGCTGTCGTCCAAGGGAGGGCGCCCGGTTGCGGCGGGCGGCTTCCATCGTCGCCCTTCGCCGGTCATCGGGAAACCCGCACACCGCTCTGACTGCCATCGCGTGCCGTGATGAGCGCGCCTTAGTCTGGGGGTGTGTACGACCCGGTCCAGCTGCGCACCTTCCTCACGGTGGCCCAGACGCTGAGCTTCACCCAGGCCGCGGGGCGGCTGGGGGTGCGGCAGTCCACGGTCAGCCAGCACGTGCGGCGGCTGGAGGAGGCCACGGGCCGGCCGCTGTTCGCCCGGGACACGCACAGCGTGGCGCTGACGGAGGACGGGGAGGCGCTGCTGGGCTTCGCGCGCACGATCCTGGAGGCGCACGAGCGGGCGGCGGCCTTCTTCGCCGGGACGCGGCTGCGGGGGCGGCTGCGGTTCGGGGCCTCGGAGGACTTCGTGCTGACGCGGCTGCCGGAGATCCTGGAGGGGTTCCGCCACGAGCACCCCGAGGTGGACCTGGAGCTGTCGGTCGAGCTGTCGGGCGTCCTGCACGAGCGGCTGGACGAGGGCCGTCTGGACCTGGTGCTGGCCAAGCGGCGCGGGCCGGGGGACGAGCGGGGCCGGCTGGTGTGGCGGGACCGGATGGTGTGGATCGGGGCGGAGGGGCTGCGGCTGGACCCGGAGCGCCCGGTGCCGCTGATCGTGTTCCCGCCGCCGGGGATCACCCGGGCGCGGGCGCTGGAGGTGCTGGAGCGGGAGGGGCGGGCCTGGCGGATCGCCTGTACGAGCGGGAGCCTGAGCGGTCTGATCGCGGCGGCCCGTGCGGGGCTCGGAGTGATGGCGCACACCCGGGGGCTGATCCCGCCGGGTCTGGTGCGGGTGGGCGGGCTGCCGGAGCTGGGGCCGGTGGAGTTCGCCCTGCTCCAGGGGCGCCGCCCGACCCCGGCCGCGGAGGCGCTGGCGGCCGCGGTGCTGGCGGGCGGGGACCGGCTGAGCCGGGCGGCGTAGGGCGGCGGCGGGCGGCTCGGCCCGGCCCCGCGCGGGTGAGTGCGCAGGTCGGGCGGGGCCGTGCGCGAGGGGATCTTGTGGAGGTTTCCGCAGGGGTGCCGGGCGTGGGGGCCGGTGGGGTAGCGTCTCGGCGCCCGGGATCCAAGGAGCGGAATGTTGCGCGAGTTCACCGTGCCCCCCGTGGTCAGCGGCCAGCCGGCCGGCGGCCTGGCCGACGTGGTCTTCGAGCATGCCGGGCAGGACCCGCACCGGGTGGCGCTGGGCCGCAAGACGGCCGGGGTGTGGCGGGACGTGACCTCCGGGGAGCTGGCCGGGGAGGTGCTCGCGCTCGCCAAGGGGCTGCTGGCGCAGGGGGTGCGGTTCGGGGACCGGGTCGCGGTGATGGCGCGCACCCGCTACGAGTGGACCCTGTTCGACTTCGCGCTGTGGGCGATCGGCGCCCAGCCGGTCCCGGTCTATCCGACCTCGTCGGCGGAGCAGGTGCACTGGATCCTGTACGACTCCTCCTGCACCGGGTGCGTCGTGGAGGACGAGGACCAGGCGATGACGGTCGGTTCGGTGATCGAGCGGCTGCCCCGGCTGCGGCTGCTGTGGCAGCTCGACGCCGGGGCGGTGGCCGAACTGGTGGCGGCCGGTCGGGGGGTGGACGAGGACGTCGTGCACCGGCACCGGCGTGCGGTGACCCCCGACGCGGTCGCCACCGTCATCTACACCTCGGGGACAACGGGCCGCCCCAAGGGGTGCGTGCTCACCCACGCGAACTTCATGTTCGAGGCCGACACGCTGGTCGCCCGCTGGAAGTCGGTGTTCCGGGCGGGGCCGGGCGAGCAGCCGTCGACCCTGTTGTTCCTGCCGCTGGCGCACGTCTTCGGGCGGATGGTGGAGGTGGCCGCCGTCCGGGCGGGGGTCAAGCTCGGGCACCAGCCGGCGGTGGCCGCCTCGGAGCTGCTGCCCGATCTGGCCGCCTTCCGGCCGACGTTCGTACTGGGGGTCCCGTACGTCTTCGAGAAGGTGTTCGCGGCGGCGCGCCGCACGGCGGAGGCGGAGGGGCGGACGGGGCCCTTCGACCGGGCGGTGGAGACGGCCGTGCGGTACGCGGAGGCGCGGGAGCAGAAGGCGTTCGGGACGGGGCCGGGGCCCTCGGCCGCGCTGCGGATGGAGCACCAGCTCTTCGAGAAGCTGGTGTACGGCAAGGTCCGCGAGGCCCTGGGCGGGCGGGTGCGGCACGCGATGTCGGGCGGCTCGGCGATGGCGCGCCGGCTGGGGTTGTTCTTCGACGGCGCCGGGATCACGGTGTTCGAGGGGTACGGGCTGACGGAGTCCTGCGCGGCGGCCACGGCGAACCCGCCGGGTGCGGTGAAGTACGGGACGGTGGGGCCGCCGATCCCGGGCACCACGGTGCACATCGCCGAGGACGGGGAGGTGTGGCTGTACGGCCGTCACGTCTTCTCCGGCTACCTGGGCGACGCGCGGGCGTCGGAGGAGGTGCTGCGGGAGGGCTGGCTGGCGACCGGGGACCTGGGGCGGCTGGACGGCGACGGCTATCTGACGATCACCGGGCGCAAGAAGGAGATCCTGGTGACCTCGAACGGCAAGAGCGTGGCGCCGGCGGCGCTGGAGGAGCGGGTGCGTTCGCATCCGCTGGTGTCCCAGTGCGTCCTGGTGGGCAACGACCGGCCGTTCGTCACGGCGCTGGTGACCCTGGACATGGAGGGGATAGCGCACTGGCTGTCGATGCGCGGGCTGGCGCAGCGGTCGGCGGAGCAGCTGGTGGGGGATCCGGCGCTGACGGCGGAGGTGCGGCGGGCGGTGGTGGCGGCCAACACCCTGGTGTCGCAGGCCGAGCAGATCCGCGCCTTCCGGGTGCTGACGGGGCAGTTCACGGAGGAGCGGGGGCTGCTGACGCCCTCGCTGAAGCTGAAGCGCCGGGCGATCGAATCGGCGTACGCGCGGGAGATCGCGGAGCTCTACCCTTCCTGACCGCCCACCCCGCGCGGCCGGGGCACCGCCGGTACGGATCCCGCGCGGGCTGGGCCGTCCGGGTGGTGGGGCGGCCGCAGGGGGCGGGGGCGGGAATACGGTGTGCGGGAGGCCGGTTGTGGCCCTCCGCGCGCCCCCGCGCACACCGCACCGCGCCGACCCCGAGGAACACCCGTCGTGAACCAGGTCCCGAACATCAAGCTCAACAACGGCACGCTCATGCCCCAGCTCGGCTTCGGCGTCTGGCAGGTTCCCGACGAGGAGGCGGAACGGGTCGTCGGGGCCGCGCTGGCGGCCGGCTACCGCAGCGTCGACACCGCGGCGGTCTACGGCAACGAGCGGGGTACCGGCCGGGCGGTGACCGGCTGCGGGCTGCCGCGCGAGGAGCTGTTCGTCACCACCAAGCTGTGGAACGGGCCGGACCGGCGCTGGGACCGGGACGCGGTGCTGCGCGCCTTCGACGACTCGCTCGGCAAGCTGGGCCTGGACCACGTCGACCTGTACCTGATCCACTGGCCGCGCCCGATGCGCGACGACTTTCTCACCATCTGGAAGACCTTCGAGGAGATCGCGGCGAGCGGCCGCGCCAAGGCCGTCGGCGTGTCGAACTTCCGCCCGGCGGACCTGGAGCGGCTCGGGGCCGAGAGCTCCCTGGTCCCGGCGGTGAACCAGATCGAGCTGCACCCGCTGTTCCCGCAGCCGGAACTGCGCGCCCTGCACGCCCGGCTCGGGATCGCGACCGAGGCCTGGTCCCCGCTGGGCCAGGGCAAGGAGCTGCTGGAGCTCCCGGCGGTCACCGCCGTGGCCGCCAAGCACGGGCGCAGCGCGGCGCAGGTGGTGCTGCGCTGGCACCTCCAGCTGGGCACCATCGTGATCCCGAAGTCGGTGACCCCCTCCCGGATCCGGGAGAACCTGGACGTGTTCGGGTTCGAGCTGGACGCCGAGGACCTGGCGGCGCTGGACGCGCTGGGCGCGGACGGGCGCCGCATCGGTCCGGACCCGGCCGTCTTCGACGTCTGAAGCGGACGTGGACGTGGACGCTCCCCGATCCGCCGGTTCCGCCGCCTCCTCGGCCGCTTCCGCCGCCCGCCCGGGCCGTACGGGCCCGCGGGAGGGGGTCTACCTGATCCGTAACGAGGGCAGCGGGCTGGTGCTCCAGCTGGAGGGGGCCTCCCGGGTGCGGGTCGGCCCGGACGGGCCGCCCGCGCCGGTGGCCGCCCGGCGGTGGCGGCTCGCGCCGACGCACGGCGGCGCGGGGGTGTTCCACGTGGTGAGCGAGGACAACGGCCGGCGCCTCGACGTCGCGAACGCCTCGACCGACAGCGGGGCGCGGGTGCAGGTGTGGCGGGCCAACGCCTTCGGCGCCCAGGAGTGGGTGGTCGAGGAGCACCTGGAGGATCCGGGGGTGGTCTCGCTGGTGGCGTGCATCAGCGGCCTGCTGCTGGAGGCCGACGGCGAGGGCCGGGCCCGGCAGGCCGAGGACACCGACTCGCCGTCGCAGTGGTGGCGGCTGGAGCCGGCGTGACCGTGACCCCGGCGGGGCCTTCGGGCCCGGGCCCGAAGGCCCGGGCCGCGGTCAGTTCGCGCCGTGGGACGGCGCCAGGGCCTCGACGCGTTCGGCGAGGGCGAAGTCGGTCTCGGTGACCTGGCCGCCGGCGTCGTGGCTGTTGACCGCGAGGCGAACGGTGTTGTAGCCGAGGGTGAGGTCGGAGTGGTGGTTCAACTCGTCCTGGACCACGGCGATGTGGGCCACGAGCGCGCTGGCGGCGCGGTGCGTGCCCACCCGGTAGGTGCGCAGGAGCCGGTCGTCTTCGAAGGCCCAGCCGGGGAGTTCCCGGAGCCGGTCCTCGATCTCCTTCTGCGAGAGCGGTTCGCTGGGCATCCGCAGCCTCCTCGTGCTCGTTGCTCGTCCGCGTCCGTGATGTGCAGTCAGTTTTCCACGGTGCGCGCCGGAGTGAACCCTTCCCGCGCCGGGGCGCCCGGGTGCTTCCCCCCGGGGCGGCCGGCCGCCCCGTCCGGGCGCGCGGAACGCGTCCGGTGCGGGCCGGTGTTCCTCGGTTAACGTCGTGGGCATGACGACCTCGATCTCGGCAGACGCCCCTTCCGCGGGTCCCCTGCTGCGCGCCTGGCGGGTGCGGCGCGGGATCAGCCAGCTGGAACTGGCGGGCCGTGCCGGCTCCTCCTCCCGGCACATCAGCTTCATCGAGACGGGCCGCTCCCGGCCCAGCGAGGAGATGGTGCTGCGCCTCGCCGGCCACCTCGACATCCCGGTGCGGGAGCGCAACGCGCTGCTGCTGGCGGCCGGATACGCGCCCCGGTACGCGCACACCCCGATCGACGACCCTGCCCTGGGCGCCCTGCGCGAGGGCCTGGAGCGGCTGCTGAGCGGCTACGAGCCGTACCCGGCGCTTGTCGTGGACGGGACGTACACGGTGGTCGCGGCCAACCGGGGCGTCGCGATGCTGCTGGAGGGGGTGGCGGAGCACCTGCTGGCGCCGCCGCTGAACGCGATGCGGCTCACCCTGCACCCGCAGGGCCTCGCCCCGCGGATCCGCAACCTGCGGGAGTGGCGGGGCCACCTGCTGGCCCAGATGGAACGGCAGATCGCGCTGGAGCGCTCGGCGCCGCTGCGCGCGCTGTACGAGGAGGTGGCCGCGTACCCGGTGGCGGAGCGGCCCGGCGAGAGCGAGCCGGACGAGGCCGTGCCGTACGTCGCGCTGCCGCTGCGCATCGAGCACGACGGGCACCTGCTGTCGTTCGTGTCGTCCATCTCCACCTTCAACACGCCGATGGACGTGACCGTCGCCGAGCTGGCCATCGAGACCTTCCTCCCGGCGGACCCGGCGACGGTGAAGTACCTGCGCACCCTGGAGTGACCCGTGGTCCCTCGGCTCGGGCCCCGGGGCCGAGTGCGCGGCCCCGGGACCCGATGGCTCCACTGTGCGCCGGGGGGAGGGCGGGGTCGATTACCCCGCAGGTCATGACGGCCGACCGACCGGTCCTGAACGGACATTCCAGGACGGCTGAAAACCTACTCGTCCGTATGGCGCGAATGTTGGGGATGCGCTGGAACGGCGCGGTGCCGGAGGTTAGGCTGCACCGCACCGAGCCCCCTCGAACGTCCAGCCGACATACGGAGAACCTCCCGGTGCGAGCCGCCACCTGCCGCGATGCGCCCGGTCGGGACGAGTCCTCCCCGCCGCGCCACGCCGTCGTCATCGGCGCCAGCATGGCCGGCCTGCTGACGGCGGCCGTCCTCTCCGCGCACGCCACGGTCACGGTCGTGGACGCCGACGCCCTCCCCGAGGGCCCGGAGCCCCGGCGCGGGCTGCCCCAGGCGCGGCACGTCCATGTGATGTGGTCGGGCGGGGCGCGCGCCATCGAGGAGATACTGCCGGGCATCACGGACGCCTGGACGGCGGCCGGGGCGATCCGCCGCGGGCTGCCCACCGACCTGGTGACGATGACCGCCCACGGCTGGCTCCCGCGCTACGGCGAGAAGCAGTTCACCGTCTCCTGCAGCCGCGACCTGCTGGACTCCGTGGTCCGCGCCAAGGTCACCGCGCTGCCCGGGGTCGCGGTGCTCCAGCGGAGCCGGGTGCGCGGCCTGGAGGGCACGGCCGCGCGGATCACCGGTGTCCGCGTCGACACACCGCGGGAGGAGGGCCTGCTGATCCCCGCCGACCTCGTGGTCGACGCCGGCGGGCGCGGCTCGCGCTCCCGGCTCTGGCTGGAGGAGCTGGGCGCGGGCGTCGTCCCGCAGGCCGAGGTCGACTCCGGGCTGGTCTACGCGACGCGGATCTTCCGGGCGCCCGAAGGGGCGCACGCCCTGGGCTTCCCCATCGTCAACGTCCAGTCCGACCCGCGGGTTCCCGTGCCTGGCCGCACCGCGACGATCGTCCCCATCGAGAACGGCCTGTGGCAGGCGACCCTCTCCGGCACCCGGGGCGGGCAGCCGACCGGCGACCCCGACGCCTTCGTCCCGTTCGCCAAGGACCTGCGCGACCCGATCGTGGGACAGCTGCTGGAAGGGCGCACCCCCCTGACCGACGTGGCCGTCACCCAGAGCACCACGAACCGGCGCCTGTATTTCGAGAGGACCGCCCTGCCCGACGGCTTCTTCGCCGTGGGCGACTCGGTGGCGACCTTCAACCCGCTCTACGGCCAGGGCATGACGGTCGCCGCCAAGGGGCTGCTCGCCGTCCGCGCCATGCTGCGGTCCGGGGGCCTGTCGCGGCCCGGCTTCGGCAGGGCGGCGCAGCGGGCGCTCACCCCGCCGGTGGCCGCCGCCTGGCGCCTGGCCACCTCGCAGGACATCCTCTACCCCGGCGCCACCGGCATGCGCCCGAGACCGGGGACGGGCCTGCTGGACGCGTACGTGAACCGGCTGATGGCCGGGGCCACGGTCGAGGAGCCGCTGACCGCCGCCTTCTTCGAGGTCATCACGATGACCAGCCCGCCCACCGCCTGGTTCCGCCCGGACGTGCTCTGGCGGGTGCTGCGGCCCTCCGCCCGGGGCACCCTGAAGGCGCCGCCGCTGACGGCCGCCGAGCGCGCGGTCGCCGGGCTGGCCGCGGCAGAGCGGGCGAGCGCCCCGGACCTCGGGGGTCCGGGGCGCTCGTGAGGCGGGAGCGAGGGCTGGGCCGCCGCGCTCAGAGGTCCGCGAGGTCCAGACCGGCCTGGGCGGCCGCGGCGTGGACGGTCTGCTCCAGCAGGACCGCGATGGTCATCGGGCCCACCCCGCCGGGCACCGGGGTGATCAGGGAGGCGCGGGCGGCGGCCGACTCGAAGTGGACGTCGCCGACGTTGCCCTCGTTGTAGCCCGCGTCCAGGACGACGGCGCCCGGCTTGATGTCCTCGCCCCGGATGAACTCGGCCTTGCCCACGGCGGCGACCAGGACGTCGGCCTGGCGGACGATCGAGGACAGGTCCTTGGTGCGGGAGTGGCAGTAGGTGACGGTGGCGTTCTGCTCCAGCAGCAGCATCCCGGCGGGCTTGCCGAGGATCGCACTGCGGCCGACCACGACGGCGTGCTTGCCGGTGAGATCCACGTCGTACTCGGCGAGCAGGCGCATGATGCCGCCGGGGGTGCAGGAGACGAAGCCGGGCAGGCCGAAGCCCATGGCGGCGAAGGAGTGCATGGTGACCCCGTCGACGTCCTTGCCCGGGGCGATGGCCTCGAAGGCGGCGCGCTCGTCGATGTGGTGCGGGACCGGGTGCTGGAGCAGGATGCCGCTGATCTCCGGGTCCTCGGAGAGGGCCGTGATCGTGGCGACGAGCTCCTGCGTGGTGGTCTCCGCCGGGAGGGCCACGTGGCGGGAGGTGATCCCGGCCTTGGCGCAGCGGTTCTGCTTCATGCGCACGTAGGTGACGGAGGCGGGGTCCTCGCCCACCAGGACGGTGGCCAGGCAGGGCGCGGTGCCGGTGCGCTCGGTGATCTTCGCCGCGAGGGCGGCGGTCTCCTCGGAGATGCGGCGGGCGAGGGCGGTGCCGTCCATGAGCTGGGCGGTGGCCGAAGGGGCAGTCGTCACGGGGTCTCCTGAACGTCGCTGCGGATCGCTGTTCGCGGATCGCGGTTCGCCCAGGCGCGCGGCAGTCGACGTACGGGGAGGCACGTACGCCGGGCCGCTCCCCGGTGGTGATCCACCCGAACGCCAGTCACGGCCCTGGTCTCACTGTAGTCGAACCGTCCACCGGCATATCCGGTGGATGACCGGGGCCCGGCCTGGGACGATCGAGACATGACGCGCACTTTCGACCATCTCGTGGCAGAGGCGGAATCCGTCTCCGTCGACGGCTGGGACTTCTCCTGGCTCGACGGCCGGGCCACGGAGCAGCGCCCCTCCTGGGGCTACCAGCGGATGCTGGCCGAGCGCCTGTCCCGGGTCCGCTCCGCCCTGGACATCCAGACCGGCGGCGGCGAGGTGCTCGCCGGGGCGGGGCCGCTGCCGCCGCTGACGGCGGCCACGGAGTCCTGGCCGCCGAACATCGAGAGGGCCACCCGGCTGCTGCACCCGCTGGGCGCCGTGGTCGTCGCGGCCGCCGACGAGCCGCCGCTGCCCTTCGGCGACAACGCCTTCGAGCTGGTGGCCAGCCGGCACCCGGTGACCATCTGGTGGGAGGAGATCGCCCGGGTGCTGACCCCTGGCGGCACCTACCTCTCGCAGCAGGTCGGCCCGGCCAGCGTCTTCGAGCTCGTCGAGTACTTCCTCGGCCCGCAGCCGGAGGAGGTCCGGCGCGCCCGCCATCCCGACGACGCGGAGGCCGACGCGCGGAAGGCGGGCCTGGAGGTGACCGACCTGCGCTCCGAGCGGCTGCGGACGGAGTTCCACGACATCGGAGCCGTGATCTACTTCTTGAGGAAGGTGATCTGGATGGTTCCCGGCTTCACGGTCGGGCATTACCGGGACCGGCTGCGCGAGCTCCACGAACGGATCGAGCGCGAGGGCCCGTTCGTCGCGCACACCTCCCGGTTCCTCATCGAGGCCCGCAAGCCGGACTGATGCGGGGCGTGCGTACGGGGCGGATCCGCCGCCGCCGGGGCGCGGACGGATCCGCGCCGGATCGGTTGCCCGGCCACAGCGTGGCGCAGGTCACTCAATTCAGCGCGTAACGAATCGACTCGGGCATGCGATGAACCGACAGGTGTCCTCGCGCGGCCCCGGAATACAGCCCCCCTGGGGACTGTTTCCCGAGTCCGCGCGATGATTCCCGCCCACCCCTTATCTGTTCGCAACGAGAGGCTCCTTGTGTCGCTCAGCCCGTCCCGTACGTTCCCTCCGGAGATCGCCGAATCGGAGGCCCTCGTCGCGCTCGTCGAGCGCGGCCGCGAGCAGGGTCACATCAACGGTGACGACGTGCGCCAGGCCTTCGAGGCCGGCCGCATCCCGGTGGACCAGTGGAAGCGGGTCCTGCGCAGCCTGAACCAGGTCCTGGACGAAGAGGGCGTCGCCCTCCACGTCAGCGCCGCCCCCGCCACGAAGGCTCCTGCCAAGAAGCCCCGCAAGGCAGCCGCCGCCCCGGCCCGCACCGTGACGAAGAAGGCGGCCGCCGCGCCGCGCCCCATCGGCGCGCGCAAGGCCTCGGTCGCCGCCGCCCCGGCCGCCGCCGCGGCGATATCCGCTCCGTCGGCCGCCGCCCCGGAGGAGGTGCCGGCCGAGGCCGCCGCCGAGCCCAAGAAGCGCGCGGTCAAGAAGACCGCGGCCAAGAAGGCCACGGCCACCAAGAAGACCGCCGCGAAGAAGACCACCGCCAAGGACGCCGACGACGCCGAGACCCCGGTCGTCGAGGGTGAGGACTGGGCCGTCGAGGACCTCGCCGACGACACCGAGGAAGAGGCTCCCAAGGCCGGCGCCCAGGGCTTCGTGCTGTCCGACGAGGACGAGGACGACGCCCCGGCGCAGACCGTCATGGTGGCCGGCGCCACCGCCGACCCGGTCAAGGACTACCTCAAGCTCATCGGCAAGGTGCCGCTGCTCAACGCCGAGCAGGAGGTCGAGCTCGCCAAGCGCATCGAGGCGGGCCTGTTCTCCGAGTACAAGCTCGAAGAGGAGGAGGACCACAAGCCCGCGTTCAAGCGCGAGCTGGAGATCCTCGTCGAAGACGGCCGCCGCGCCAAGAACCACCTGCTGGAGGCCAACCTCCGCCTCGTGGTCTCGCTGGCCAAGCGCTACACGGGCCGCGGCATGCTCTTCCTGGACCTGATCCAGGAGGGCAACGTCGGCCTGATCCGCGCCGTGGAGAAGTTCGACTACACCAAGGGCTTCAAGTTCTCCACGTACGCGACCTGGTGGATCCGGCAGGCGATCACGCGTGCCATGGCCGACCAGTCCCGCACCATCCGCATCCCCGTGCACATGGTCGAGATCATCAACAAGCTCGCCCGCGTGCAGCGCCAGATGCTCCAGGACCTGGGCCGCGAGCCCACCCCGGAGGAGCTGGGCAAGGAGCTCGACATGACCCCGGAGAAGGTCATCGAGGTCCAGAAGTACGGCCGTGAGCCGATCTCCCTGCACACCCCGCTGGGTGAGGAGGGCGACAGCGAGTTCGGTGACCTCATCGAGGACTCCGAGGCGGTCGTGCCCGCGGACGCCGTGTCCTTCACCTTCCTCCAGGAGCAGCTCCAGTCGATCCTGGGCACGCTCTCGGAGCGCGAGGCGGGTGTGGTCTCCATGCGCTACGGCCTCAACGACGGCCAGCCGAAGACGCTGGACGAGATCGGCCGCGTGTACGGGGTGACCCGTGAGCGCATCCGCCAGATCGAGTCCAAGACGATGTCGAAGCTGCGCCACCCGTCGCGTTCGCAGGTGCTGCGCGACTACCTGGACTGATCCCCCGGGGACAGGCGAAAGCGGAGGCCCGCGCCGTTCGGCGCGGGCCTCCGCGTTTTCCTGGTGCGCCGGGGCGGTCAGGCGGCCGCGCGGCGCTTGCGGGCGGACATCAGGGCGTAGACCAGGACGCCCGCGAAGAGGAACAGGACGCCCTGGTAGACGGCCGCGTATCCGGATCCGGCGACCAGCCACATCGAGAAGGCGAAGGCCACGCCGGCGAGGACGCCGTCACGGACCAGCTGCCCGCGCCGGACCCGCTCCGACTGTCCCGAGGCCAGGAAGTACAGCTGGGCGGCGGTGGAGAGCAGGTAGGGGACGGTGGCCGTGAAGGTGGTGATCAGGACCAGTGCCTCGAAGACCGCCGCGGAGCCCGCGGTGTAGTTGTAGACGGTCAGGGCCGAGGCCAGGACGGCCGTGACGAGGACGCCGACCACGGGGACCCCGCGCTGCTTCTTCTCGAAGACCTTCGGGAAGAGGCCGTCCTTGGCCGCCGCGTACGGGGTCTGGGCGCTGAGCAGCGTCCAGCCGTTGAGGGCGCCGACCATGGAGATCACGGCGGCGCCGGCGACCAGCGTGCCGCCCCAGGTGCCGCCGAACATCGCGTTGACGGCGTCGGTGAAGGGGGCCTCGGAGGAGACCAGCTCGTCGTGGCCGACCAGGCCGAAGACGGCGAGGGTGCCGAGCAGGTAGACGGTGGCCGCGCCGATGGTGCCGAGGACGGTGGCCCGGCCGACGTTGCGGGCCGGGTCGCGGACCTCGCCGGCGCTGACGGCGGCGGACTCGACGCCGATGTAGCTGAAGAGCAGGATCGCGGCGGACGCGGAGACCGCCCCGACCGGGCTCTGGCCGGTGGCCTGGAACGGGCCGAGGTTGGCCGGGTCGAAGAAGAACAGGCCGCCGACCGCGACGACCAGCAGCGGGACCAGCTTCAGGATGGTCGCGACCACCTGGACCGCGCCCACGTACCGGGTGCCGGCCAGGTTGGAGAGGGCCGGCAGCCACTGGACGGCGAGGGCGGCCAGGCACATCGACCACTTGTGCTCCCCCACCGCCGGGAAGAGCACCGCGAGGTATCCGACGGACGCCACCGCGAGGGCGGCGTTCGAGACCCAGGCGGTCATCCAGTAGCTGTACGCGGCGAGGAAGCCCGCGAAGTCGCCGAAGGCGGCGCGTACGTAGACGTAGGGGCCGCCGGTCTGCGGGTGGCGCTGGGCGAGGCGGCCGAAGACCAGGGCGAGGGCGATCGCGCCGAGGGTCAGGACGGCGAAGGCCAGGAGGCTGATGGTGCCGAAGGGCGCGACCGAGGCCGGCAGCAGGAAGATCCCGCCGCCGATGACGTTGCCCATGACGAGGCAGATGGCGACGGGGAGGCCGAAGCGGCGGGTGTGGCGGTCGGCCGGAGCGGGTGCCTGTCCGGGTGTGACCGGCGTTCGGGTTCCGGCGGCCCCGGGGGCGGTGCTCTGCTCGGCGGGCGGGGCTGCGGTGCTGGTCATCAGGGGTGTGCCTCGGGATGTCTCACATGGTGGGCAGGTGAACACATGGTTGACCACCGGGATGCCCCCGCCAAATCACCGGGTTTCGTCCGGCGCCGCACCCGCTGCGGACGGAAAGGTTCCGTTCGCAGCGCCCTCCGGCCGGTGATCCTCCGGTGGATGATCGTCCGGCCGGTGATCGTTCGGCGGGTGCTCCTCCGGCCGGTGATTCTCCGGCGGGCGCTCCTCCGGCCGGTGATTCTCCGGCGGGTGCTCCTCCGGCCGGTGGTCGTCGGGCCGTGCCGGGAGGGGGACCTGGGGGCCGTCCGACTCGCGCAGCCAGCGGCGCAGGACCTCGTGCACGGCCTCGGCGCCCACCAGGTCCGGCCCGGGCGCCGACAGGTCCGTCGGCCACATCAGGAAGGGGCGCCCCTGCTCCCCGCCCAGGCCGCCGTGGGAGCCGATCTGCTCCTCGAAGGCGTGCACGGTCCCGGTCCGGGGGTCGTAGGCCGAGTTGACCATGATGTCGGCGACGTGCGGGAAGGAGTCCGTCCGGCGGACCGCGTCCGCCGCGCCCGGCCCGTACGCGGACAGCAGCTCCTGCGCCGCCCCCGGTACGTCGAGCCGCGCCGAGGTCCCGCCGGGGCCCAGCACCTCCCCGTCGACCAGCAGGAAGCCCACCCCCGGATGGTCGGCCAGGGTGCGCAGCAGGGCGGGGTGGGCCCGCTCGATCCACCGGCGGCCGGCCCGGCCCGGCAGGGCGGGGAAGGAGATCAGCCCGAGGTTGCCCGAGGCCAGCACCACCGGGTCGGGTCCCGGCCCGGGGCGGGCGTCCTCCCCGTCCTCCTCCACCGGCCGGTGCAGCGCCGCCAGCACCGCCGCCCTGGCCTCGGCCCCGCTGCGGGTGCGGCCGGCCCGGCGGGAGACGGGCAGCCCGCAGCCCGCCCGGACGAGGTCTTCCAGGGCGAGCCCGTAGCGGCCCAGGAAGGTCTCCCCCGGGCTCTGGCCGTGGTCCGACAGCAGGACGAAGCGGTACTCGCGCGGGGCGTGCTCGGCGACCCGGACGATCAGCGCGAGGCTCCGGTCGAGCCGGGCCAGTACCCGGTCGGTGTCCCGGCCGTGCGGGCCGGAGTGGTGGGCGACCTCGTCGTAGGCCACCAGGTCCGCGTAGACGGCCGACCGGCCCGCGAGCAGGTCCCCGATCACCGCCGAGACCACCACGTCCCGTTCGACGACCGTCGCGAAGGCCCTGATCAGCGGGTAGAGCCCGCCGCGCGCCACGCGCGGGTGCTCGTCGCGCAGCCGTGAGCGCAGCGACTGGCCGATCTCCCGGCCCGCCTCGGCGACGAAGGACAGCGCGGTGCGGACGGCGTTGGCCGGGTCGGAGAAGTACGCGAAGTAGCCCGCCCGGGAGCGGTTGGCGCGGCCGCGCCGGGCGGCGACCGAGAGCACCAGCGCCAGCTGGTCGGCGCCCCCGCTGAACAGGTTGCCCCGGCTGGCTCCGTCCAGGGTGAGCAGTCCGCCGTCGCGGGTGCGTGCCACGGCCCGGCGCTGGAGCTCGGCCGCGCTGGTGGGCCGGTTGCAGACCATCACCTCGCCGGTGTCCTTCTCGTACCAGCGGAAGGCCGGCACGTCGAAGGTCGAGCCGTGCAGGATGCCGAGCTGGCTGGCGCCGGTCTGGCTGGACCAGTCGGTGCGCCAGGGCATGACCCGGTGGCTGTGCTCCAGCCAGCCGGCCACCGTGGGCATCAGCCCCTCGGCCGCCGCCCGGCGCAGCGTCCGGTAGCCGACCCCGTCGAGCTGGAGGAAGACCAGCCCGGGGCCGCCGCCGGGAGGCGGTCCGCCCCGGCGGCGGCGCCGGGCGGCCAGCCGGTAGAGCCGGCGCCGGTACGCCTCGTCGTCGCGCACCGCGAGGGCGGTGGAGGTGGCCGAGGCGACGGCGGACATCACGGCGGCGACGACCACGGCGGTCTCGGGGGCGGCGGCCGCCCCTCGGTCGTCGGGGATCAGGCTGAGGGCCATGAGCAGCAGGGAGCCGTTGAGGAAGAAGACGAGCAGTCCGAGCACCAGGGCGGGCACCAGCAGCAGGGCCCGTACGACGACCGGCCAGACCAGGGCGGTGAGCAGGCCGAAGGCGCCGGCGCCCCAGGCGGCGGTCAGTCCCACCCGGGTGACGCTGTCGCCGTCGGCGGACTGGAGGCGGAAGTCGGGCAGGAGCCCGGCGAGCACGAGCAGGGTGAGCGTGGACACCGCCCACACGAGGAGCACCCGCACCAGTGCGCCGCCCGCGGCCCGCCACCGCCCCCGCCACCGCCCCATGACGCACCCGCCTCGTGTCTCCCCCGGACCCCGTCCGGGGGTGCCCCGGTCCCGCGCCGCGCCCGCGGCCCCTTCGCCAGCGTCGCACAGGGCGCCGCGGGAGGGTCCCCGTCGCGGATGGCGCACGGGGGTACGGGGGGGGTGGGCCGGGGTCTCAGGTGCCGTCGTAGCCGGCGGTCGGCATGGACAGCCTGCGGTGCACCTCGGCCTTCATGGCGGAGGTGTAGCGGGGCTCGTCGAGTCCGGCCGTCTCCAGGCGGACGCCGCGCCGCGCGCACTCGGCGGTGAACTCCTCGACCGAGCGCAGCGCGCGGGCGAGGACCCTCCGGTTGGGGGCGACGAACAGGTCGACCTGGCCGGCGTCCACGTCGCTCCAGAGCCCGCAGTGGTCGGCCCGCAGCCCGTAGAAGAGCAGTTGCCGGGTGACCACGTAGCCCTGCTGCGCGGCCCAGCGCGCGCACATGGCGTGCTGGCTCCGGGTGTCCACGGCGAAGGGGTCGGCATCGAGGTCTTCGAGCGGGGCCAGGCTGGCGATCGCGGCCACGCGCAGCGCATCCATGGCGCCCGACCCTACTCCGATCCGGGCCCGGGGAGGAGGGGGCGGTCCAGTTCCGCTTCCAGGCGAATCCGGCGGGGAATGCCCACGGGACAGCCCTTAGGCTCTAGATGTCCGGGGAAGGGGTGCGCGGTGCCGGTGGAGATCACCTGGTGGGGGCATGCCACGTGCACGGTGCGGGACTCGGGGGTGCGGGTGCTGACGGATCCGCTGTTCGTGCGGCGGCTGGCCCATCTGCGGCGCCGTCGCGGGGCGTTGCCGCCGCCGGAGGCCGCCGAGGCGGACGCGGTGCTGGTGTCGCACCTGCACGCCGACCACCTGCACCTGCCGTCGCTGGCCCGGCTGGCTCCCGGCACCCGCCTGGTCGTGCCGCGCGGGGCCCGCCGGGCGGTGCCGGGGCTGGCGCGGCTGGAGCGGGTGCGGGGCCTGGTGGTGACGGAGGTCGTCGCCGGCGAGGAGGTCCGCGTCGGGGAGGGCGTACGGGTGCGGGCGGTGAGCGCCCGGCACGACGGGCGGCGGGTGCCGTTCGGGCCGCAACGGGTGCGGGCGCTGGGGTACGTGGTCCAGGGCGCGGCCCGGACGTACTTCGCCGGGGACACCGGGCTGTTCGACACCATGGCCGAGGAGACCGGGCCGGTGGACGTGGCCCTGCTGCCGGTGGGCGGCTGGGGGCCGTACCTGGGGCCCGGGCACCTGGACGCGGAGGGGGCGGCCCGGGCGGTGGCGCGGCTGGCGCCACTGGCGGCGGTGCCGGTCCACTACGGGACGTACTGGCCGATCGGCATGGACGCGGTGCGGCCGCACGAGTTCCATGCGCCGGGCGAGGAGTTCGCCCGGCTGGCGGGGGTGCTCGCGCCGAAGGTGGCGGTACGGGTCCCGGCGCATGGGGAACGGGTGCGGCTGCCGTGACGGGGTGGCTGCAGGGGGCGGCGGAGGTGGCCGGGCGGGTGCCGCCGGAGACCACCCAGCGGGCGGTGGGCTACCCGGCGTTGTTCGTGCTGGTGGCGCTGGGGGCACTGGTGCCGGTGATCCCGACGGGCGCGCTGGTGAGTTCGGCGGCGGTGGTGGCGTTCCATCAGCGGACGCTGCCGCTGGGGGTGTTGGTGGTGTGCGGGGTGGCGGCGCTGGCGGCCTTCGCCGGGGACGTCGCCCTGTACTGGCTGGGGCGGCGGGGGGTGCGTTCGCGGGGCGGCTCGCGGATGCTGGAGTCCCTGCGCCGGCGGGCCGCGCCGGAGCGGCTGGAGCGGGCGCGGGTGGGGCTGGAGGAGCACGGGGTGCTGGTCCTGGTGCTGTCGCGGCTGGTTCCGGCGGGCCGGATCCCGGTGATGCTGGCCTGCCTGCTGGGCGGGCTGCCGCTGCGCCGGTTCGCCCGGGGGGACGCGCCCGCCTGCCTGGCCTGGGCGGCGACGTACGGGCTGATCGGGATCCTGGGCGGCTCGCTGTTCTCCGAGCCGTGGAAGGGCGTGGCCGCGGCGGTGGCCCTGACGGTACTGATCAGCGCGGGGCCGGGTGTGTGGCGGCGGCTGGGGGGTGGACGGGGGCGGGAGGGGTAGGCTCGCCCCCTCCGGGACGACAGGGGTGACGACCGATGACGGATCAACTCCGCGGCGGGGCCGGGCCGGTCGAGCCGGCCGCTCGCCGCGAGGCCGTGGGGGGCCGGGCTGTGGGGGCGGGGCCGTGGGGGGCGGGGGCGCCGAGTCCGTCTGGGAGACGGTCCACGCCCTCGCCGCCCGCTTCGAGGCGGCGGCCGCGGAGCGGGGGGTGGTGCCGCCGCAGAGCCATGTCATTCAAGTGCTGAAGATCGGCGAGGAGTTCGGCGAGGCCGCGCAGGCGGTGATCGGGGCGACCGGGTCGAACCCGCGGAAGGGGCGGTCGCACAGCTGGGAGGACGTGCACGACGAGGTGTGCGACGTGATCATCACCGGGATGGTGGCGCTGGCACGGATGCGGCCGGACGCGGCGGCCTACTTCGCGAGCCAACTCGCCCTGAAGGCCGGCCGCTTCCTCCCGGGGCCGGCCCCGGTCCCCGACGGCGAGCCCTGGCCCCGACCGGGGTTGCCGCTGCGCGGAGCCGTCTCCCCGCCCCGCCCTTCCTCCGTTCCCCGGGGCTCCGCCCCGGACCCCGCGCCTCAAGCGCCGGCGGGGCTGAAACGACCTGGGGCTCCGCCCCCAGCGCCTCAAGCACCGGCGAGGCTGGATTTGGCGCGGCTGATCCGTCGCCCGCGTCTACACCCGCGGCATCGCGGCGATTGAGCGCACCGGGCGCGCAGCGCACGGTTTCGGGGTCCGGGGCGGAGCCCGGGACCCTTCAGCCTCGCCGGCGATCGAGGCGCGGGGGCAGGGGCAGCGCCCATGGGAACGGAGGAAGGGCGGGTGGGCGCCCTCGCCCCCGTGCGCGGTGCTCAGCCCAGGGGCGGGGTTCGGGTGGTCCAGGGGCGGGCGGATTCCAGTTGGGCGGCGACGCTCAGGAGGGTCGGTTCGTCGTGCGGCCGTCCGACCAGCTGGACGGCGAGCGGCAGGCCGTCCGTCCCGAAGCCCGCCGGGAGGGAGGCGGCCGGGTGCCCCGTTATGTTCCACAGCGCGGTGTACGCGACCATCGGCCGCGACCGCAGCAGCGCCCCCGCCAGCCCCACCCCGTCCAGGGCGCCGACCGCCCTCGGCCGGGCGGCGAGGGTCGGGGTGAGCAGCAGGTCCGCCCCGGCGAAGACCCGTTCGGCCCGTACCGCCAGCCGCTCTCCCGCCCGTACGGCCCGTTCCACGGCGGCCTCCGGGACCAGCCGGGCCATCCGCAGGGTCTGCCGGGTGCGGCGCTCCAGGAGCTCCGGGCGCTCCACGGCCGCCGCCTCCGCCCGCACGCCCCCGCAGAACTGCGGCAGGAACGCCGCCGTGGCGTCGGGGTAGCGCGGGGTCACCTCCCGTACGTCGTGCCCGAGTTCGCGCAGCAGCTCCGCGGTCCGCCGCAGGGCGGCCACGTGCTCGGGGTGGGGGCGCACGCCGGGCACGGCGGACTTGGCCGACCAGGCGATGCGCAGCCGGCCCGGCTCGGTGGAGGCCGCCCGGAGGAAGGTGGTGGCGGTGGGGCGGGCCGCCCAGCGGTCGCCCTCCGCCGGTCCGCCGAGCACGTCGTAGAGCAGGGCGCTGTCCCGCACGCTGCGGGTGAGCGGGCCGATGGTGCCGAGGGCGTGCCAGAGGTGGGGCTGCGGGGTGGTGGGGACGCGGCCGCGCTGCGGTTTGAGGCCGAACAGGCCGCAGCAGGCGGCGGGGATGCGGATGGACCCGCCGCCGTCGCCGCCGAGCGCGGCGCCGACCAGGCCGGCCGCGACGGCGGCGGCGCTGCCGCCGCTGGACCCGCCGGGGGTGCGGGAGGTGTCCCAGGGGTTGCGGGTGCGTCCGTGGGCGGCGGACTCGGTGAACGGCCACTGCCCGAACTCCGGCATCGCGGTCTTCCCGACGACCACCGCGCCGGCCGCCCTCAGCCGCCGCACCGCCTCGCTGTCGCGGGCGGCCGGGGTCCGGTTGGCGGCTCCGCCGAAGGTGGTGACCTCCCCTTCCACGTCCAGCTCGTCCTTGACCGCGACGGGCACGCCCAGCAGGGGCAGTTCCGCCCCGGCCGCCAGGGCCGCGTCGCGGGCGTCCGCTTCGGCGAGGACCCGCTCCCGGGCCCGTACCACGCGGAACGCACCGAGCTGCGGGTCGAGCGCCTCGATCCGGCGCAGCGAGGCCTCCGCGAGGGCCCGCGCGGTCACCTTCCCCGCCCTTACCAGCTCCGCCTGCCGGGCCGCGCCCAGGAACAGCAGCTCACCGTCGTCCACGTGCGTACGCGCCTTCCTCCACGGGGATGTTCCGTGGTGGCACGCTATGCCAGGCCGGGCGATCTACGACAGGGGCATGTCAGCCGGACCGGACCTGGCCACCTCCCAACTGCGCCGCGTACGGCGGTCCGTCAGGGTCACCCGGCACGGGGGCGGGGCGGTCATTCGCAGGTCCGTGCCGAGGTCCATGAGAGTCGGTCCTACGGGGCCTCCCGCGCGGCCGAAGGGTGCCGGCCCGGCGCCCCGGTGTCCGCGCCGGGGGTGCGGGAGGCTCCGAGAGTGCGGGAGGCTCCGACGGGCAGGTCCCAGAGGTCCTCGCGGGGGAGCCCGGCGCGGGCCCAGGCGGCCCGGACGCGGTGCAGGGGTTCCATGACCGGTTCCGCGGAGAGGACGAAGGCGGCCCAGTGCATCGGCGCCATGCGGCGGGCGCCGAGGTCGAGGAAGGCCCGCACGGCCTCCTCCGGGTCGGTGTGCACGTCGCGCAGCCACCAGCGCGGGGCGTAGGCGCCGATGGGCAGGAGCGCGAGGGCGATGGCGGGGTGGCGGGCGCCGATCTCGCGGAACCAGTGGCCGTAGCCGGTGTCGCCCGCGAAGTACACCGTGCGGCCGCCGCCGGTGCGGGCCGTGGCGGCCGTGCGGTCGGTGAGCACCCAGCCGCCCCACAGGGTGCGGCAGGTGTCGAGCAGGGAGCGCTTGGACCAGTGGTGCGCGGGGACGAACTCGAAGCGTACGCCGCCCAGTTCGGCGGACTCCCACCAGTCCAGCTCGGTCACCTGGCGGAAGCCGCGGCGGCGGCACCAGCGGGCGAGTCCGGCGGGCACGAACAGGGCGGTGTCGCGGGGGAGCCGTTTCAGGGTGGGGGCGTCGAGGTGGTCGTAGTGGTTGTGGCTGATCACCACGGCGTCCACGGGCGGCAGTTCCTCCCAGCGCACCCCCGGGGGCGTCATCCGCGCCGGGGTGCCGAGGATCCGCCGGGACCAGACGGGGTCGGTGAGCACCGTCAGCCCGCCGGTCCGCACCACCCAGGAGGCGTGCCCGGCCCAGGTCACGCAGACCTCGCCGGGCCCCACGGCGGGCAGCGGGGCGGGCCGGTAGGGCAGGTCGGGAATCCCCCGCAGCCCCTCGGGCCCCGGCCGGAAGGCCCCTTCCCGCGCCAGCCGCGCGAACGCCCGCACCCCGGGCAGCGGCGTGGTCAGCCGGTCCGCGAACGACCCCGGCCATGCCCGCATCTCCCCGAGGGGCCGCGGACCGGAACCCCGCCCGCCGGGCCGCACCGCGGGGGCCGCCCCGGGCGGCAGCGCGCCGGCGGGGGCAGGGCACGCGGGCGGGGCCGGCGGCGCGGCCCGCAGGTTCGGGGCCCGCAGGTTCGGGGCCCGGTGGCCGGTGCCCGGGGGTCCGGCAGGCTCGGGCCGGTGCTCGGGCCGGCGCTCGGGAGGGTGCGCGTCGGACGGGGACGGGTGTGCGGGTGCCGGTGCGGGCGGGGTGGCGGCGTTGGTCAGTGGGGGCTGCGGGTGGTCCCTCATCTGGCGGTCTCCGTTCAGCGGCGGCCGGGCGGGCGGGCGCCGGCGTCAGTCGGCCAGCCCGGCCAGGACCGAGCCGAGCAGGTCGAGGGCGCCGCGGACGTGCGGCAGCTCCAGCGGTTCGCGGGAGCCGAGTGCGACGAGCCGTTCCTCCGGGGTGGCGCCCAGCAGCGGTCCGGTCGACAGCCGGACGCGGAGCGCGCCCAGTTCGTCCGCGAACCGCTGCCCGCCGGGCGTCGGGGAGCCCAGCCGCGCCCCGAGCCAGTCCTCCAGCTCCATCGCGTCGCCCACCCCGTGCCGGGCGAGGCCCGCGCGCAGCGGGGTGAGGTCCGCGTACAGGTGGCGCCCGGCCTGCGGGGGCCGGGCGAGGGCCCCGACGGCCAGCAGCTCCCGGTGCACGGCCGCCGCCACCACGCCGTGCAGGGCCGCCGCCGCGTAGGCCCGACCGGCGACGGCGTCCGGCTCCTCCAGCGCGTGCGCGGCGGCCACCGCGACCGGGCCGGCCGGCAGTGCGCCGGTGGCGGTGAGGATGTCGAGGGTGCGGGCGCGCAGCCAGGTGCCGCGCGGGGTGGCGGGGAAGCGGGCCACGGCGGCGGGCCAGCCGCCCGGCAGCAGGGCGCCCGACAGGTCGATCAGGACGGCGGCCGTGTCCGGCAGCATCTCGGCGGGGCTCAGGACGAGCGTGTCGTGCGGCCGGTGGACGGTGTCGCGCCAGCTCTCGTCGCTCACCACGAACAGCCCGGCGGTCTCGGCCGCCTCGCAGGCCTCGCGCAGCATCTCGGGCGGCGGCACGGTGCCCGTCGGGTCGTCGGCCACCGACAGCAGCAGCACGCGCGGGTCACCGCCCTCGGCGCGCACCCGCCGTACGGTCTCCAGCAGGGCGTACGGGTCCGGTACGCCGCCGCACTCGGCGGGGGTGGGCACGTGGTAGGCCCGCCGTCCCAGCAGCCGGACCTGCGGGGTCCACCAGGCGGGACAGGGGCGGGGCAGCATCACGTCGCCGCCGTACGCGCCGAGCAGCGCGAGCAGCAGGGCGGGCGCGCCCGGCCCGGCGGCCACGTACTCCGGCTCGGTGGCGAGGCCGCGCCGCGCCCAGTGCCGGCAGGCGGCCTCCCGTACGGACTCGCCACCGCCCGGGGGTTCGGGGGCGGCCCGGTCCGCCGCCCCGGCCAGGACGGCCTGCAGCTCCGGCAGGACCGGCAGCCCCGGCTCGGGGGCCGGCGGCCCGTACCTGACCGGCCCGCGCCCCTCCGGCGCCAGGCGCCACACCCCGGCCCCGGCCGGCCCTTGCGTCGTCCCCTCGGCCATCCCCGCCACGTGCCCGCCTTCCCGCTGCCTGCTTCCCGCTGCCCACTGCCAGGTGCCGGGTGCCCGCCGCGCCGTCGGCCGGCGCCGCGGCCGCCGATCGAGGCGCCTGCGGAAGCGCCCTCGGGACGCACCCCTCGGAACGCACCCTTAAGACGTGCCCTTTATACGATTATTTCCGCCATAATGCCCGCTACCCGGCCGCGCGCGTGGTCCGTGCCCGGGTCACGCCAGGCCCGTCATCCGCGCCGCCCCAGCAGTGCCAGGAGCCTGGTCTGGGCGTCCGCCCCGGCCGGCACCTCCAGCGGCGCGTCGAACATCCCGCTCGCGGCGAGCCCGTCGGCGTACGGCATGACCTCCTTGAGGGAGAACTCGACGAGCCCGGCCGGCAGCCGGTCGTCCGCGCCGATGGCCCGTGAGAGGTCCCAGGCGTGGACGACGCAGTCGGCGGTCAGCTCCGCGCAGTACGCCGCCCCGCGCGTCGGGCCGTACGACAGCCCGACCGTCCGCTCCAGCGCCCCGGGCGCGGCGAAGGCCGCCAGCCCGGCGGCCGCGGCCCGCTCCCACGCCCCCGCCGGGTCCCGGCCGAGCAGGTCGCCGGACAGCTCGTCCCCGACCTCCGCCACCGTCCGCCCCTCCGTGACCAGCGGCACGATCCAGAGCTGCTCGCCGGTGACGTGGTTCACCAGGTCCCGCACGGTCCACTCGGCGCACGGGGTCGGCGCGTCCCACTGGCCGTCCGCGACGGCCCGCACCCGCTCGCCGAAGAGCCGCAGCGCGGCGGCGTGCTGCTCCGGCAGGGTCTGCGGCATCGTCCTCACCGTCCTCGGCGTCCCCCTGCGGCCCACTGTCCTCGTCCCCCCACCGCCCTGCCACTGCCCCGCCGTCGACCCGGCCAATCCCCTTGGCACGCCCGGATGCTGTCCACATGTCAAAACGCAGATCTCAGATGACGGTCGGATCCCCTACGGTGATCACAGCACTTCGACAACGAGGAGGAGCCCGCCATGAACGAGGTCCAGGCGCACGAGACGGCCGTCTACACGCACGGCCACCACGAGTCGGTCCTGCGTTCGCACCGCTGGCGCACCGCCGCCAACTCGGCCGCCTACCTGGTCGGCGAGCTGCGGCCGGGCATGCGGGTGCTGGACGTGGGCTGCGGGCCGGGCACCATCACCGCGGACCTGGCGGAACTGGTGACCCCCGGCGGGCGGGTCACGGCGGTCGACGCGGCGGCGGACGTCCTGGAGGCGGCGGGCGCGTACGCGGCGGAGCGGGGGCTGGCGGGGACGGTGGACTTCGCGGTGGCGGACGTCCACGCGCTGGAGTTCCCGGACGACACCTTCGACGTGGTCCACGCCCACCAGGTGCTGCAGCACGTGGGCGACCCGGTACGGGCCCTGCGGGAGATGCGGCGGGTGTGCCGGCCGGGCGGGATCGTGGCCGTCCGTGACGCCGACTACGCGGCGATGACCTGGTACCCGGCGACGCCGGGGCTGGAGCAGTGGCTGGAGCTGTACCGCCGGGTGGCCCGCGCCAACGGCGGCGAGCCGGACGCCGGACGGCGGCTGCTGTCGTGGGCCCGGGCGGCGGGCTTCACGGAGGTACGGGCGTCGGCGACGGCTTGGTGCTATGCGACGCCGGAGGAGGTGGCGTGGTGGTCCGAGCTGTGGGCGGACCGGACGACCGCGTCGTCGTACGCGCAGGCGGCCGTGGGCGGCGGACACGCGACGGACGCCGCCCTGGAGCGGATCGCCGCCGCCTGGCGCACCTGGGGCGACGCCCCCGACGCCTGGTTCTCGGTCCTGAACGGCGAACTGCTGTGCCGGGCATAACCCCCGCGACCAACCGCCCGCCGCGGCCGCCCCGCCCCGCCGCCGCGTAGGGCACGGATGCCCGACGGCGCAGCCCAGCGGGCCGGGGGCGCAGCCCGCGGCGGGTCTGGGGTACAGCCGCGGGGGGCCGGTGGCAGAGCCCCGGGGGGTCTGGGGCGCAGCCCCGGGATCTGGGGCGCAGCCCCGGGGGGTCTGGGGCGCAGCCCCGGGATCTGGGGCGCAGCCCCCGGGGGTCTGGGGCGCAGCCCCGGGATCTGGGGCGCAGCCCCGGGGGTCTGGGGGCTGCGCCCCCGGAGAACGGGTGAAGGGCGGGGCGGGGAGGTGGCCCCGCGCAGCGGGCCCCCGGGACTACTTCGGCGGCCGCATGCGGAAGTCGTACGGCGCCGGCAGCGGCGCCGCCGAGACCGTCGACCAGACCTCCGCCAGCGTCTCCTCCCCCTCCCGGAGGTCCGCCGGCTCGAAGCCGTCCTCGAACACCCGCCGGGCCGCCCCCACGTGCCCCTCCGCCGCGAGCAGCCGCGCGGCCAGCAGCCGGAAGCGCCCCTGTTCCCGCAGGGCCGGCCGCAGCCGCTCCCACACCGCCCGCGCCCCGGCCGGCCGGCCCGCCGCCAGCAGGGCGGTCATGGCCTCCCGGCCGAGCGCGGACTCCGCCGCCGTCCACGCCTCGCCGCCCCGGCTCTCCGCCGCCAGGTCCTCGAACGCCTCCGCGTACCGGTCGGCCGACCGGTCCGGATCACCGGCCAGCGCGTCCGCCACCGCCAGGCACCTCAGCAGCGGCCACCGCGACGGCGCCAGCGCCAGCCCGCGCTCCCAGCTGCGTACGGCCTGGGCCGTGTCCCCCGCGTGCCACTGGGCCACGCCCAGGTGGTACTCGGTCAGCGGGTCCGCCGGGGCGGTCTCCAGCATGTCCCGCCAGTGCGCGGCGACCAGGCTCGGCCCCGGCGGGACCACCCGCCGCGGCGTCGGGTGCACACCGGTCCGCCACAGCGCCAGCCAGGGTTCCTGCGCCTCCTCCAGGACGGCCTCGGGGAACGGCGTGCCCGGCAGGGCGAAGCCCCCGCGCAGCACCTCCAGCGCGCCCCAGCCCGAGCCGCGCGCCAGCCACTCCCCCGGCCCGCCGTCCGGCTCGGCGTCGGCGGAGGTGCGCCGCCACGCCTCGTGGGCCGCGTCCAGGGTGCCGGGCGGGAGCGCCGCGTCCAGCGCCGCCCCGGCCGCGGCGCGCGCCGCCGCCCAGTCGGCCCCGTGCACCGCCGCCGGGTCCGCGGACAGCGGCCCGTACGCCTCCAGCCAGCTGAACTCCGCCCCGGCGTCTAGCCGTACGTGTTCCAGCTGGGTCCGGGCGAGCCCCGCCTGGATCTCCGCGTAGCCGCCGGTGCCGGGCTCCGTCAGCCACTCCTGCCAGCGCCGGCCGCCCGGCCCCGCACCCCACACGAACAGCTTGCGCCCGCGCAGCAGCCCCGTGGAGGCCTGCGCCAGGCCGTGCCCTTCGGCGTCGAGGGCGGCGATCCAGGGGCGGCCGGCGGCCGCGGGCTCGACCTCGTAGAAGAAGTCGGCGGGGTAGGTGCTGTCCAGCGGGTAGGTGCGGTCCGCGTCCTCCCACCTGGGTACGGGGATCCGGCGCAGCGCCCGCTCGTACCCGAAGTGCCAGGCCTCCTCGGCGGGGGCGAGGACCCGCGTGCCGGAGTTCTCGGGGACGGCGGTGTTGGACCACCAGTAGACGGCGGCGGGCCGTTCGTGCGGGTTGCGTACACGGACCCCGACGTACAGGAAGTCCGAGTCCTCCGGCAGCCACAGGTCCACCTGGAACGGCAGGTCGCGCAGCCGCTCCCACTCCCACAGCCGCACCATCACCCCGCCGTCGGGCGCGGGGACGAGCGCGGCGTGCAACGGGGCGCAGGACAGGGCGGTGTGGCCGGTGGCGCCGATGTTCCACTCGATGCCGCCGGAGAACCAGGCGCCGTTGAGGGCGAAGTTCGCGGGCTGGAACACCGGGTTGCGGTAGAGGAGTTCGCGGCCGGTGGGGAGGTGGACGAGGGAGTGGATCCGCCCGCCGAGGCCGGGCAGTACGGTGGCGCGCAGCCGTCCGTTGTCGATGACGACGGCCTCGAACTCCCGCTCCTCGCGCTGCCGTCCGTAGCCGTCGCGGATCCGGACGGGCAGCAGGGAGCGCAGCGGCTCGTACCCGATCTGACGGGCCATGTCGCGCGGCAGCCCTTCGCGTGCGCGCTCGTCCAGGTCGTGCACGCCGTCGGGGGCGCGGAGGGCGGGCAGGGGGTTGTCGGGGCCCAGGGGGGCGGCGGGAAGGGTCAGCGGGACACGTCGGACGGTGGTGGCCATGGGGGAATGGAACACGCCACTGGGGTCGGTGCACAGGGGTTCCGCGCATCACCACCGGTCAGGATTACGCAAAGGGCCGCGGAAGCAGCGGAGCTGGGGGGGAGGTCGCACGAACGTCCGGGTGCGGGTGCGGGACCGCTACGCGGCCGAGATCTACCCCGCCCCTCCCCCGTTCCCAGGGGCTCCGCCCCAGACCCTGATACGGCCCCAGGGTCCGGGGCCCGGGCTCGGAGGGAGGGCGGGGCGGGGCGCCCGCGCACCCGGAACCCGCCCCCGCACCGTCAGGCCGGCGGCGCGGTGATGGCCCACCGTTCGTGGTCGCGCCACTCGCCCGCGACGTGCAGGAAGTCCGGGGACAGGCCCTCCAGCCGGAACCCCCTCCCCCGCACCAGGGCGATGGACGCCGCGTTCCCCGGCTGGATGTTCGCCTCCAGCCGGTGCAGCCCCAAGCCCGCGCCCGTGTCCGCATCCGCATCCGCATCCGCGAACGCGTGGGCCAGGAGGAGGTCCAGCCCCTCCCCCAGCAGCCCCCGCCCCGCCGCGTGCGCGAACGCCCCGTACCCCAGCGCCCCGCACTGGAAGGCCCCCCGCACGATGTTGTTGACGTTGACGAACCCGGCGATGGCCCCGCCGGCGAGCTCGCACACCAGGAAGCCGGCCCGCAGCTCCCCCTCCGCCAGCGCGGCCGCGTACGGCTCGTATTCCTCTACCGTCTCCGGCGGGAACAGCCACGGCCGGTGCAGCCCGCGGCTCTCGCGGACCCGCGCGGTGAACTCCGGTCCGTCGGCGGGCCGGAAGGGGCGCAGCCCGACGCGCGGGCCCTCCCTCAGGTACGTGGACGTGGACGTGGAATACGGCATCGACCCAGGCTACGGTCCGTGGCAGCATCCCCGGTGTGATCACCGACCCCGACACCTGTGAGCTGCTCCGCGCCGCCGCCCGCAACAACGCCGAGTGGTGCGGCGCCGTTTCCCGCAGCGGCCACTTCCGCCTCACCGTGTGGTGCAGCCCCCGGCGCACTCCGCCGCTGTACCCCGACGCCGTCACCCTCACCCCCGCGGCGTCGGCCGCCGACGTCCTCGCCGGGGTCGACACCACCGGCCCCGGCTGCTCGGTGAAGGACAGTTTCGCCTCGCTCGACCTGGCCCGGGCCGGGTTCGAGGTGCTGTTCGAGGCCCAGTGGATCCACCGCCCGGCCGGGGCCGCGGCGCCGGCCGGGGGCGGGCTGGAGTGGGACGAGGTCGAGGGCCCCGGGGAACTGGAGCTCTGGGAGGCGGCCTGGTCGGGCGGGGAGAGCACGGGGCTGTTCCACCCCGGGCTGTTGCGGGAAGGCGTCCTCTTCCTGGCGGGCCGCGACGGGGGCCGGATCGCGGCCGGGGCCGTCCTCAGCACGGGCGGCGGTGTGGTGGGCGTGTCCAACGTGTTCGCCCTGCACGGCACCGACACCGCTGCCGCCTGGTCCGCCGCCCTCGGCGCGGCCGCCCGCCACTGGCCGGAACTGCCGCTCGTGGGCTACGAACACGGCGAGGACCTCGACACGGCCGTCCGCGCCGGCTTCACCCCGCTCGGCCCGCTCCGCGTGTGGCTGCACTCCGCCGGACGCTACGGCGAAGGGAGGGCGTAGGCCGGCCAGCGCCTAGCTGCGGCCCTGGTCGCCGTCCAGCTCCAGCCGTGGGACGTCCGGCCTGTCCAGGCCGAAGACCTGGGCGTACAGGGAGAGTTCCGCTTCCAGTGCCCGGACCATCGTGTCCGCCCGGCGGAAGCCGTGGCCCTCGCCCTCGAAGGTGAGGTACGCGTGCGGGACCGCCGGGGTGCGGGCGCGGAGGGCGGTCAGCAGGCGTTCCGCCTGGGCGGGCGGGCAGACCGGGTCGTCCAGGCCCTGGAGGAGGACGAACGGGGCGGTGATCCGGTCGGCGCGGGCGACGGGCGAGCGTTCGCGGCAGCGGAGTTCCAGGGTCTGCGGCGGGCCGGCCAGGCCGTCGAGGTAGTGCGACTCCAGGTCGTGGGTCTCGGCGGCGAAGCCCCGCAGGTCCAGGACCGGGTAGATGATCGCGGCACACGCGTACAGGTCGGTGGCGGCCAGGGAGGCGGCGGCCGTCCAGCCGCCCGCGCTGCCGCCGCGGACGGCGAGGCGGGCGGGGTCGGCGGTGCCCTCGTCGGCCAGGGCGCGGGCCACGGCCGCGCAGTCCTCCACGTCCACCACGCCCCACTGTTCGCGCAGCCGTTCGCGGTAGGCGCGGCCGTAGCCGGTGGAGCCGCCGTAGTTCACCTCGACGACGCCGATGCCGCGCGAGGTGAAGTAGGCGATGTGCAGGTCCAGTACGGGAGGCACGTGGTCGGTGGGGCCGCCGTGCGCCCACACCACGTACGGGGGCAGTTCCTCGGCGGGGGCGCGCAGGGCGGGGTGGTGGGGCGGGTAGACGTGGGCGTGGATCTCGCGGCCGCCGGGGCCGGGGAAGGTGCGGGTCTGCGGCTCGGGGTAGTAGGCCGGGTCCACGGGGTCCGCGGCCCGGGCTCCGACCACCCGGGCGTGCCCGGTGGCGGTGTCCAGCTCGACGACCTCGTACGCGCTGCGCGGGCTGGCGGCGACCCCGTAGACGCGGGTGCCGCTGACGGCGAGGCCCGGCTGCCAGGCCGTCCACGGCCCGGCGGCGTCCACCAGGTCTCCGCTGTCGGGGTCGAGGACGCCGAGGACGCAGGAGCCCCGGCCGTGCAGGACGGCCACCGGTCCTTCCGGCAGCGGCGCCATCCAGGTCAGGCCCGGCTTCCACAGCGGACCGCCGAACTCCTCCTCGCGGGGGCACAGGTTGACGGGCCGGCCGCCCTCCGGGTCCACCCGGTAGGGGTTCCACCAGCCGCTGAGGTCGCTCACCGCGAGCAGGCTCCCGTCGGCCCCCCACGCCACCTGGGCCACGGCCTCGTCCGGCCCGCCGAGCACCGTACGGGCCGGGCCGAGCGTGCCGTCGGGGCGGACGTCGGCCAGCTGGAGCTCCGTGCCGTCCCAGGGCATCCGGGGGTGGTCCCACACCAGCCAGGCCGCGCTGCGCCCGTCGGGGGAGGGCTTCGGTCCGGTGCGGAAGCGGTGCCGGTCACCGGTGAGCTCCCGCACGGCGGACCGGTCGCCGGCGGCGGAGCCGTCCAGCGGGACGGCGGCCGCGACGCGGCGTACGTCACCGGGGGCGGGGCCGGTGAACTCCTCCAGCACGCACCAGACTTCGCCGCCGCGCAGCACCGGGTCGGCCCAGCGCAGCCCGCCGCCGACCGCCGAGACCGGGGTGAGGGGGCGGGGCGGCGGGGCGCCCGGGGCGTCGGGTTCGTAGGCGTAGAGCCGCTGGTCGGCGTGGTGGACGAAGACCACCAGCGGTCCCCCGGCGTCCCGTGCGGCCCCCGCCCAGGGCAGGCCGCCGTACTCGGTGAGCCGGCTGCGCACGTTCCAGGGCGCGGGGAGCACCGAACGGGCGGGGCCCCCGTCGGCGGGCCGGCGCACCAGGGTGCGGCGGCCGCCCTCCCCGGGGCGGGGTTCGGTCCACCACACCTCGGGGCCGATGGTGCCGACGTACTCGGGGCGTCCGTCGTGGGCGGCCGCGTGGGCGGCGGTGAGCGGCGAGGGCCAGCTGCCGTAGGGGGCGCAGGCGGCGGCCGCCGCCGCCATCACCGGGCCCCCATCACAGGGTCCGCAGGGCGCGGTCCAGGACGCGGACGCCGAAGTGCAGGGCGTCGACGGGGACCCGTTCGTCCACGCCGTGGAAGAGGGCCCAGTAGTCGAAGCCCGGCGGCAGCTTGAGCGGGGAGTAGCCGTAGCCGGTGATGCCGAGGCGGGAGAACTGCTTGGCGTCGGTGCCGCCCGCCATGCAGAACGGGACGGCGTGCCCGTCGGGGTCGAAGTGTTCGACGGCCTCGCGCAGGACGGCGTAGGTCCGGCCGTCCACGGGGGCTTCGAGGGCGACCTCCCGGTGGTGGAACTCCCAGTCGACGCCGGGGCCGGTGAGCTCGTCGAGGACGGCGGCGAACTCGGCCTCGCCGCCGGGCAGGGTGCGGCCGTCGACGAAGGCGGTGGCGTGTCCGGGGACCACGTTGAGCTTGTAACCGGCGCTGAGCATGGTCGGGTTGGCGCTGTTGCGCAGGGTGGCCTCGACCAGGGCGGCGGCCGGGCCGAGTTTGCCGAGGACCTCTTCGAGGTCGCAGCCGGGGGCGCGCGGGTCGACGGACAGGCCCTGGAGGGCGGCGAGTTCGGTGATGCAGGCGGTGGCGGTGTCGGTGAGGCGGAGCGGCCACTCGTGCGCTCCGATGCGGGCGACGGCGGCGGCGAGCCGGGTGACGGCGTTGTCCCGGTTGGGTTTGGAGCCGTGTCCGGTGCGGCCGTGCGCGGTCAGCTTCAGCCAGGCGGTACCGCGTTCGCCGGCGGCGATGGGGTAGAGGGCCCGGCCGGGTCCGGTGTGCAGGGTGAAGGCGCCGGACTCGCTGAGGCCCTCCGTACAGCCCTCGAAGAGGTGCGGGTGGTGGTCGGCGAGGAAGCCGGAGCCGTCGACGGCGCTGTCCTCCTCGTCGGCGGTGAACGCGATGACGACGTCCCGCCGCGGCCGGGCGCCGGTGCGGGCCCAGGACCGCACGAGGGCCAGCACCATCGCGTCCATGTTCTTCATGTCGACCGCGCCGCGGCCCCAGACCACCCCGTCGCGGACCTCTCCGGAGAAGGGGTCGACGCTCCAGTCGGCGGCCTCGGCGGGGACCACGTCGAGGTGGCCGTGGACGAGGAGGGCGGGTGCGCGGGGGTCGGTGCCCTCCAGGCGGGCCACCACGTTGGTGCGGCCCGGGGTGCGTTCGAGGAGGACGGGTTCCAGCCCTGCGGCGGCGAGGCGCTCGGCGGCGTACTCGGCGGCGGGCCGTTCCCGGCAGTCGCCGCCGCCCCGGTTGGTGGTGTCGATGCGGATCAGCTCCGAGGTGAACGCGACCACCTCCTCGAAGGCCGCCGCGTCCAGCGCCTCCCCCGGCGCGTGGGGCTCCGTCGCGTGGCGGTCCGTTCCGTGGGGGCCGGTCCCGTGGGGGTCCGTCCCGTGGGGGTCCGCCGCGCCGGGGCCGCCGTCCAGCCGTTCCATGTCAGCCATACTGCTCCTCCAGAGCCGCCGAGACGACCGTGGTGACCGCTTTGAAGGTGCGGATCGCCTCGTACATGGTCCCGCTGGTGTACGCGATCCGGCGTTCGCCGGTCCGTTCGACGCCCGGGACGACGGTGGCGGCCATCGACAGGTGCTCCGCGTCGAACTCCACCTCCATCGTGTGCGGGCCGCCGCGCACCGGTTCGTGCCGGACGGCGAGCTTCACGGCCTCCGTGGCGGCGGCCCGGATGTCGGCGGCGGTACGGGCCGGGGTGCGGCAGACGGCCGCGTAGCGCGAGACGTGGTCCTTGACGGCGACGGTGCGCGCGTCGGGGGCGTAGCCGGCGGCGTCGGCGCAGGTGAGGTCGTCGCCGGTGACGAGGATGACGGGGACGCCGTACTCGGCGACGACATGGGCGTTGAGCACGCCCTCGCTGGCGCGCAGTCCGTCGAGCCACACGCCGGTGAGGGAGTTGGCCAGGTAGGTGTGGGCGAGGACGCCCTCGGCGCCGGCGCCGGTGTGGTAGCCGACGAAGGCGACGCCGTCGACGTCGCCGTGCTGGACGCCCTCGACCATGGACAGGGACTTGTGCCGGCCGGTGATCATCTCGGCGCGGGCGTCGAGCTTCTCCAGCAGCAGGTTGCGCATGGTCCAGTGGGCCTCGTTGACGAGGACCTGGTCTGCGCCGCCGTCGAAGAAGCCGAGGACGGCGGCGTTCACGTCGGAGGTGAACATGCCCCGGCAGCGCTCCCATTGCGGGGTCCCCGGCAGCACGTCGGCGGGCCAGGTGACGCCGGTGGCGCCTTCCATGTCGGCTGAGACGAGGATCTTCATCGGGCCCCCGGTGGTGTCGGGTCGACAGGGGCCCCACCCTAGCCGCCCGGCCGGCCCCCGGCCCCGGGGCCACGCCCGGCCCGCACGGGGCGCGGGGCGGGGCTTGACGCGGGTGCGGCCGGGGCGGCCGGGACGTCCGTGGCGGGTCCGGGAATTCCACCCGAACCGGTGAGCCGCGCGCGGGGAGTTGCCCTGACGGCGGCCGGGGGCGCCGGGCGCGGGGAGTCGCCCTGACCGCGGCCGGCCGCCGGGCGGAGGGAGTTGCAGTTGCCCTGACCGCGGCCGGCGGCGCCGGTCAGGCCTCGACTTCGCGGGCCAGGTTGTCGAGGACGGTGTCGTAGATGCGGCCGAGGCCCTTGGGCGCGAAGGTGCGCTCGAAGAAGCCGCCGATGCCGCCCGCGCCGTTCCAGACGGTGCTGACGACGGCCCTGGACTTGCCCTCGCCGGCCGGGGTGACGGTCCAGGTGGTGACCATGGACGAGTTGCGGTCCTTCTCCACGAGCTGGCCTTCCGTGGGCTCGGTGACCTCCAGCAGGCAGTCGCGGACGCGCTTGCTGGTGGCCTGGAGCTTCCAGTGGACCAGGGTGCCCTCGCCGTCGCCGCCCTCGCGCACCTCGTACTCGCTGAAGTGCTCGGGGAGCAGCTTGCCCCGGGTGCCGGTGTAGTCCGCCAGCGCGTCGAAGACGGTCTCCGCGTCGGCCCCGATGATGCGCTCCGTGGTGGCCTCGACCTGCGCCATACCTGTTCCTCCAGCAGTTGTGTCCGTTCTTCGCGGCAAGCCAACCACCTCCGGCGCAGCCGCCCAAATCCGGTCCACCCGGATCCCGGCCCGCCGGAAGCGTCCGGCCGGGGCTGCGCGGTACGAGCGCGGGCAGACCGACTGCGCGCGCGGGGCCCGCGCCGGGGCGACCGACCCGGCCCGCGAGGGCCGGGCCGGTCGCGGCCACACGGGATCAGGACGGCGCGGGCCGGACGGCCGCGGGGCGGGACGCGCTGCCGCGGGCCGGACGGCCGCGAAGCGCGACGGCGCGGACCGAGACAGCCCGACACGGGGCGGCTCCGGGACGACACCGGCGCGCGACTGCCACGCGGGCTGGGCCAGGACGGCACAGGCGCGGGATGGACAGGCGCGAGGCGGGCTGGCGCGGGCCGGGGCAGCCGCGCACGGGCCGGGACGGTGCAGGCCGGGACCAGCGGGGCCGGGGCAGCGGGGCGGCCGGACCGCGAGGCGGAATTGGCGGGCGCGGGCCGGACGGCCGCGCGGGGCGGGAGAGCGCGAGGCGGGACGTGCGGGCGCAGGGCGGGACGGGCGGCCCGGCGGGGGTGGGACACCGGGGTGCTCCATCTGCGGCCCCCCGTACCGGCGGTGCGCGGGACAGGGCGGCGGGGCGGGGCGGCGGGGGGTGCGGGGCGGGGCGGCGGGGCGGGTCGTGAGCCGGACGCCGCCCGAGGGGTCATCACATCGGGCCAATGGGCGGCCCAATCCCGCTTTCCGGGCGCGGTTTCCGGGACGATTCCGCCCAGACCCCTCGGCTGGGAGGCCCCATGCTCCACCCCGTTCCGCACCCCGCGAAGCAGCGCGGCCCCGTCAAGCGGCGCGCCGCGCTGCTGCTGGCGATCTCCACGGTCGCCGCGGCCCTCGCGAGCCCCGTCACCGCCGCCGCCCCGGCGCCCGCACCCGCGCCCGCACCGGCTGCCGCCGGACTGCGCTGGACGGGCTGCGCGACGCCCCGCTACCCGACGCTGCAGTGCACCTCCCTGCGGGTCCCCCTCGACCACGAGCGTCCCGCCGGGCGGCAGATCTCCCTGGCCCTGACCCGGGTCCCGCACACCGCCTCCGCCTCCGTCTTCCAGGGCCCCCTCCTGGTCAACCCCGGCGGCCCGGGCGGCAGCGGCCGCGCCCTGGCCGGGTTCGTCGCCTCCGCCCTGCCCAAGGACGTGGCGGCCCGGTACGACGTGATCGGCTTCGACCCCCGGGGCGTGGGCAAGAGCGAGCCCGCCCTGGACTGCGGGGCCGGGCACTTCAAGCCCGTACGGCCGGACTCGGTGCCGCTGGACCCGGCGACCGAACAGGCCAACCTGGACCGGGTGCGCTCCTTCGCCGAGTCCTGCCGGACCAGGCACGCGGACGTGCTGCCGTACGTGGGCACCGTCTCGGCCGCCCGCGACCTGGAGGTGCTGCGCACGGCGCTGGGGGCGCCGAAGCTCAGCTACTTCGGCTACTCCTACGGCACCTACCTGGGCGCGGTGTACGCCAAGCTGCACCCGGACCGGGTGCACCGGCTGGTGCTGGACTCCGTGGTCGACCCGGGCGGCGTCTGGTACGAGGACAACCTGGCCCAGGACGAGGCCTTCGACGCCCGCCACAAGGCGTTCCTGGCCTGGGTGGCCCAGTACGACTCCGTCTACCACCTGGGCACCGACCCGGCCGCCGTCGAGCGGCGCTGGTACGGGATGCGCGAGGCGCTGCGCGGGACGCCGGCCGGCGGGAAGGTGGGACCGGCCGAGCTGGAGGACACGTACATGCCGGGCGGCTACTACAACGGCTACTGGCCGCACCTGGCCGAGGCGTTCGCGGCGTACGCGGTGAAGCAGGACCCGAAGCCGCTGGTGTCGGCGTACGAGCGGTTCGGGGCGGTGGAGCCGTCGGCGGGCAACTCGTACAGCGTGTACACGGCGGTGCAGTGCCGGGACTCGGCGTGGCCGAGGGACTGGAACAAGTGGCGGGCCGACATGTGGCGCACGCACGCCAAGGCGCCGTTCATGACGTGGAACAACGCCTGGTACAACGCGCCGTGCGCGTTCTGGCCGGCGGAGCCGCTCCAGGCCCCGGACGTGACGAACACGGCGCTCCCCGGGGCCCTGCTGTTCCAGGCCACGGAGGACGCGGCGACCCCGTACGAGGGGGCGGTGAGCATGCGGCACCGGCTGGCCGGCTCGGCGCTGGTGGTGGAGGAGGGCGGGGGCAACCACGGCATCGCGCTGGCGGGCAACAAGTGCCTGGACGAGAAGCTGGCGGCGTACCTGAGGACGGGTCAGGCCTCCGACGCGACCTGTCCGGCGCAGCCCGCCCCGAAGCCGACGACGCAGACCCGGGCGGTCCCGTCCTCGGCGGGCGGCGCGGCCCTGCACGGCCTGCTGGGCTTCCGCGGCTGAGGGTCCGGGCCGGCCGGCTGCGGGGGCCGCTGCGCGGAGCGGTCTCCCCGCCCCGCCCTTTCTCCGCTTCCCGGGACACCGCCCCGGCCCCCGCTCCCGGCCACCGCCGGGGAAGGGCGAGCGCACCGGGCCGCCCCGAGCCCGTTCCGGGCGGAGCACCAGGGCCCCCAGCGGTAGCCGGGCGAGGAACGGGTGAAGGGCCGGCCAGGGCCCCTCGCCCCGCCCGAGCAGGACCGGCCGGAGCGGCCCCGGCTGCGGCGGGGCCGCTGCGCGGAGCCGTCTCCCCGCCCGCCCTTTCTCCGTTTCCCGGGGCGCCGCCCCGGCCCCCGCTCCCGGCGGTTCCGCCCCCGCCGCCGCCGGGGGACTTGGAGCGCACCGGGCGCGGATCGCCACGGCCCCGTCCGGGCGGAGCACCAGCGGCCCCCAGCGGCAGCCGAGCGAGGAACGGGTGAAGGGCCGGCCAGGGCCCTCGCCCCGCCCGAGCAGGACCGGCCGGAGCGGCCCCGGCTGCGGCGGGGCCGCTGCGCGGAGCCATCTCCCCGCCCCGCCCTTTCTCCGTTTCCCGGGGCGCCGCCCCGGCCCCGCTCCCGGCGGTTCCGCCCCAGCCGCCGCTGGCGAGGCGAGCAAACCGGGCCCGGATCGCCCCGGCCCCGTTCCGGGCAGACCTCTGGGGGCCCAGCGGTAGCCGAGCAGGAACGGGCGAAGGGCGGACAGGGCCCCTCGGCCCGCCGGACCGGCCCCCGCCCGGAGCAGGCCCCGCCGGACCGGCCCCGCCGGAGTGGGCCCGCCCGGAGCAGGCCCGCCCGGAGCTGCCCCTGTCGGGCCGGCCGCCGCCCGAGCGGTCCCGGCCGGACCGGGCCCTGCCAGACCGGCCCCAAGCCCCGGGTTCAGGCGTCCGGGTGGTGGTTCATCAGGCGGTTCAGGGCGTCCGTGGCCGCCAGGGCCAGCCTGGGGTGGGCCTGGGCGCGGACCAGGACGTCGCGGGCGCGGGCGTCGGCCAGGGCGCCCAGGCCCTCGACGCAGGCCAGCGCCACCCGCCAGTACGGGTCGTGCGGGGCCAGCAGCCGCGACAGGGTCGAGATCAGGGCGGGGGCCGACTCGGGCGCCCGCAGCGCGGCCAGCAGCCGGACCGGGTGCAGGGCGTAGGCGGTGCGCAGGGCGTTGGTGGCCAGGGCGGCGGCCGCACGGGCGGTGCGCGGGTCGCCGAGCACGCCGAGGGCCTGCGCGGCGGCCTCGCAGCGCGCGGGGTCACGGTGGTTGAGCAGCAGGACCAGCGGCTCGAAGGCCCGCCGGTCCCCGGCCATGCCCAGCCGGTACGCGGCCAGTTCGCGGGCCCACAGGGGCTGCCCGGCCGAAGTCAGCGAGGCGGCCAGCCCGTCGGGGCCGGCCGCCAGCAGCTGCGCGTACGCGGGGGACCCGTCCGCCTCCGCCCGCAGGCGCTCCAGTACCTCGTTCACGCGGCCACCCTAGGGGTCCGCAGAGCGCGCCACGCCCGGTTCGGCGGAGTTCCGCCCTCACCCCAGACCCGGGCACACCCTGCCCCGAACTCCGTGCACCCTCCCCGGACCCAGTGCCGCCTCCCCCAAACCCGGACCCACCGTCCCCCGGAGTCCGTGCACCCCTCCCGGGACCCTGTGCCGCCCTCCCCAGGCCCGGGCGCGCCCTCCCCCAGACCTCGTACCGCCCTCCCCCAGACCTGGTGCACCATCGCCCGAACTCCATGCCGCCCTCCCCCGGAGCCGTGCCGCCCCGGACCCCGTGCGCACTCCCCGGCCCCGTGCCGCCCTCCCGGACCCCCGTGCACCCTCCCCACTCCCCGGCCCCCGGCCCCGGCCCCGGCCCCGGCCCCGGCCACCCTCGCCGAACTCCTTACCGCCCTCCCCCCGGACCCGTGCACCTCCCCCGGCCACCCTCCCCGGACTCCGTACCGCCCTCCCCCGGGATTCCGTGCGGGAGGAGTCGGCTGATCGATCATCGATGATCGGTACATTTGGGCGGTACAGGTCACATCTCCGCGCTCTGGCGCGCGAGTTACCGCGGAGTTACTGTCTCTTCCACACGCACGGGACCGGCCTGGTGACGCAGCCGCCCCGTGCCAGTCGGTTCACCGCACCACCCGTACGCACGGCAGGACCCCGGGACAGGGTCGTGCCGCCAGGCCCGCCGCGCCCGTCCTCCGGGCGCGACCACCGGGCGCAACCACCTGGGAGCGACCTCCCGGGGCCCGCCCCGAACGGCAGCAGGCCGCCCGGCACTCCGTACGGCTCTCCACGCACCCCGTCGACGCACGGCCCCGCGCACGGCGTCGCGCGCCGCGTTCCCGCACCACCCCGCCCTACGGCGCCCCGCACGCTCCCGCACCACCCCGCCGTACGGCACCCCGCGCGCACCGTGCACCGCGCGCGCCCTCCCAGTCGTCACCCTCATTCCACTGGAGTCCCGCGATGGACCTTCCGTCCACGTCCAGTCCCTCCTCCCTCCGCACCGTCGCCGTCGTCGGCCTCGGCACCATGGGCACCGGCATCGCCGAGGTCCTGGCCCGGTCCGGCCGCGAGGTCGTCGGCATCGACGTCAGCGAGGCGGCCGTCCGCCGGGCCGCCGGGGCCCTCGCGGCCGCCACGGCCCGCTCGGTGGCCAAGGAGAAGCTCACCGAGCAGGAGCGCGAGGAGGTCCTCGCCCGCTTCCGCACCTCCACCGAGCTCTCCGCCGCCGCCGACGCCGACCTGGTGATCGAGGTGGTCCCGGAGGACTACGACCTCAAGCACCGGGTCTTCGAGGAGCTGGACGCGATCGTCCGGCCCGACACCCTCCTGGCCACCGGCACCAACGCGCTGTCCGTGACCCGGCTCGCCGCCGAGTCCCTGCGCCCCGAGCGCGTCCTGGGCATGCACTTCTTCAACCCGGCCCCGGCGATGAAGCTCGTGGAGATCGTCTCCAGCGTGCTGACGGCCCCCGTCGCCGTCGAGGCGGTCACCGCCCTGGCCCGGGAGCTCGGCAAGGAGCCCGTCGCGGTCGGCGACCGGCCCGGCTTCGTCGCCGACGGCCTGCTCTTCGGCTACCTGAACCAGGCCGCGGCCATGTACGAGGCCAAGTACGCCTCCCGCGAGGACATCGACGCGGCGATGAAGCTGGGCTGCGGCCTGCCGATGGGTCCGCTCGCCCTGCTCGACCTGGTGGGCGTGGACACCGCCCGGACCGTCCTGGAGGCCATGTACGCCTCCTCCGGCGACCGGCTGCACGCCCCGGCCCCGATCCTGGGCCACCTCGTGGAGGCGGGCCTGACCGGGCAGAAGGCGGGCCGCGGCTTCTACACCTACGAGGCACCGGGCAGCTCCGTGGTCGTCCGCGACCTCCAGACCCCGCTGGACGGCTCGCTGCTGGGCTCCGGCCGCCCGGTCCACTCGGTCGGCGTGGCCGGCTCCGGGACCATGGCGAGCGGGATCGCGCAGGTCTTCGCGCAGGCCGGCTACCCGGTGGTGCTGGCCGCGCGCAGCCAGGAGAAGGCGGAGGCCGCGAAGGCCGCGATCGGGAAGTCCCTGGGCCGTGCGGTGTCCAGGGGCCGCCTGACCGAGGAGGCCGCCGCGCAGACCCTCGACCTGATCACCCCGGCGGGCTCGCTGGAGGCCTTCGCCGAGGTGGACCTGGCCGTGGAGGCCGTCGCCGAGGACCTGGAGGTCAAGCAGCAGCTCTTCGCGGGCCTGGACAAGGTCTGCAAGCCGGGCGCGGTGCTGGCCACCACCACCTCGTCGCTGCCGGTGATCGCCGTGGCGCGGGCGACCGAGCGTCCGCAGGACGTGATCGGCATGCACTTCTTCAACCCGGCTCCGGCCATGAAGCTGGTCGAGGTGGTCCGGACCGTCCTGACCGCCGACGACGTGCACGCCACGGTCCGCGAGGTCTGCGGGAAGGTCCGCAAGCACGCGGTGGACTGCGGGGACCGGGCGGGGTTCATCGTGAACGCGCTGCTGTTCCCGTACCTGAACAACGCGGTCAAGATGGTCGAGCAGCACTACGCGAGCCTCGACGACATCGACGCCGCGATGAAGCTGGGGGGCGGCTACCCGATGGGGCCCTTCGAGCTCCTCGACGTGGTCGGCCTGGACGTGTCGCTGGCCATCGAGAAGGTGCTCCACGAGGAGTTCCGCGACCCGGGCCTGGCCCCGTCCCCGCTGCTGGAGCACCTGGTCGCGGCGGGCTGCCTGGGCCGGAAGACCGGCCGCGGATTCCGTGAGTACGCCCGCCGGTAAGCCGACGGGCCCTGAGCAGGATGCGTGGGGAGGGCTGCTCGGGTCCGCCGGACCCTCACGGCGGACATACCCTCCCGAGCCCAGTGCGGGCCCTCCCCCGCATCCACCCCCCTCGCACCCCCCTCCGGCGCGCGCGCCCGCCCGGATGAAGTACTTTCGCTCTATGTCCCAGCCCGCCAAGACCTCACCCCGCTCCGCCTCGGCCTCCGACGCCCCGGAGGGTACGGCGGGCAGCCGGGCGGCCGCCCAGCGCCTGAAGATGCGCCGCGAGCTCGCCACGGCGGCCATGGAGCTGTTCGCGACCAAGGGGTACGAGGCCACGACGGTCGACGAGATCGCGGCGGCCGCCGGGGTGGCGCGGCGGACCTTCTTCCGGCACTTCCGCTCCAAGGAAGAGGCGATCTTCCCGGACCACGACGACACCCTGATCCGCGCCGAGGCGGTCCTGGACGTGGCCCCGGCGCACGAGCACCCGCTCGACACGGTGTGCCGGGGGATCAAGGAAGTCATGAAGATGTACGCCGCCTCGCCGGCGGTGTCGGTGGAGCGCTACCGGCTGACCCGCGAGGTGCCGGCGCTGCGGGAGCGGGAGATCGCCTCGGTGGCCCGCTACGAGCGGCTGTTCACCCGCTATCTGCTGGCCCATTTCGACGAGACCGACCACCACGACGGCAACGACGACCCGCTGCTGGCGGAGGTGGCCGCCTCGGCGGTGGTGACCGCGCACAACCACGTGCTGCGGCGCTGGCTGCGGGCCGGCGGCCAGGGAGACGTGGAGGCGCAGCTGGACCACGCCTTCGGCATCGTCCGCAAGACCTTCGGCTCCGGCATCGGCGCGGGCCGCACCCTGGCCGGCGCCGGCGCGGCCCCGCAGACGGCGGTCCGCACCGAGGGCGAGGTGCTCGTGGCGGTGGCCCGGACCGACGCCCCGCTGGACGAGGTCATGCGGACCATCGAAGAAGCGCTCAAGAACAAGTAGGCAGCTCCCCGGCCACCGCCGGGGTGCTTCCCGTCACAGCGGCCGCTCCCGTACCGGGGGCGGCCGCTTTCGTTTGTCCGAGTTGCCCCTACTCACGGGTAACTCTGATCGATCATCGCTCATATGCGCAGGTCAATCGGTAAGTGAGAGAAATTTTTGGCACGCAGTGCCTTGCCGAGTGACACGGGGTGCCATACGTTGAGTCCCGTCCGGACGTCCCCGCGGTCCACGCCCACTCGGCACGGAACGCGCCCCGGATGCCTGCGTCACCAGGCTCCCGCCCGCCCCACCACAGGCGCGGCCGCACCACAGCTCCGCCGGACCGACGGCACCCGCAGGACCACACCACAGCTCCCACGCACGCACCGCGTACCCCTCAGCGCACCCTCAATCAGCGCTCAGCCGGAGGCAACACCGTGAAGGACATCCTGGACGCGATTCAGTCGCAGTCCGCCACCGCCGCAGACTTCGCGGCGCTGCCGCTGCCCGACTCGTACCGCGCGATCACCGTGCACAAGGACGAGACCGAGATGTTCGACGGTCTCGCCAGCCGCGACAAGGACCCCCGCAAGTCCCTGCACCTGGACCAGGTCCCGGTGCCGGAACTCGGCCCCGGCGAGGCGCTGGTGGCCGTCATGGCCTCCTCGGTCAACTACAACTCCGTGTGGACCTCGATCTTCGAGCCGCTGTCCACCTTCGGTTTCCTGGAGCGCTACGGCCGCCTCTCGGAGCTCACCAAGCGCCACGACCTCCCGTACCACATCATCGGCTCCGACCTCGCGGGCGTCGTCCTGCGCACCGGCCCCGGCGTCAACGCCTGGAAGCCGGGCGACGAGGTCGTCGCGCACTGCCTGTCGGTGGAGCTGGAGTCCTCGGACGGCCACAACGACACGATGCTCGACCCCGAGCAGCGCATCTGGGGCTTCGAGACCAACTTCGGCGGCCTCGCGGAGATCGCCCTGGTCAAGTCCAACCAGCTGATGCCCAAGCCCGGCCACCTCAGCTGGGAGGAGGCCGCCAGCCCCGGCCTGGTCAACTCCACCGCCTACCGCCAGCTGGTCTCCCGCAACGGCGCCGGGATGAAGCAGGGCGACAACGTGCTGATCTGGGGCGCCAGCGGCGGCCTCGGCTCCTACGCCACCCAGTTCGCCCTGGCCGGCGGCGCCAACCCGATCTGCGTGGTCTCCTCCCCGGAGAAGGCCGAGATCTGCCGCTCCATGGGCGCCGAGGCGGTCATCGACCGCACCGCCGAGGGCTACAAGTTCTGGAAGGACGAGCACACCCAGGACCCCAAGGAGTGGAAGCGCTTCGGCAAGCGCATCCGCGAGCTGACCGGCGGCGAGGACATCGACATCGTCTTCGAGCACCCGGGCCGCGAGACCTTCGGCGCCTCCGTCTACGTCACCCGCAAGGGCGGCACGATCACCACCTGCGCCTCGACCTCGGGCTACATGCACGAGTACGACAACCGCTACCTGTGGATGTCGCTGAAGCGGATCATCGGCTCGCACTTCGCGAACTACCGCGAGGCCTGGGAGGCCAACCGCCTCATCGCCAAGGGCAAGATCCACCCGACGCTCTCGAAGACCTACTCCCTGGAACAGACCGGCCAGGCCGCCTACGACGTCCACCGCAACCTCCACCAGGGCAAGGTCGGCGTCCTCGCGCTCGCCCCCGAGGAGGGCCTGGGCGTGCGCGACCACGAGATGCGCGCCAAGCACCTCGACGCGATCAACCGCTTCCGCAACGTCTGAGTCCGCTCAAAGGCCGTAAGGATCGCCTGAGATGACAGAGCGCCAGAAAGACCGTCCGTGGCTCATGCGGACGTACGCCGGCCACTCCACGGCCGAGGCGTCCAACGAGCTGTACCGCCGCAACCTCGCCAAGGGCCAGACCGGCCTGTCGGTCGCGTTCGACCTGCCGACGCAGACCGGCTACGACCCCGACCACATCCTCGCCCGCGGCGAGGTGGGCCGGGTCGGGGTCCCGGTCTCCCATCTGGGCGACATGCGGCGGCTGTTCCAGGACATCCCCCTGGAGCAGATGAACACCTCGATGACGATCAACGCCACCGCCATGTGGCTGCTGGCGCTCTACCAGGTGGCCGCCGAGGAGCAGGGGGCGGACATCTCCAAGCTCCAGGGCACCACCCAGAACGACATCGTCAAGGAGTACCTCTCGCGCGGGACGCACGTCTTCCCGCCCGGGCCCTCGCTCCGCCTGACGACGGACATGATCGCGTACACGGTCAACCACATCCCGAAGTGGAACCCGATCAACATCTGCAGCTACCACCTGCAGGAGGCCGGGGCCACCCCGGTCCAGGAGATCTCGTACGCCATGTCCACCGCGATCGCCGTCCTGGACTCGGTGCGCGACTCGGGCCAGGTGCCCGAGGAGCGCTTCGGCGAGGTGGTCGCCCGGATCTCCTTCTTCGTGAACGCGGGCGTCCGCTTCATCGAGGAGATGTGCAAGATGCGCGCCTTCGGCCGCATCTGGGACCGGGTCACCCGCGAGCGCTACGGCATCGAGGACGCCAAGCAGCGCCGCTTCCGCTACGGCGTCCAGGTCAACTCCCTCGGCCTGACCGAGGCGCAGCCGGAGAACAACGTCCAGCGCATCGTCCTGGAGATGCTGGCCGTCACCCTCTCCAAGGACGCCCGCGCCCGCGCCGTGCAGCTGCCCGCCTGGAACGAGGCGCTGGGCCTGCCCCGGCCCTGGGACCAGCAGTGGTCGCTGCGCATCCAGCAGGTCCTCGCCCACGAGAGCGACCTGCTGGAGTACGAGGACATCTTCGCCGGCTCCCACGTCATCGAGGCCAAGGTCGACTCCCTGGTCGCCGACTGCCTGGCCGAGATCGACCGGATCCAGGAGATGGGCGGCGCGATGGCCGCCGTCGAGTCCGGGTACCTGAAGTCCCAGCTGGTCTCCTCGCACGCCGAGCGGCGCGCCCGCATCGAGTCCGGCGAGGACAAGATCGTCGGGGTGAACTGCTTCCAGCAGACCGAGGAGAACCCGCTCACCGCCGACCTCGACGGCGCGATCATGACGGTCGACGCGGCGGTCGAGGAGTTCACCGTCGAGCGGCTCAGGCGCTGGCGCTCCGAGCGCCAGGAGTCCTCGGACCGGCAGGGCGACGGCGACCCCTTCGTCTTCCCGACGGTGATGCAGGCCCTGGACCGGCTGAAGGAGGCCGCCGCCGGGACCGAGAACCTGATGGAGGCCACCCTGGAGTGCGCCCGGGCCGGTGTCACCACCGGCGAGTGGGCGAGCGCCCTGCGCGAGGTCTTCGGCGAGTTCCGCGCCCCGACCGGGGTCTCCTCGGCCCCGGTGGCGGTCGCCGCCGAGGAGGGCACGCCGCTGGCCCTGGTCCGTGAGAAGGTCGCCCGGACGGCGGACGAGCTGGGCGCGGGCCGGCTGCGCCTGCTGGTCGGCAAGCCCGGCCTGGACGGGCACTCCAACGGCGCCGAGCAGATCGCCGTCCGGGCCCGCGACGCCGGGTTCGAGGTGGTCTACCAGGGCATCCGGCTGACGCCCGAGGAGATCTCGACGGCGGCACTGGCCGAGGACGTGCACTGCGTGGGACTGTCCATCCTGTCCGGTTCGCACAGCGCTCTCGTCCCGGACGTCCTGGAGCGCCTGCGCACGGCGGGGGCGGGCGACATCCCCGTCATCGTCGGGGGCATCATTCCGAACGCCGACGCCGTGACCCTGAAGGAGGCGGGGGTGGCCGCCGTGTTCACCCCCAAGGACTTCGGCATCACGGAGATCATCGGACGTATCGTCGACGAGATCCGCAAGGCCAACAAGCTCCACCCCCTCACCATCGCCGAAAGCACGGAGGTCCCCGCATGACCACGCCCTCTTCCCCGGTCAACCGGCTGCGCCCGCGCCGTTCCTGCCTCGCGGTGCCGGGCTCCAACCCCCGGTTCCTGGAGAAGGCCCAGGGCCTGCCGGCCGACCAGGTCTTCCTGGACCTCGAGGACGCCTGCGCCCCGCTCGCCAAGGAAGGCGCCCGCCACACGATCGTGGACGCGCTGAACAACGGCGACTGGACCGGCAAGACCCGCGTGGTGCGCGTCAACGACTGGACCACCCACTGGACGTACCGCGACGTCATCACGGTCGTCGAGGGCGCCGGCCAGAACCTCGACTGCATCATGCTGCCGAAGGTCCAGGACGCCCAGCAGGTCGTGGCGCTCGACCTCCTGCTGACCCAGATCGAGAAGACGATGGGCTTCGAGGTCGGCAAGATCGGCATCGAGGCGCAGATCGAGAACGCCAAGGGCCTGGTGAACGTCGACGCGATCGCCGCCGCCTCGCCGCGCCTGGAGACGATCATCTTCGGCCCGGCCGACTTCATGGCCTCGATCAACATGAAGTCCCTGGTCGTGGGCATGCAGCCGCCCGGCTACCCGGCGGACGCCTACCACTACATCCTGATGCGGATCCTGATGGCGGCCCGTACGCACGACCTCCAGGCGATCGACGGCCCCTTCCTGCAGATCCGCGACGTGGACGCCTACCGCGAGGTGGCCGGCCGCGCCGCCGCCCTGGGCTTCGACGGCAAGTGGGTGCTGCACCCCGGCCAGGTCGACGCGGCCAACGAGGTCTTCTCGCCCTCGCAGGAGGACTACGACCACGCCGAGATGATCCTCGACGCGTACGACTGGTGCACCTCCGAGGCGGGCGGCAAGAAGGGTTCCGCGATGCTCGGCGACGAGATGATCGACGAGGCCAGCCGCAAGATGGCCCTGGTCATCGCGGGCAAGGGCCGGGCCGCCGGAATGCAGCGCACCACCAAGTTCGAGATCCCGGAGGCCTAGGACCATGCAGTTCGGACGCACGTACGAGGAGTTCGAGGTCGGCGCGGTCTACAAGCACTGGCCCGGGAAGACGGTCACGGAGTACGACGACCACCTCTTCTGTCTGCTGACCATGAACCACCACCCGCTGCACATGGACAGCAATTACGCGGAGAACACCACCGACTTCGGCAAGAACGTCGTCGTGGGCAACTACATCTACTCCCTGCTGCTGGGCATGTCCGTCCCGGACGTCTCCGGGAAGGCCATCGCCAACCTGGAGATCGAGTCCCTGCGGCACGTGGCGCCGACCTTCCACGGCGACACGCTCTACGGCGAGACCACGGTCCTCGACAAGACCCCGTCGAAGTCGAAGGACGACCGCGGGATCGTGTACGTGGAGACCAAGGGCTACAAGCAGGACGGCACCCTCGTCTGCGTCTTCCGGCGCAAGGTGATGGTCCCGACCGAGACGTACATCAAGGCGCGCGGCGGCGAACAGCCCGGCCGCCCGGAGCTGAAGACGCAGGAGAAGTAGCCATGGCCCGACTCGCCCAGACCGCCGGACTCACCGACGTCCAGCAGGAGATCCTCAAGACCGTCCGGGAGTTCGTCGACAAGGAGATCATCCCGGTCGCGACCGAGCTGGAGCACCGCGACGAGTACCCGCAGCAGATCGTCGACGGCCTCAAGGAGCTCGGCCTCTTCGGCCTGATGATCCCCGAGGAGTACGGCGGTCTGGGTGAGTCGCTGCTCACCTACGCCCTGTGCGTCGAGGAGATAGCCCGTGGCTGGATGTCCGTCTCGGGCATCATCAACACCCACTTCATCGTGGCGTACATGCTCAAGCAGCACGGCACGCAGGAGCAGAAGGAGTACTTCCTCCCGCGCATGGCGCTGGGCGAGGTGCGCGGCGCGTTCTCGATGTCCGAGCCGGGGCTGGGCTCCGATGTGTCGGCCATCACGTCGAAGGCGGTGAAGGACGGGGAGGAGTACGTCCTGAACGGCCAGAAGATGTGGCTGACGAACGGCGGCTCCTCGACCCTGGTGGCCGTTCTGGTCCGGAGTGACGAAGGACACCCCGAGGGCACGGCGCCCCACAAGTCGATGACGACCTTCCTCGTCGAGAAGGAGCCGGGCTTCGGTGAGGTCCGTCCGGGCCTGACCATCCCGGGCAAGATCGACAAGATGGGCTACAAGGGCGTCGACACCACCGAGCTGATCATGGACGGACTGCGCATTCCGGCCAATCGGGTCCTCGGAGGCCAGACCGGCCGAGGGTTTTACCAAATGATGGACGGGGTAGAGGTCGGCCGAGTCAACGTGGCGGCCCGTGGCTGCGGCGTCGCGCAGCGTGCGTTCGAGCTGGGTGTCTCTTATGCCCAGCAGCGTCACACTTTCGGCAAGCCGATCGCCCAGCACCAGGCCATCCAGTTCAAGCTGGCCGAGATGGCTACCAAGGTCGAAGCGGCCCATGCCATGATGGTGAACGCAGCACGCAAAAAGGACTCCGGGGAACGAAACGACCTCGAAGCCGGCATGGCGAAGTACCTCGCCTCCGAATACTGCAAGGAGGTCGTCGAGGACGCCTTCCGCATCCACGGCGGCTACGGGTTCTCGAAGGAGTACGAGATCGAGCGCCTCTACCGGGAGGCCCCGATGCTTCTGATCGGTGAAGGTACCGCCGAGATCCAGAAAATGATCATCGGGCGCCGCCTGCTGGAGGAGTACCGAGTCCAGGGCTGAAAGTCCCTTTTGCAGTGATTCTTCCCACGGTTTTCCGTGGGAGGATCACTGCCAGTCACTGGCTGGGGGCCATCGACTCGGCTTCTGGCTTGCCCAGTTGTTGCGCGCAACCGATAGCATTCCAGTAAAGCCGCCGTCCCGTCCCCCCGTTTGCGGCGCGGCAATCACCCGCTACGAAGGTCATCCATGCCCCACAGCCAAACCTCTGCACCTCGCGACAGCCGACTCGGCGTACGCCTCGCGCGCGGAGCATCGCCGTGGCTTCTGCCGACCGTTGCCACCGCGGCCCTCAGCCTGACCCGGGCCCGCAAGTCCGGCCGCTGGGCCGCCGTGGCCGTGCCCACCACCGCGCTCGCGGCGGGCATGCTGTGGTTCTTCCGCGACCCCGAGCGCGAGATCGCGCAGGGCCGCGTCATCTCGCCCGCCGACGGTGTGGTGCAGAGCATCATGCCGTGGAAGGACGGGCGCACCCGCGTCGCGATCTTCATGAGCCCGCTGAACGTCCACGTCAACCGCGCGCCCCTGGCGGGCACGGTGACGTCCGTGGAGCACATCCCCGGCGGGTTCGTCCCGGCGTTCAACAAGGAGAGCGAGAACAACGAGCGCGTCGTCTGGCACTTCGACACCGAGCTCGGCGACATCGAGATGGTGCAGATCGCCGGCGCCGTCGCCCGTCGCATCGTCCCGTACCTGCCGGCCGGCACCAAGGTGGAGCAGGGCGAACGCATCGGTCTGATCCGCTTCGGCTCCCGCGTCGACATCTACCTCCCGGAGGGCGTCGAGGTCGCGGTCGAGGTCGGTCAGGCCACCACCGCGGGGGTGACCCGAATTGACCGTGACTGACCCCGAGACTCCTGCCACCGGCTGGGTGCCCGAGTCCGCCCCGGAGGAGTCCGCCGAGGACGACATGCCGCTCTCGCTGCGGCTGTCGATAGCGGACACCCTCACCCTGGGCAACGCGACGTGCGGATTCATGGCGGTGTACTTCACCACCACCGGGATCCTCATCCCGCACCTCACCGGAAGCGGCGAGTCCGGCATGGCCCGGCACAGCGCGGCGACCGCGGTGATACTGATGCTGCTGGCGGCGGTCTTCGACCTCTTCGACGGCATCGTGGCCCGCAAGCTGCGCAGCTCCCCGATGGGCGCCGAGCTGGACAACCTGTCCGACCTGATCAGCTTCGGCCTCGCGCCGGCGTACTTCGTGCTGGTCTACGGGATGGTCGCCGACGACGCGCACCAGAAGGTGTCGGCGCTGGCGGCGATCGTTGTGCTGCTGGCGGTCGTCCTGCGGCTGGCGAGATTCAGCTGCGTGACGATGAAGGACGGCATGTTCCAGGGCATGCCGAGCCCCTTCGGCGCACTGACGGTCGTCTCGATCGTGCTGCTGGAGCTGCCGTTCGTGCCGACCCTGCTGGCGATCGTGGGCGTGGCCTGGCTGATGGTGAGCCGGGTCGAGTACCCGAAGCCGCGGGGGGCCCTCGCGGCGGCGATGCTGAGCTGGATCGTCGGGGCGATGGGTCTGCTGGCGGCGTGGGCGTTCGACGCCCCGGGCGGTCAGCTGCTCCTCCAGACGGGGTGCGCGCTGCAGATCGCCCTCGCGGCGACGATCCCGCTGTTCGCGACGACGCGGCGGGCGAACACGTTCCGCCACAACCGGCGCGAGGCGCGGGCGGCGCAGCTGCCGTAACGCTGCCGCTCGGCTGTACGTCCGAAGGCCCCGGGGTGCCACTTGGCCCCCGGGGCCTTCGCCGTTCCCCGGGCGGTGCCGGGGTGCCGGGTGCCGCTGCGCGGGGCTGGGTCCCCTACCCGCCCTTCGCCCGTTCCCTGGGGGCTCCGCCCCCAGACCCCCGCGCCTCAATCGCCGGCGGGGCTATAAATAGCCCCGCCGGCGATTGAGGCGCGGGCGCGGTAGCGCCGTGTTTCGAGCCGCGGCGGCGAGTGAGACGGGAACGGTGGAAGGGTGGGTAGGGGACCGCTCCGCGCAGCGGCAGCCCGCACCCCCGCCCCCTGGGACGGTTAGCCTTGATGTCGGAAAACCGCCAGCCCGCCGCCCGGCCGGCCGGGATGCTGGAGCCATGTACACCGACACCGACCGCTGTGTGCGGGCCGTGCAGTCGAAGGACGCCCGTTTCGACGGGTGGTTCTTTACCGCGGTCCGGACGACCGGCATCTACTGCCGGCCGAGCTGCCCGGCCGTGCCGCCCAAGGTCGAGAACATGAGCTTCCTGCCCAGTGCCGCCGCCTGCCAGCAGGCCGGCTACCGGGCCTGCAAGCGGTGCCGGCCCGACACCAGTCCCGGGTCGCCCGAGTGGAACGCCCGCGCCGACGCCGTCGCACGTGCGATGCGGCTGATCCAGGACGGGGTCGTGGACCGCGAAGGGGTCCCCGGGCTCGCCGCGCGCCTGGGATACTCCGCCCGGCAGGTCGAGCGGCAGCTGAACGCCGAGCTCGGCGCCGGCCCCCTCGCCCTGGCCCGCGCCCAGCGCGCGCAGACCGCCCGGCTGCTCATCGAGACCTCCGAGCTCCCGATGGGCGACGTGGCCTTCGCCGCCGGGTTCTCCTCCATCCGCAACTTCAACGAGACGGTCCGGGAGGTCTTCGCCCTGACCCCCGGCGAGCTGCGGGCCCGCGCCGCCCGGGCGGGGAGGCGGGAGCCCCGCGTCCCCGGGACCCTGAGCCTGCGGCTGCCCTACCGGGCCCCGCTCACCCCCGACAACCTCTTCGGGCACCTCGTCGCCACCGCCGTCCCCGGGGTGGAGGAGTGGCGTGACGGGGCCTACCGGCGGACGCTGCGGCTCCCCCACGGTTCCGGCATCGTCGCCCTCACGCCCGGCCCCGACCACATCGGCTGCCGGCTCGCGCTGACCGACCTGCGGGACCTGACCATCGCCATCAGCCGCTGCCGGTGGATGCTCGACCTGGACGCCGACCCCGAGGCCGTGGACGACCAGCTGCGCACCGACCCGCTGCTGGCCCCGCTCGTGGACAAGGCCCCCGGGCGGCGGGTGCCCCGGACCGTCGACGCGGCGGAGTTCGCCGTACGGGCGGTGCTGGGGCAGCAGGTGTCCACCGCCGCCGCGCGGACCCACGCGGGCCGGCTGGTGAGCGCGTACGGGGAGCCCGTCGAGGATCCACAGGGCGGGCTGAGCCACCTGTTTCCCTCCCCCGAGACGCTGGCGGGGCTCGACCCCGAGGCGCTGTCGATGCCGCGCAGCCGCCGCACCACCCTCACCACCCTGGTCGCGGCGCTCGCGGACGGCTCGCTGCCGCTGGGCATCGACAGCGACTGGGAGGCCGCCCGGGCCCGGCTGAACGCCCTGCCCGGTTTCGGGCCCTGGACCACCGAGGTCATCGCGATGCGGGCGCTGGGCGACCCCGACGCGTTCCTGCCGTCCGACCTCGGGGTCCGCAAGGCCGCCCAGGGGCTGGGGCTGCCGTCCACGCCCGCCGCGCTCACCGCCCGGGCGGCCGGCTGGCGGCCCTGGCGCGCCTACGCCGTCCAGTACCTGTGGGCGACCGACGGCCACCCGATCAACCGCATGCCCGCAGAAGGAGAAGGAGCACAGTCGTGACCGGCAACAGGCAGCACACCGTCGTGGACAGCCCGTACGGGGCGCTCACCCTGGTCGCCACCGACGGGGTCCTCAGCGGGCTGTACATGACCGGCCAGCGCCACCGCCCCGAGGAGGAGTCCTTCGGCGAGCGGGTCGCGGCGCAGGAGGAGCCGTTCCCGGAGGTGGTGCGGCAGCTCGCCGCGTACTTCGCCGGGGAGCTGACCGAGTTCACCGTGCCGGTGAAGCTGGAGGGGACGGCGTTCCAGCGCAGCGTCTGGGAGCAGCTCGTCCGGATCCCGTACGGACAGACCTGGTCCTACGGGCGGCTGGCGGCGGAGCTCGGCAAGCCGGGCGCCTCCCGCGCGGTGGGCCTGGCCAACGGGAAGAACCCGGTGGGCATCATCGTGCCCTGCCACCGCGTGATCGGCGCCTCCGGCTCGATGACGGGCTACGGCGGCGGGATCGAGCGCAAGGTGCGGCTGCTGGAGTTCGAGAGCCGTGGTGCCGGCGCCCGGTAGGGCCTCAGACCACCGCCAGGGGGACCAGGAGGGCGAAGCCCGCGCCCGCTTCGACGGCGTAGGCGTAGAGCGAGGGGTGCTGGACCGGCGCGGCGAGCAGGACCACGCTCTGCTGGGTCGCGGCGGCCTTCACCCATTCGTCGTCGGCGCCGAGCCGGCCCTGGTACCAGCCCTCGCAGGGGCCGGGGCCGGTGACGGCGAGGACGTCGTCCTCGCGGCGGTAGAAGGCCTGCCAGCCCTCGGCGGGCGCGGACCAGGCCTCGAAGTCCTCGAAGGAGGCCCAGCCGCCCTCGCGGATGGCGGTGTCGAAGAGCCAGACCGGCATCCCCTCGGGGGAGAGTTCGCCGCCCGACTGCTCTTCGGTGGTGAAGTGGACCATGGGGAGTGCGTCGGGACCGTCGGCCGTGCTCGGCCAGGCGTACATCGTGATCATCTGTTGATTCTGCCCTGGGTGGAGGAGTTCGGGACAGGCCGGCCGTCGGGCGTCGTCAGGTGCTCCGGGGGCGGCGGCCGTTCTCCAGTTCCACGGTGCCCTCGCCCGACTCCAGTACCCGGCAGGCCTCCTGGACGCGCGGACCGAGCGGTCCGAGGAGGTACGCGGTCAGTTCGGCGGGCTCGACGAGCTTCCAGGAGAGCAGTTCCTCCTCCTGGAGGGTGATCGAGTCCAGCTGGGCGGCGTCGAGCACTCCGCCGTCGTAGAGGTAGGCGACCAGCGGCGGGCGGCCCGCGCCGACGCTCCAGTCGATGGCGAGGAGCCGGCCCAGCGGCAGGTCGAGGCCGATCTCCTCGGCGCTCTCCCGGCGGGCCGCGGCACGCGGGGACTCGCCCCGGTCGGATTCGATCGTGCCGCCCGGCAGGGCCCAGCCCTCGCGGTAGTTGGGCTCCACGAGCAGGACGCGGCCCCGCTCGTCGCGGAAGAGGGCGGCGGCGCCGGACAGCACCCGGGGCAGGCCGGCGATGTAGGTGGCGTAGTCATCCGTGGTGGTCACGCCGCCACCCTAACGGGCCCGCCCGGGCCCGTACCGGGTGGTTCACTCCAGGGCGGCGCGGGCCGCGTCGCCGGTGCGCGGGGCGGCGCCGCTGGCGGGGGGCGGGGCGAGGTAGTGGGTGAGGGGTTCGCCCACCCCGTAGAACATCAGGCCGATGCCCATGCCGGCGCTGAACATCATCGCGATCCACGCGAGGTTGCCGAACTCGGGTTCGGAGTCGTCGGCGCCGAGCCGGATGCGGCCGAAGCGGCTGACGGCGAGGACCACGCACAGGACGAGGAAGACGTCGGCGGCGATCACGAAGAGCCAGGCGAAGTTGGCCAGTACCCAGGCCAGGGCGGAGCCCGAGGCGGCGTCGAAGGAGCCCTTGCCGAGGGCCGCCCAGGCGACCACGGCCAGCACGGCGGCCACCCCGACGGTGACGACCATGCGGTCGGGGCTGTCGTCCGGCGGGCCGCCGCCGGGCCCCGCGCCAGGGGCGTCCGGACGTGCCTGCTCCAGTGATTCCGCGCTCATCTGGCCACACTATGCAGGCGTATATCCGTATTTAGGCCCATGGCGCGCCGCATGTGGCCCAGGCCACTCATGGGCATAGGAGGATCCTCCGGATAAGCTCATGGCGGCGCGACTGCACTGTTCGATAGCAAGGGATTAGCAAGGTGACGGACGGAGCAGTAACTGAGGCCGCGCGCGTGCTCATCGCCGCGGACAAATTCAAGGGCTCGCTCACGGCCGTTCAGGTCGCGGAGCGGGTGACGGCCGGCCTTCGCAGGGCCGTACCCGGCGTGGAGGTCGAGACCCTCCCCGTCGCGGACGGCGGCGACGGGACGGTCGCGGCCGCCGTGGCGGCCGGGTTCGAACGCCGGGAGGTCAGGGTCACCGGTCCCGTCGGCGAGCAGGTCACGGCCGCGTTCGCCTTCCGTGACGGCACCGCCGTGGTCGAAATGGCCGAGGCCTCCGGGCTCCAGCTGCTCCCCGCCGGCACCTTCGCCGCGCTGACGGCGACCACGTACGGCTCCGGCGAGCTGCTGAAGGCCGCGCTGGACGCGGGTGCGCGCTCGATCGTCTTCGGCGTGGGCGGCAGCGCCACCACCGACGGCGGCGCGGGCATGCTCGCCGCGCTGGGCGCGGTGTTCCTGGACGCGGACGGCGAGCCGGTGGGCCCGGGCGGCGGGGCGCTGGCCTCGCTGGCGTCGGCGGACCTGTCCGGGGTCGACCCGCGGTTCGCGGACGTGGACTTCGTGCTGGCCAGCGACGTGGACAACCCGCTGACGGGCCCCAAGGGCTGCGCGGCGGTGTACGGCCCGCAGAAGGGGGCCTCGCCGCAGGACGTGGCGACCCTGGACGCGGCGCTGGGCCACTACGCGCAGGTGCTGGAGAAGGCGATCGGCCCCAAGGCCGCCGAGCTCGCCGCCTCCCCCGGCGCGGGCGGCGCGGGCGGCATCGGCTACGGCGCGCTGCTGCTGGGCGCGAGCTTCCGGCCGGGCATCGAGCTGATGCTGGAGGTGCTCGGTTTCGCCCCCGCGCTGGAGCGGGCCACGCTGGTGATCACCGGTGAGGGCTCCCTGGACGAGCAGACCCTGCACGGCAAGGCCCCGGCCGGGGTCGCGGCCGCGGCGCGGGCCGCCGGCAAGCCGGTGGTGGCGGTGTGCGGGCGGCTGCTGCTGGGCCAGGAGGCCCTGGAGGCGGCGGGCATCCGCAAGGCGTACCCGCTGACAGACCTGGAGCCCGACCCGGCGAAGTCCATTCCGAACGCCGGTCCCCTGCTGGAGCAGGTCGCGCAGAACATCGCCGCCGAGGTCCTCTGAGTCCCGGCCGGCCACGGCTCCCGAGGCCCGGTACCCCGCTGCGGGGTACCGGGCCTCGCCCGTGCCCGGGGGTATCGCTGCGGGGTGCCGGGGCTCCGGAGCCGGGGCCGCGCGGGGTCTGCGGGTCTGCGGGGGACGGCCGCGATCCGGGCGGCGAGTCCGTCCAGGAGGGCCGCCAGGCCGAAGCGGAAAAGGGACTCCGGGGAGAGGGCGGCCCCGGCGCGGGCGCCCGCGAAGGCCGGGAAGGCGCCGCCGTCCACCAGCGCCGCCAGCCGGTCCTCCTGGGCCCGCATCCACTGCTCCCCGCTCACCCCGCCGGCCCGCTCGGCCGCCGACTCCGGCTCCAGGTCCACGGCGTGGCCCCGGACGTAGCCGAACAGCGTCACGGCGGCGTGCATCCGGGCGGCGGCGTCCAGGCCGAGGCCGTCCAGGGCGGCGAGCGCCCAGTCGATGTGCCGGATGCCGTGGGGGATCAGCAGGGGGCGGCTGAGGTTCATGGCGCCCGCCAGCCAGGGGTGGGCGCGGTACAGCCGCCACTGGAGGGCCGCCGACAGCTCCAGCCGGTCCCGCCAGTGCGGTGGCGGCCGCAGCGGCAGGGGCTCCTGCGCGAACACCTCGTCGGCCATCAGCACCACCAGCTGCTCCTCGCCGCTGACGTGCCGGTACAGGGACATCGCGGAGACCCCGAGTTCCGCGCCGAGCCGCCGCATGGTCAGGGCGGCCAGCCCCTCCGCGTCCGCGAGGGTGACCGCCGCGCGGACGATCCGGGCGCGCTGGGCCGTGTCGTCCTCGGCGGCGGAGCGACGGCCCCTGCCGGTCGCGGGCCGGGCCGCGACGACCGTGCCGACGCCCGGTACCGCCCGTACCAGACACTCCTGTCCGAGGGTGGCCAGCACCTTGCTCGCGGTGGCCATGGCCACGCCCCACCGCTGGGTGATGGCCCGGGTGGAGGGCACCCGGTCCCCCGGACGCAGTTCCCCGCGCTCGATGCGCCCCCGCAGTTCGGCCGCGATCCGCGCGTACGGCGCCTGCTGCCGCTCCGTCATCCCGCCCCCTGGTGCACTGGTACGGACGGACCCTAATGCACGGGGTGACACCGCTACGCGGGCTCCGCCGCCGCCAGGACCTCGGCGGTGGTGACCACGCGGGCGAAGCCGCCGCCCTGGAGGTTCACGGCCGTGGCCGCGGCGAGCTGGTCGGCGGTGAGGGACAGGCCGGCGGGGCCCGCCAGGTCGAAGGTGTGGGTGGCGTCCAGCGGGACGACTACGTCGTAGCCGAGGTTCCCGGCCATCCGGGCCGTGGTCTCGACGCACATGTTGGTCTGGATCCCGACGACCACCAGCTGGCGGACGCCCCGGGCGGTGAGCCAGTCCGCCAGGTCGGGGGTGCCGTAGAAGGACGAGTTGACGGTCTTGGTGACCAGCAGGGACTCCTGGCCGAGCCGGTCGGCGACGAACTCCTTGAAGGCGTACCCGGGCCGGTCGGGGGCGAGGACGGAGCCGGGCCGGGAGGAGGCGTGCTGCACCAGCACCAGCGGGCGGCCGGACTCCTGCCAGGCGTCCATCAGGGCGGCGATGTTCTCCTCCGCCGCCGGGTTGTTGCGCGGGCCCCAGAAGGAGGCGTCGTCGAAGCCCTTCTGGACGTCGATGACGATCAGGGCACTGTCGGGGGCGATCTCGATCGCGTTCTCGGTCATGTCTCGATCATGTCGGGCGGGGGCCGGGCGCCCCAGGGGCACCCGGGACGCGAAACGATGGGATCCTGCCAGACTGGCAGGATCGCCAGGCGGGGTTCTGGCAGAGTGGCCGCATGCACCGCGTCGCGATCGTCGCCCAGCCCGGGATCCGCGCCTTCGACCTCGCCGTCATCACGGAGGTCTGGGGGCCCGACCGCAGCCGCAGCGGGGTGCCCCCGTTCGAGCTGCGCCGCTGTGCGCTGGAGCCGGGGCCCATCGCCCTGCCCGGCGGGCTCACCCTGGCCCCCGACCGGGGACTGGACTGGCTCGACGAGGCCGATCTGGTCGTGGTGCCGGCGCTGGCGGAGCCTTGCGATCCGACGCCCGAGCCGGTACTGGCGGCCCTGCGGCGGGTGCACGCCCGGGGCGCTGCGGTGGCGGCGCTGTGCGCGGGGGCGTTCGTCCTCGCCGAGGCGGGGCTGCTGGACGGGCGGCGCGCGGTGACGCACTGGTGGCTGGCCCCGCAGCTGGCCGCCCGCCATCCCGCGGTGCTGGTGGAGGAGGCCCCGCTGTTCGTGGAGGACGACGGGCTGTGGACCTCCGCCGGGGTCGCCTCGGGCATCGACCTGTGCCTGCACCTGGTGCGCGAGGCCCACGGGGCGGAGGCCGCCGCCGCCATCGCCCGTTCGATGGTGACGGGACCGTTCCGCGCCGGGGACCACGCCCAGTACCTGGACCGGCCCACCCCGGCCGCCGACCGGACCGCCGAGGCGCTGGCCGCCGTGCGCCAGCAGGCCCTGCGCCGGCTGCACGAGCCCCTGGACGTGGCCACGCTGGCCCGCTGGGCGGGGATGTCCCCGCGCTCCTTCGCCCGGCACTTCGCGGCCTCCACCGGGACCACGCCCCACCAATGGCTGCTGGGCCGCCGGCTGGACGAGGCCCGCAAGCTCCTGGAGCGCACCGACCACCCGGTGCCCGAGGTGGCCCGCCGGGCGGGGTTCGCCAGCGAGGTCACCTTCCGCCAGCGCTTCGCGGCGGCCTTCGGACGCAGCCCGCGCGCGTACCGCACGGCGGCGGCCAACGCTCCCCTAACCGGTGACAGTGTTAGAAATGGCTCATGACCGGACGTTCGGGTCGGCACAGGGATACGCGGCCGGCGAGCCTGCTCGCGCGCCTCTCGCTGGCCCGCAGCAGTCTCGCCGGCCAGGTGTTCGCCCTCCAGGCGCTCATCGTGCTGCTGCTGATCACGGCCGCCGCGCTGGCCCTGTTCTTCCAGGCCGGCCACGACAGCGAGAAGGACGCCCGCAACCGTTCGCTGGCCGCCGCCGAGGCCTTCGCCCACGCCCCCGGCCTGCCCGCCGCGCTGGCCTCCCCCGACCCCACCGCCGAGCTCCAGCCCCTGGCCGACGCCGCCCGCAAGGCCTCCGGCCTCGACTTCGTCTCCGTCCTGAGCACCGACGGCGTCCGCTACACCGACGCCCGGCCCGACCTGATCGGCAAGCGCGCCACCGGCGACCTCGGGCGGGCGGCAGCCGGGGAGCCCTTCACCGAGGTGTTCCGGGGTGCGCCCAGTGACGCGGTCCGGGCCGTGGTCCCCGTGCGGGACGCCGGGGGCAAGGTGGTCGGGCTGGTCTCCACCGGCATAGAGATCGAGAACCTCGGCCACGTGGTCGAGGGACAGCTCCCGCTGCTGATCGGGGCCGCCGCCGGCGCCCTGCTGCTGGGCACCGCCGGGGCCGCCCTGGTCAGCCGGCGGCTGCGGCGCCAGACCCGGGGCCTGGGCGCCGCCGAGCTGGCCCGGATGAACGAGCACCACGAGGCGGTGCTGCACGCCGTGCGCGAGGGGGTGCTCATCGTCGGCGCCGACCACCGGCTGCTGCTCGCCAACGACGAGGCGCGCCGGCTGCTGGACCTGCCGCCCGACGCCGAGCAGCGGGACGTCGGCGAGCTGGGCCTCGATCCGCGCACCGCCGGGCTGCTGCTGTCCGGGCGGGTGGCCACGGACGAGGTCCACCTGGCGGGCGACCGGCTGCTGGCCGTCAACGTACGGCCCACCGCGCCGTTCGGCGGACGGCCCTCGGGCAGCGTGATGACCCTGCGCGACACCACCGAGCTCGCCGCGCTGTCCGGCCGCGCCGAGGTGGCCCGGGAGCGGCTGCAGCTGCTGTACGACGCCGGGGGGCGGATCGGGACCACCCTGGACGTGGTGCGCACCGCGGAGGAGCTGTCGGAGGTGGCCGTGCCGCGCTTCGCGGACTTCGTCACCGTCGAGCTGCTGGAGCCGGTGCTGCGCGGGGACGAGCCCTCGCCGGTGGCGGGGATGCACGCGCGGATGCGGCGGGCGGCGATGACGGGGGTGCGCGCCGACCAGCCGCTCCAGCCGGTCGGGGACACCATCTTCTTCGCGGTGCCCGACGCTCCGATGGCGGAGGCCCTGGACGCCGGGCGGGCGGTGCTGGCCGCCGACCTGCAGGCCGCGATGGGCTGGCGGGCGGCCGACGCGGCCGGGACGCGGGTGGCCCTGGAGTACGGGTTCCACTCGCTGATCTCCGTACCGCTCCAGGCGCGGGGCGTGGTGCTGGGGATGGCGAACTTCTGGCGGGCCGCGGACACCCCCGAGCCCTTCGACGAGGAGGACCTGTCCTTCGCGGAGGAGCTGGGGGCGCGTGCGGCCGTCTCCATCGACAACGCCCGCCGCTTCACCCGTGAGCACGCCACCGCCGTGACCCTCCAGCGCAGTCTGCTGCCCCGGGTGCTGCCGGACCTGAGCGCGGTGGAGACCGCGTTCCGGTACCTGCCGGCGAAGGCCGGGGTGGGCGGGGACTGGTTCGACGTGATCCCGCTGCCGGGGGCGCGGGTGGCGCTGGTGGTGGGCGACGTGGTGGGGCACGGGGTGCACGCGGCGGCCACGATGGGCCGGCTGCGCACGGCCGTGCACAACTTCTCGACGCTGGACATGCCCCCGGACGAGCTGCTGGGCCACCTGGACGAGCTCATCGACCGGATCGACCAGCTGGAGGGCGGCGAGCCGGCCGCGGGCGAGGAGCCCGGCGAAGGGGTGGGCGAGGGGGCCGAGGAGCCGGCCGGCATCACCGGCGCCACCTGCCTGTACGCCGTCTACGACCCGGTGTCGGGGCACTGCGTGATGGCCAGCGCCGGCCATCCGGGGCCGGCGCTGGTCCACCCCGACGGGCGGGTGGAGTTCCCGGAGCTGCCGACCGGGCTGCCGCTCGGGGTGGGCGGGATGCCCTTCGAGGCGACGGGGCTGGCAGTGCCCGAGGGCAGCCGGCTGGTGCTGTTCACGGACGGGCTGCTGGAGGACCGCGACCGGGACTTCGACGCCGGGCTGGAGCTGCTGGGCCGGACCCTGGCCCGGCCGGGCCGCAGCCCCGAGCAGGCCTGCGCGGACGTGCTGGCGGCGATGCTGTTCCCGGCGCCGAGCGACGACATCGCACTCCTGATCGCCGAGGCCCGGCGGCTGGATGCGCACCGGATCGCGGAGTGGGAGGTGCCCGACGACCCGTCGGCCGTCTCCCGGGTGCGCCGGGCCGCGGCCGGGCAGCTGGAGGCGTGGGGGCTGGAGGAGCTTTCGTTCACGGCCGAGCTGGTCCTCAGCGAGCTGATCACCAACGCGATCCGGTACGGGAACGAGCCGATGAGGGTCCGGCTGCTGAACGACCGGAACCTGATCTGCGAGGTCTCCGACGGCAGCAGCACCTCCCCGCACCTGCGCTACGCGGCCACCACCGACGAGGGCGGCCGGGGGCTGTTCCTCGTCGCCCAGTACGCGGAGCGGTGGGGCACCCGCTACACGGAGCGGGGCAAGGTCATCTGGGCGGAGCTGTCGCGTACGGCGGGCGGGGAGCCGCAGCTGCCGCCGGGTCTGGACCCGGACGTGCTGGGGGACCTGGCCTGGTGAGCCGCCGCCACCGGTCAGCCGGTGGTGCGGGCCAGCAGGACCGCCACGTCGTCCTGCGGGGCGGTGGGCAGCAGCCGGGTCAGGACGGCCTCGCACAGCTCCTCCAGCGGCCGGGCGGGCTGCCGCAGGGCGCGGGCGAGGCGGTCCATGCCCTCGTCGAGGTCCCGGTCGCGGGCCTCGATCAGCCCGTCGGTGTAGAGGGCGAGGAGGCTGCCGGGGGGCAGCCGGACCGTTTCGGAGGGGAAGGAGCGGCCTCCGGTGCCCAGCGGGGTGCCGGGCGGGCCCTGGAGGAAGGCGACCGTGCCGTCGGCGGTGACCACGGCGGGCGGCGGGTGCCCTGCGCGGGCGATGACGCAGCAGCCGGTGGCCGCGTCGTGCACGGCGTAGACGCAGGTGGCCATCTCGTCCTCGCCGAGGTCGCGGACGGCCGCGTCCAGGGAGCGGAGCATCCGCGCGGGCGGCACGTCGTGCCGGGCGAGGGTGCGCACGGCGGTGCGGAGCTGGCCCATGACGGCGGCGGCGTGGATGCCGTGTCCCATGACGTCGCCGATGACCAGGCCGGTGCGGCCGCGGGGCAGCTGGATGACGTCGTACCAGTCGCCGCCGACGTCGTGGTCGCTGGCGGGCAGGTAGCGGCCGGTCAGCTCGAGGCCGGGGACGTCGGGGAGGGCGCTGTTGGTGAGGCTGCGCTGGAGGGTGAGGGCGGCGTGCCGCTGGGCGGTGTACATGCGGGCGTTGTCGATGTTGAGGGCGGCCCGGGCGACGAGTTCGTCGATCAGGACGCAGTCCTGCGCGTCGAAGGGCTCGCGGCTGCGCAGCCTGGTGACGGCGACGGCGCCGAGCACCTTGCCGCGGGCGACGAGCGGGACCATGCGGGCCGAGCCGAGGGCGGCGAGGTAGGCGCGCAGGGCGTCGGCGCGGGGGTCGGTGATCAGGGCGGGGACGTCGGAGGCGTAGAGGTTCATCGGCACGCCCTCGGCGATGACCCGTTCGTAGACGGACCCGGCGGGGATCTGGAGGGTCTGGCCGGGGACCAGGCGGGCGGTGGGGGCGGTGGGGTCGGGGAAGGCGGCGGCGAGGCGGCGCATGACCCCGTGGGTGGCGGCGGCCGCGGCGTGGGTCTCGTCGGGGTCGAGGACGGCTTCGAGGAGCTGTACGTCGGCGGAGTCGGCGAGCTGCGGCACCAGCAGGTCGACGATCTCCTGGGCGGTGCGGCCCAGGTCGAGGGTGGTGCCGATGCGGGTGCCGGCCTCGGCGAGGAGGGCGAAGCGGGTGCGGGCGCGTTCGGCCTCCTGCTGGGCGCGCTGGCCCTCGGTGATGTCGATGAGGGAGGCGATCAGGCCGAGGGTGCGGCCGCTGCCGTCGAGGAGGGGGGCGTAGGAGCAGGACCAGGTGTGGTCGTGGCCGGGGTCGGCGGGGGTGCGGCCGGTGCGGCGGACGTCGAGGACGGCGGTGCCCCGTTCGAGCACCTGCCGCATGGTGGCCTCCAGCGCGGTGGCGTTGACCCCGGGGACCACCTCGGTGAGCCGCCGGCCCAGGTGGTCGGCGGCGGGGACGCCGTTCATCCGGGCGAGGGCGTCGTTGACGCGCAGGAAGCGCAGGTCGGGGCCGAGGGTGGCGAGACCGATCGGGGACTGGGTGAACAGGCTCTGGAGGGCGGCGAGGGAGTCCCGCATGCGCAGGACCTGGGAGGTCTCGACGGCGATGAGCATGGCGCCCCTGCGGCCCCGGGGGTCGGCGGCGGGCACGATCCACATCTCCATGGCGACCCGGTGGCCGTCGCGGTGGCGGACGGGCAGGGTGCCGACGACGGTCTCGCCGGCCTGGACGCGGCGGGTCAGGTCGTCGGCGAGTCCGCGGTTGCCCTCGGGGACGAGGACGGCGGTGCCGGGGCGGCCGAGGATCTCCTCGGGCCGGTGGCCCAGGAGTTCCTGGGCCGCCAGGGACCACTCCACGACGATGCCGTCCGCGTCCTCCCGCCACAGGGCGATCGGCAGCAGCTCGCGCAGGACGCCCGCGTACCCGACGGCCGCTTCCGGCGGATCGGGCACCCTGCTCGCCGACTGGTACGTGTCCAATACACCGATCCTCACCCCGAGGGGTCCGATTCGTACCGATTCACCCTATCCGAGGGCTCGGTATGGGGCGCTGTGGCGGGGGCGGAACGGCGGGGGCGCGGCGGCGCGCGCAGGGGCGCCCGGCGTCCAGGCCGCTCCCCCGGCGCCGCCTGCCCGCCGGACTCAGAAGTCGACCTGGGCGCGGACGTCGGCCCGGCCCACGGACTCCAGCTCCCACGTCGTGCAGTACAGCTTGCGGATGTACTCGATGTCGGCGTTGCGGGCGGCGGCCTCGCGCACCGGGTACATCACGGTGAGCTCGTACGATCTCTCACTGTTGATGTCGCCCTCCTTGTCACGCCACTGGCCGCGGCCCTCCTGGAGGGTGAGCCCGGAGGGGAACCGGGGGGTGATGACGTCGGCGAGGAACTTGTTGAACTCCGCCTCGGTGATCGGCGGGTTGCCGTTGTGCCGGCCCGTGCCGAAGTAGAGGTGCGTGGAGATGTACGGGGTGCCCTGCTCGGCGGCGGGCTGCGCGGCCGGGGCGGCCGAGGCGGCGGGCGTGCCGAAGGCGGCCTGCGACACCGGACCGCCGAAGGCGAAGAGGAGGGCCGCCGCGGCCAGCAGGCCGGCGGCGGGCGTCGAGATCCGTGGAGAGCGCATGTCGTCGTCCAATCTGTGGAGTGGTGGGTGTGTCGGTGTCGCGCGTCGTGGCGGCCGTCCGGCGGGTCCGTCCCTCCGAAGGGCCGGGCGGCTCAGGCCGGCAGGGATTCCCGCAGGTGGACCGCCGCGTCCCGCAGGGAGGCCGGGGCCCCGCGGCGGTGGCGCAGACCGGCCGCGGTGGCGGCCAGCGTCTCGGTCGTGCGGACCGAGCCGATGGCCGCGGCCCGGGGGGCGATCCGTCCGATGAGCTCCTCCGCCTCATGCCAGGCGCCGGCTCCGGCGAACGCCGCGAGGAGCTCGGCGGAGAACAGGTGCCGGTAGGAGGGGCCGGGTGCGGTGGCGGCCTCGTAGAGCAGCGGGATGGCCCGGTCCCAGCGGCGCAGCCGGGCGTGGACCCAGCCTTGGTGGCCGAGGAGTTCGGTCTGGTCGATCCACCACGCCCAGTGCGGGTCCCGGGGCGAGATCCCGTCCAGGAAGCGGCTCTGGGCGCGGGCGATCAGCCGGAGGGGTTCGCGGTCCGCGCCGAGCAGGGCGGTGGCGTGGGCCCGGCGGACCAGGACGAGGCCGGCGACGCGGGCGGGCAGCGGGCGCGGCCCGGCCACCCGGGCGGCGGCGTCCAGGGCGGCCCGGGGGCGGCCGGTGTGGGTGGTGAGCATGCTGTGGTTGAGCAGGGTCAGCCGGGCCGTCCAGCGGTCCCCGCACAGTTCCGCCAGGGCGAGGGCCCGCGCGTTCATCCGGTGGGCACGGCGGTAGTGGCCCGCGTCGAAGAGGATCCAGCCGATGACCTCCGCCAGCTCGGCGAGGGCGGCGAGCGGGTCGGGGCCGAGGCCGCGCAGGGTGTCCGGGGCGGCCGACAGCTGCGGGAGCGGTCGCACGGCCTCCCGTACGGCGGCCACGGCCGCGGTCGCGCCCCGCCCGGTGTCGAGGGCGACCAGGCGTGCGACGGCCCCCGCGGCCAGGGGGACCAGGTCCTGGCACTCCCCCGGCTCCCGCCCGGGTGCCGTCATGACAGCAGGCCCGCGTCGACCGGCCCGGGGCGGCCCTGGCCGAGCCGGTTGAAGGAGGAGGCCACCTGGCTCAGCCACTCCACCTCGTCGCGGAAGTCCTCGTACGGGGGCCGCGCGGGGATCTCGGAGGCGTCGGCGCGCTCCGCCCGCTCCTCGGCGGGCCGGCTGAGGACGGCGCGCACCTGCAGGGCCTCGCCCAGGGGCGAGGTCGGGTCCTCGGGGAGGTCCAGGGAGCGGGCCACGCGGGAGAAGTCCTCCAGGGACAGGGAGGTGCGCAGGATCAGCTGCCCGTCGCGGATCTCGATGACGCGGCGGTAGAGGCGGTAGTGCGGGTCCCGCGGGGGCACGAGGTCGCGCAGCCGGGAGCGTGGCGGGTCCAGGGCGATGTCCGGCGAGGCCTGGTACAGCGCCCACCACAGGGGCCGCAGCCGGTGCCAGGAGCGGTAGGAGCGGATCCAGCCGCGGGCGCGGGTGATGCGGATGCCCCAGGAGGGGATGGTCCAGCCGGCGATCTGGAGGAGGGCGCCGACGCTGCCGGCCGTCCACTGGATGGGGTCGAGGGCGCTGCCGTCGAAGTCCAGGCGGGTGCCGGCGATCTGGATTCCGCGGGTGACGCAGTAGACGAGGATCATGCTGGCGCCGACGGTGACGGTGCGCATGCCGACCTTGAGCCACTGGCGGTTGGCCATGGTGGTGAAGCGCAGCGACAGGCGCACGGTCTCGAACTGCCCGACCGCGCAGACCAGCAGGTAGAAGGACATGTACACGGCGTATCCGCCGTGCTGGATGCTGAGCAGGATCGTGGAGGTGGCCGTCTCCGAGTGCGCCACCGGGCCGACGGAGAAGGAGGAGACGACGAGCACGGCGAGCGCGCCGCCGAAGCCGAGGACGCGCCGGCGGGCCATCCGGCGCGCCTCGGCGGGCGGTGAGGACCAGTAGACGAGGACCACCTGCTGCGCGGCGGTGAGCACCACGACCGCCGCCTGGGTGATCAGCGAGGTGATGTTCGGCAGCCCGAAGAAGGCGGAGATGTGCAGCCGCAGCAGGTCCAGGTCGACCAGGAAGCTGATCCCGGAGCACAGGAAGTAGGTGCACAGCGCCCACAGGGCGACGTCGTGCCGTCTGCGCAGCAGGTCCGGGAGCCGGTAGGCGAAGGCCGCGAGGCCGACGAAGGCACAGACCCACGCGAGGATCGCGTAGATCACGCCGGCCCCTGCTCGGGCCTGCCCAGACCGCTCTCTATCCGGGCCACTATCTCGGCGGCCTCGTCCGGCACCCCCCAGGCGGGCTCGGTCCACCGCTTGTTGGCCCGGGCCAGGATCAGGGAGGCCATCGTCTCGGCCTCCTGCTCCTCGTCGTCGCTGTAGCGGGAACGCATCAGCACGCTGCGCACGGCCTCGGGGTCGACGTCGGAGAACAGCGCACCCGCCTCGCCCACTCCTCCCGTCACCTCCGGCTCGCGCGGACCGGCGCCTGCCTGGTCCAGTTGCAGGGACCCCTGGTGGTCGAAGGCGATGTGGGCGAGTTCGTGGGCGATGATGTGTTCCTTGTGCGACGCCGAAGCCGCCTTCTCGAAGGCGATGATGTCGAAGTCATCCGTTTTCAGCCATATCCCGAACAGGTGGCGTTCGGGGAAGGCCGTCGGGATCAGGTGGATGGGACGCCCGCGCCGCGCGCTGAGGTGCGCGTGGAGCTCGTCGATGCCGCAGCCGTGCTCCATGCCCCATTCCGCGAGCAGCCCTTCGCAGGTCCGGCGCACCTTCTTCAGCCGCCGCCTGAGCCTGCGGTCCTCCGACGCCGGTAACGCGGAGCCAGGTAACTTCATCCCTCAGTCCTCCGGCGAACCCAGCGGTCGACAACGCGGCCATGATGCCACACGGCCAACTGCCCACCGCCCGCTGTGAGTTCTATCCGGCCATTCTCCAGGGGCTCTCGACCTGCATGCTTTGTCCAGCGGTTCAGCGGCCGGCGAGTACGCCCGCGACTCCCCGCGCGAGGCAGGGGATCCGCCCGGCCTCGATGCCCGCGATGTTGATCCGCCCGGCGGTGGTCCCGTAGATGGCGTACTGCCGGCGCAGCCTGAGCATCTCCTCGGGGGTCAGGGGCAGCATGGAGAACATTCCGCGCTGCCGTGCGAGCGAGGCCGCCTGCGGGCCCCAGCCGAGCTCCGCCAGCCGTGCGGCGAGGTTCGTGCGGTTGGCCTCGATGCGGCCGCGCATGACCTCCAGCTCGGCCCGCCAGGCGGCCCGCAGCCCCTCGTCCTCCAGGACGGTGGTGACGACGGCGGCCCCGTGCTCGGGCGGCATCGAGTACAGCGTCCGGGCGGCGTTCTGCAGGGCCGTCTCGGCGTGCCGCACGGCCCGCTCGGAGGCACCGAGGACGATGGCGCAGCCGGTGCGGTCGCTGTACAGGCCGAAGTTCTTCGAGCAGCTGACGGCGATGAGCATCTCCGGCACCCGGTCGGCGAGCAGGCGGGTGGCCCCGAGGTCGGCCTCCAGCCCGTCGCCGAGTCCGTGGTAGGCCAGGTCGACGAACGGCACCCAGCCGTCGCGGACCGCCAGCGCGGCCAGGGCCTCCCAGTCCTCGGGCTCGGGGTCGACGCCGGTGGGGTTGTGGCAGCAGCCCTGGAGCAGCACCACGTCGTCGCGGGTGGCCGCCGCGAGGTCGCGCAGGACGCCGGCCGCGTCGAAGCGGCCCTCGGCGTCGCGCCAGCGGTAGGTGCGGACCTCCAGCCCGGCCGCCTCCAGGATGGGGCGGTGGTTGACGTACGCCGGGTCGCTGATCCACACGGTGGCGCCCGGGCGGGTGCGGCAGATCAGGTCGGCCAGCAGCCGCAGCGCCCCGGAGCCCGCGACGGTCTGGACGGCCGCGGCCCGGCCGGCCGGGCCCTGCGGGCCGGTGTCCCCGAGGACCAGGGTGAGCAGGGCCCGGTTGAAGGCGGAGTTGCCGGACAGGCCCCGGTACTCCTTGGACTCGGAACGTTCCGCGAGCCGTATCTCCGCCTCGCGGACGGCGGCCATGACCGGCGTGCGGCCCGTGTGGTCGCGGTAGACGCCGAGCACCAGGTTCAGCCGCTCGGCCCGCTCGTCGGAGCCGAACTCGTACGTCAGGTCCCACAGCGGGTCGGTGGGCGGCGGGGGAAGGAGCTCAAGCATCTGCGGGGACCTCGGGACGGGGGTGGGCGGAGGGACGGGTGCGGGGCCGGGGGCGCCGGTTGGCGAGGACGACGCCGACGGTGATCAGGGGGACGCCGACGAGCACGGCGGCGGTCGGGGACTCCCCGAGCACGGGGACGGCGAGCAGGACGACGGCGACGGGACTGAGGCTGCCGACGGCGGAGCTGCGTTCGGCGCCCAGCCGGCGGATGGCGAAGGCGTACAGCAGGCCCGCGCACAGCCCGACGCCGAGCCCCTGCACCACGAGGAACAGGGCGATGTCGGCGCCCGCCGCGTGCGCCAGGCCCGTCGGGAGGGCCCCGGTGAGGACCAGCAGGGCGATCACGGCGAAGGAGGGCAGGCACAGCAGGCCGATCGAGCCGACGGGGTCGAGGTCCACGTCGCGCAGCCCCACGGTGTACAGGGCCCACAGGCCGCTGGCCACGAGCAGCGTGGCGGTCCCCTCCAGTACGGCGGCGTCGACGGGGACGACGTAGCGCCACACCAGGGCGGCCACTCCGGCCGCGATCAGCGCCAGCCCGGCCGCCTGGGCGCCCCGGGGGAGCCCGCGGCCGCGGGCGGCCATCAGGGCGGAGACGAAGAGCGGGACCATCCCGGGGACGATCGAGCCGACGAAGGCCGCCGAGGTCAGGGACCCGCCGTGCATGGCCGCGAGGAAGAAGGGCACCCCGGCCCCGCAGACGATCTTCAGGGCGGTTCCGGGGCGGACCGCGGCGATCTTGCGCCTGCGCCGCCACAGGGCGGGGGCCAGGACGAGGACGGGGACGCCGAAGCGCAGCAGGGCGGCGTCGGCGGGCAGCAGGGTGGAGGCGCTCAGGGCGCGGGCGCTGAGCGCGAAGGCGGCCCAGATGGCCACGGTCACGCCGAGGGCGAGCATGCCCTGGGCGTGCGGGGAGAGCCCGGACCGGCCGGTGTTTCCGGCCGGCGGGCCCGCCGTTTCGACAGGCGCGGACGCGCCGGTGGTTTTGGTCGCGACCAAGGGATGCACTCCAGCCTGTGAGAGCGGGCCGGTCCGGCCCGTTCACCGGCAACGTTAGGGCGTGGGCCGGGGCAGCCGATTGCCAGTTCTGCCGCTCGGACATACGTTTGGGGCAGGATCTGCCAAGAATCGCCGAGAGCGCGCCGAGGAACCCCGGGAGTGGCCATGGACGCCGTCGACCTCCAGATCATCCGGGAGCTGCAGGCCGACGGACGGCTGTCCAACCAGGACCTCGCCGACCGCGTGCGGCTGTCCCCCTCCCCGTGCCTGCGCCGGGTCCGCCGGCTGGAGGAGGCGGGACTGATCCGCGGCTACACGGCGGTGGTGGACCAGGTGGCGTTCGGGCTGCCGATCACCGTCTTCGTCCGGATCCGTCTGGAACGGCACACCAAGGAGGCGGTCGCCGAGTTCGAGCAGCACGTCGCGGTGATCGAGCACATCCAGGACTGCTATCTGATGGCGGGCAGCAGCGACTACCTGCTGCGCGTGGTGATCGAGGACCTGGAGGCGTACGAGGCCCTGGTCCGCCACCGGATCCACGCCATCCCCGGGATCGCCTCGATCGAGTCGAGCTTCGCGTTCGGCAGCGTCAAGCAGTCGCGGACCTACCCCCGACCCACCCCGGGAGCGGCCGCGCGGACCCTCTGAGGGCTGCGGCGTCAGCCTTCCGCGCGGAAGTGCGCGAGGACGAAGGCGGCGAAGTCGCCGACCGCGGCGGGCCGGAAGGCCGTACGGTCGCGCACCAGCCACAGCACCCGGTGGCTGTCGGTGCCCTCCAGCCGCGCCCAGGCCACCGCCCCGCGCAGGCCCGCCTCCCGTGCCATCGCCGGGAGCAGGGCGACCCCGAGGCCCGCGCCGACCAGGTCCAGCAGCGCGCCGGGTTCGTCGCCCTCGCAGACGACCGCGGGCCGCAGGCCCTCGCGGGCGAACAGCCGGTCGGCGAGTTCCCGCTGCCAGTGTCCCGGCCCGGGGGTGAGGAACGGCTCCCCCGCCAGCTCCGCCACGGCGACGTCCTGACGCCCGGCCAGCCGGTGCCCGGCGGGCACCGCGAGCAGCACCTCCTCGCGCAGCAGCTCCACCGACTCCAGTCCCGGCCCGGCGAGCGGCTCGGCGGCGAGGCAGAGGTCCGCCTCGCGGGTGCGCAGCAGGTGCGCCATCGCGTCGGCGGGGCACTGGCGCAGCCGGAGGTCCACGCCGGGGCGGGCGCGGCGCCATCCCGGGAGGAGGGCGGCCAGGGTCATCAGGGTCTCGGAGGCCACCGTCACGCTGCCGCTGCCGGCGCCGGCCGCCTGCGCCAGTTCGCGGCGGCCGTCCTCCAGTTCGCCCAGCGCCCGGTCGACGCGGCGCAGGAAGGCGGCGCCGTGCCGGTTCAGGCGGATGCGGCGGCCTCGGCGCTCGAAGAGCTCCACTCCGAGGTCGGCTTCCAGGCGGGCGACGGTGCGGCTCACCGAGGGCTGGGCGACGCGCAGTTCGGCGGCGGCCCGGCTGATGTGCTCGTGGCGTGCGACGACCTGGAAGCAGCGCAGGGCGGGCAGATCCATCGCGGCGGGCCCCCTTCATAACCGTGGGGGCATCCTTTCATGGCAGAACCGGTCTTGGACCGCATGTGCGGTGCGCTCCTAGCCTGCGGAACATGACCGAGAACACCGAGAACAGTCCCGGCCGGCCCGATCCGTACACGAGTTACGCGGAGTCCGTGCTGGAGGTGCTTGCCCGTGACCCCGGCCGCCCCGCCCTGGTCCCGGCGGAGGGGCCCGCGGTCTCGGCCGGGGAGTTCCGTGACGGGGTGCTGCGGACGGCGGCGGAGCTGGCGGAGCACGGGGTCGGGCGGGGTTCCACCGTCGCCTTCCTGACGGGCAACCAGCCCCAGGCGCTGGTCGCGCGGTACGCGGTGAACCTGCTCGGCGCCCGGGTGGTGTTCCTGAGCGAGGGCATGGCCGCGGAGGCCCGGGCCCGGATCGCGCGGAGCCTCGACGCGGTGACGCTGCTGGTGGCGCCCGGTGCGGAGGCGGCCGCCGGGGAGCTGCTGGCCCGGACGGCGGTGCCCGCCGCGCTGTCGCTGGGGCCCTCCCCCGGCTTCGAGGACGTCACCGCGGCGGCGGCGCTGCGGCCGCCCCTGCCCGTGGCGGGCGCGGCCCGGCCCGGGGACGACTGGTGCGTCCGCTTCACCGGCGGCACCACCGGGATCCCCAAGGGCGTGCGGATGGCGCACGGCCCGTACGCCGCGGCGCTGGCCCTCTACGCGGGCCGGATCCCGGCCGGGAGCCGGCCCCGGGTGCTCGCCTGCACCCCGCTGGCGCACATGGCCGGCATCCTGGCGGACATCACCCTCCTGGCCGGCGGCACGGTCGTGCTCCGGCCCGCGTTCGACGCGGGTGAGGTACTGGCCGCCCTGGCAAGGGAGCGCGTCACCGACGTCTGGCTCCTGCCGCCCCTGCTCTACGAGCTGCTGGACCATCCGGACCGTCCGGCGGCCGACCTGTCCGCCCTGCGGCGCGTCTTCTACGGCGGCACCGCCGCCTCGGCGGGGCGGCTGCGGGAGGCGGCCCGGGCCTTCGGGCCGGTGCTGCACGGCTGGTACGGGCAGACCGAGGCGGGCAACATCGCCGAGGTGCTGCCGCACGAGCACGGGGTGACGGGCCCCGGCGGCCGGCCGACGGCGGGGCGGGCGGCGCCCGGCGTCACCATCGAGATCCGCGGCGCCGACGGCCGGCCCCTGCCCGCCGGGGAGACCGGGGAGATCGTCGTCCGGACGCCGATGACGATGAGCGGGTACTGGCGCCGGCCCGGGGCGACCGCCGAGGTGCTGCGCGACGGCTGGATCCGCACCGGGGACGTCGGCTGCCTCGACGCCTCGGGGCACCTGTTCGTCGTGGACCGGCTCGGGGACAAGGTCGTCGTGGTCGGCGGGCACGTCCACCCGGCGGAGGTGGAGGAACTGCTCCTCGCCCATCCCGCCGTCGCCCGCTGCGCGGTGTTCGGGGTGCGTAGGGAGGACGGGACCGAGGAGGTGCACGCCGCGGTCGTCCCCGTACCGGGGCGGGACGCGGGAGCCGGGGTGATCCGGGAGTACGTGACGCGGCACAAGGGGGCGATGTACGCGCCCCGGGCCGTGCACACCGTGGACCGGATCCCGCTGACCGAGGTCGGCAAGCCGGACAAGCGGCTGCTGGCGGCGGCCCTGGGGGCGCCGGGCGGCCCGCCCGCGGCTCAGCCGTAGCGTACGAGGAGGGCGTCGAGGTAGTCCTCGAGCCGGTCCGTCATGACCGCCGGGGTGAGGTCGGACCGGCCCAGCCCCCGCCAGGGGACGGCGACCTTCTCGGCGTCCGGGGCGAAGGCCAGGGCGTCGAGCAGCCGCCAGTAGAGGTGGTCGGCCGGGTCCTCGGCCAGGGTCCCGCCCGCCGCGAGGTAGCGGTCGGCGAAGCCCATGCCCGCCGGCACCCCGTGCAGCAGGGCCAGGGAGGTCGAGCAGTGGGCCACGTCGAGGTCGGCCGGGCCCCAGGAGGTCTCCACCCAGTCGACGACCCCGCTGATCCGCAGCTGCGCGCCCGCGCCCTCGAAGAGGACGTTGCCGGGGTGGAAGTCCCGGTGCAGGAAGCAGGCCCGGTGCCGCGGGGGGTCGCGGCGGATGACGTCCACGGCCCGCCGCCACAGCCCGGGCCGGCGGGTGCGCTCCGGCGGGCTGACCCGCTCGGCGGAGGTCCACGCCTGGTAGGCGCGGGGCCGGTCCCGCCCGGGCACCTCCAGCCGGTGGACGGCCAGCAGCTGGCGGGCCATCAGCCCGGCGCGCCGGTCCGCCTCCTCACCGTCGAGGCGGACCGTTCCCGGCAGCAGGGACATCAGCAGCGAGGGGTGGTCGCAGTACTGCGCCGTCGCGTCCACGGCCACGAGGGCGGCGGCGGGCACGTCCGTACCGTCGAGCAGCCGCAGGACGTCCGCCTCGCGCGTCAGCAGCCCTTCGGCGTGCCGGAGGTAGAAGGGCCGGACGAAGGAGCGCAGTACCAGGGGTCTGGGGCCCTCCGCCCCGCCCGTCAGCTCCAGCCTGCGCATCGTGGAGGTCCAGCCGCCCCGGAGCAGGGCCGCGCTTTCGACGCGCTCCCCACCGGACAGCGTCTTGTCCACCCAGGCGCGCGTGGCGGCCCAGCTCTCCTCGGACTCCCCCGTCGTCTCCATGGCAGGCCAGCCTACGTGCATATGCCACGGACCGGGGGCGGAATTCGGCGGCGGTCACGGGTCCGGCCGCCTAGGCTCCTCCCCATGACCGGCTCGCAGATGCAGCAGATGGACCAGATCAAGAGCTTCCTCGCCGGCTTCGCGCGCCGCCGGGCCGCGCGGACCGTCGAGCTCCCCGGCGGTTTCGCCGCGCTCGACGACGAGTTCGCGCTCTCCTACTCCAACAACCACGTGGTCATCGACGGGACGCCCGATCCCGGGGCGCTGCCGGGCCTGGCCGACGAGGCCCTGGGGCACCTGTCGCACCGTCTGGTCATGGTCCTGGACGACGAGGTGGGCGAGGCCTGCGCCGGACCGCTGGTCCGGGCCGGGTACACCCGCTCCACCTACCTGGTCATGCTGCACGAGGGCCCCGTGCCGCCCGGCGGCGGGGCGCAGGAGGTGGCCCTGGACGCGCTCCGCGAACCGCTGGCCCGCCGCTGGCGCGGCTATCTGCCCGACGCCGACGAGGAGGTGATCCGCCAGCTCGTGGACCGGCGCGAGACCAACCGGCGCGGGGCCGCCGCGGTGCGGTTCATCGGCGCCCGCACCCCGGAGGGCGAGGTCGCCTCGTGGGCGGACCTCTACGTGGACGCGGCCTCGGGCACGGCCCAGATCGAGGACCTGATCACCTCCGAACTCCACCTCAGGAGCGGCTACGCGGACGCGGTACTGGCCACCGCCCTGCGGGGGGCCGCCGACGCGCACTGCGCCACCCGCTTCCTGACCGCCGACGCGGACGACTGGCCGCGCCACTGGTACGAGCGCCGCGGCTTCTCGGTCATCGGCCGCCACCACGGCTTCCAGCGGACCTGACACCGCCGCCCCGGCCGGGACTCAGACCGCGGCGGCCAGGTGGCCCGAGAGCTCGCGCAGCACCGCGTCGCGCTGCTCGACGAGGTAGAAGTGGCCGCCGGGCAGGACCCGCAGCCGGAATCCGGCGGGCGCGACATCGGCCCAGGCGTTCATCTCCCGCGCCGACGTGGACGGGTCCGCGTCGCCGATCCAGGCGTGGACCGGGCAGCCGACCGGGCCGGCGGGGCGCGGGCCGTAGGTGTCCGCGACGGTGAGGTCCGCCCGGAGCGCCGGCAGGACGAACTCCTGGACGTCCGGGTCGTCCAGGAGGGCGGAGTCGGTCCCGCCGAGCCTGCGCAGTTCGGCGAGCAGGGCCGCGTCGTCCCTGCGGTAGAGGTCCCGGGGAGGCACCCGGTGCGGGGCCTCACGGCTGGACACGTGGAGGGCGGCGGGCCGCACCTCGTGCCGCTGCTCCAGGCGCCGCACCACCTCGTAGGCCAGCGACGCCCCCATGCTGTGGCCGAAGAGCGTCAGGGGCACGTCCGCGAGGGGCAGCAGGGCGGCGGTCACCTGGTCGGCGAGCTCGTCCATGGTGTAGATGAAGGGGTCGGCCAGCCGCTCGTAGCGACCGGGGTACTTCCCCACCAGGACTTCCGTGCCGTCGTCGAAGGCGCGGCCCCAGGGGTGGAAGAAGTTCGCGGAGCCACCCGCGTGAGGCAGGATCAGCAGGCGGCGGCGGGGCGTGTCCGTCGCGGAGTACCTGCGAAACCAGGTGTCGCCGTCCAAGCCGGTGGTCATGCTCGTGTGCACCTCGTCGTCGCGTCTGTCGGTCGTTCGTGTTTCCCGCGGTCTCCCGCGAAGGCCGGGCGGGTCCGCGCGGCACGTCCGCGCGGACCCGGCCTCCGGCACCTGCCTAGCCGCCGCTCGGGGCGGACAGGGTCGCCCGGACCGAGATGGGCAGGTCCAGGGCTATGACGAGGAAGCACTCCCGGTGGGCGGTCAGGGACAGCTCCTGGAACAGGTCGGGCGGCAGGTCCGCCTCTCCGCGGACGACCAGGGAGCCCGAGGTGAGGGAGTGGCGGCCGGGTTCGACGAGCTCCAGGTGGAGCGTGGCCTCGACGTCGAGCACCCGGGCGAGGTGACCTCGCTCCTCCAGCTTGTGGGTGAGGCACTGCGCGTAGTCCATGGCCAGCGCCGCCGCCACCAGCTCCTCCGGGGTGCTCTCCCCGGCGGGCTCGGAGATCCGGCTGCTCCATCGCATCCGCAGGCCGGCGCCCACCGAGTCGAGGGAGACCGACCCCTCCCCGGCGTCCTGCGGCCGCTCGCCGAAGAGCGGGCCCCGCCATACGGCGCGGGCG